>CAMVEM010000083.1 GCA_947166515.1 uncultured Clostridia bacterium | reverse complement strand
ATGCGCGCATAAAAGGCGGTCATAGGCGACTACGGAAAGCCCTCCGCAAATTCCCTCACAAATTATGATTTATCGTATAAGTATAAACCCAAAGTTTTTAAAAGGAGATGCTATCTTTGGCACACATCAATGTTAATCTGTTTTCGAGATCACTTGAAAGGCCTACATCATTCGAGATGATGATACCCGGAGAAAACGATGAGGACACAGGCCGCCCGATGAAAACGCTGTTCCTGCTCCACGGCTATTCTTCGGGCGCATGGAACTGGCTCCCGGAAGAACTTGCTCAGAAATACAACTTCGCGATTGTAATTCCGAACGGCGAAAATTCGTTCTGGCTCGACGGCATCTCCACAGGCCACAAATTCTGCACGCTTATCGGCGAGGAGCTCCCGCGGTATCTGCGAAAAACCTTCGGTCTTGCGAAAAGCGCGGAGGATACATATATCATGGGACTTTCAATGGGCGGATTCGGAGCTCTGCATACGGCGCTCAGATATCCGGAACAGTTCGGAAAAGCCGGCGCGATGTCGTCAGCTCTGATAACTCATGAGGTTGCGGGAATGAAACCCGGCGGCGGGAATGGAAAAGCAAATTACGAATATTACCGTGAATGCTTCGGCGAGCCGGAGAAAGTCCTCGGCAGCGACAATGATCCCGAGGCGCTTGCTCTTCGTCTGAAAGAAAGCAGGAAGAAGCTCCCCGATATTTATATGTGCTGCGGGACGGAGGATTTCCTGCTCGAAAACAACCGAGGTATGCACGCATTCCTTTCGGAGCATGAGATACCGCACGAATATCACGAGAGTGCGGGCGGCCACGATATGACCTTCTGGAATGAATATTCGGCGAAGATCATAAACTGGATGTTTGCAGAATAATACTATTTTTGTTTCAAAATACAGAAAAGATAATTTCCGTTTCTCCCCCCGCCTCCGGCGGGGGGAGAAACAAATATCTCTATATATAGAGATAAAATTTGTATAATACAGAAACAGCATAAAAAACATCGCGCCGGATTGTGGTATAAGGCCACAGTCCGGCGCGGTTCTTAATGTTTTATTTTTCTCTCATAGTGTAATCGGGATCCTCGTCTATCATCATAAGCATGATGTCCGCAAATCTCGGGTCAAACTGGGTTCCCTTGCCTTTTTCTATCTCGGCGCGCACATATTCCTGAGTGAGGACTTCACGGTAGCTGCGCCTGCTGGTCATTGCGTCATAGGCGTCTGCAACTGCGATGATGCGGGCTTCTTCGGGTATATCTTTTCCGGCGAGCCCGTCGGGATAACCGCCGCCGCCATAGCGCTCGTGATGCCACCTTGCGCCCGTCGCGAGCTTCGGCATCTCCTTGATGTTTTTAAGTATCCTTGCGCCCATTACCGGGTGGTTCTTGATAAGCTCGAATTCTTCGTCCGTCAGGCGGGAGGGCTTGTTTATGACTGCGTCCGGAACGCCTATCTTTCCGACGTCATGGAGCAATCCCATCATATAGATATCGCCCTGATCCTTAACAGAATAGCCTGCGCGCTTCGCGATCTCCTGAGAGTATTCAGCCACGCGGCTCGAATGACCGTTCGTGTATGTATCCTTTGCGTCGATAGCGTCCGCAAGGGAAGTTACGACCTGCATAAACAGGTTCTTGTTCTCTCTTGTCTTTTTCTCGACTTCGTTGCTGAGCGACCTCTGGAGCGTTACGAGCTCGATTATATGCCGTACTCTGAGAAGCAGGACCTCCGGCACGAACGGCTTTTTCAGGAAATCCATAGCTCCGAGCGACAGACCCATGCTCTCCGCCTCGCTGCTCTCGTCCGCTGTGAGGAATATCACGGGTATTTCCGCGATCTCGCGCTCCATGCTTTTAAGCTTCTTAATTGTATCGAAGCCGTCCATTTCAGGCATATTTATATCAAGCAGTATAAGGTCAGGGATATTGCTTTCTATGTAATCAAGAAGCGCATGTCCGGATTTGAGCGCGGTCACATAGAATCCGTTGCTGCTGAGGATATGTCCGGCTACACGCAGGTTGGTCGGGTCGTCATCCACAACTGCGATACGCACTTGGTCGGGTCTTTTCACACGGTTGGAATTTCCGATGAATTCGGTCTCATACGATATTATTATGTTGTCGTGGTGTTTTTCGTGCCACAATTTCATAAGGCTTCCGATAACGTGGTCGATGGAATCCTCGCGGATATCCGTCAGGAATACGAAATAGCGGTTGAACCTGTTGCGCATGAAAATGTCGGATTTTCTGAGGGATTCTCTGATATGTCCGCCGAATTCATCGCAGAGCTCTTTATAGTGCTCATTCTCGTCGCCCGGCGCGGTAAGGGTGAACATCACCTTGCAGGCTGTACGGCGGTTACGGATGATGTATCTCATTACATAGCGGTAAACGTATGAGAACGGCTCTTTTTCGAGCTGAAGCGCCACATTAGGTATAGAACGTTCGCCGAGGATCGTCGATACGGTGTGTATGTCCATATCTATGGAGCTGTCGCTGTCGTCGGACATAATATCGGCTCTGTACAGCGCATGACCGTGCTTTCCGTTTTTCTTGACGGTATAGAGCGCCTTGTCGGCGAGCTTTATAAGCGATTCATAGTCATTTCCGTGTGCGGGAACGAGCACTGCGCCGATGGAAGCTCCGAGCGGTATGTCAATGTCCGCACCCATAAGCTCTTTGGCGTCTTTCATCATTTCCGTGTTGATACGCTCGGCGAGTTTCGCAACGCTGCTGTCGGCGGTCATTCCCTCGCAGAATACCACGAATTCGTCTCCGCCAATTCTTGCACAGATGCTTTCGGTCGGCACGTTCGCGCTGATTATGCGGGCAAAGCTTATAAGTACCTTGTCGCCCATTTCGTGGCCGTAGATATCATTGACAAGCTTGAACGAGTCAAGGTCGACCATCATAAGACAGCCGGTTTTTGTGAGGCACACATTTGTGAGCTCCACGCTTGCAGCGCCCTTGTTGAGAAATCCCGTCAGCTTGTCGGTGGTAGCCTGAGCTTTAAGGTCAAGTATCTTCGCCTGCTTTGCAACAATGTTGTTTATACGTCGCAGCAGAACTTCGGGATCGAACGGCTTTCTGATATAGTCTGAAACGCCAGCCTCAAAGCCGTGCGTTTCTGTCTCGGCTTCTTCATCTGCGGTCAGGAATATTACCGGAGTTTCCTCACGTTTCTGCGACGATTCCCATTGGCGGAGGCGTTCAAGCGTCTCAAAGCCGTCCATTTCAGGCATTTTTATATCAAGAAGTATCAGGTCGGGAGTTCCGTGTTCAGAGACATAATCAATAAGCGCCTTGCCCGATCTGAGTGCGGTCACGCGCATATTGTTCCTGCTCAGTATGCGGCCTGCCATCTGCAGGTTTGTTGAGTCATCATCCACGACTATTATCCAATATGCCATATTCCAAAACTCCTGTTGTCTCTGTCTGCTTTTGCTGTTATCTGTCAGTATATATAATCCGGGGGCTGCATTCTATTATAAATAAATATCCGGGATATGTCAAGTGTATATAAGAAGTTTTCCAGCTTTTTCCGAAAACAGGGCAACACCGTATTATCTGCGGCATTGCCCGTATTATTATCAGTAGGTGAGGACTATATCTCTTCCGGTGAGGAAGTTATCGATGTTCTTATAAAGCTGTGTGATATATATCTGCTGCGTTTTGAAGATATTCCTTCCGTTGAGGTTTATTATCACCTTTCTGTCGGTTTCGGAGCTGTAGAATCTTACGACGTCCTTACCGTCCGAACCGTCGGTCGGCTTTAGATAAGTATAGACTATCTCCGCGATAAGCTCGCCCTTTTCCTCATCGAAGTATATCTCATCGCCGGAAGCCGATAACAGGTACTGGTACAAGTCCTTTACGGGCTGACCGTCGCTCAGCTTCTGTCCGTCCACATAGAAATTGTGGACATCCTCGCCGTCCTCGGTTTCCGCTTTTATCGTCTCAAGCTTTATATCAATGCTCTTTCCGTTTCCGCTTAAGCTTATGGAATCAAGCGAATAGATATAGGGCATCAGGAAGAGCTTCGAGATGATATCTTCGGGCATTATCTTCATTGCGGCGATATCGTCTGCTCCGAACATATACAGAACATCCGGCACCTCGCTCGATGTTCCGTAAAATCCGGTTATCTTCTTGTTTTCGTTGCCGTTCTCGTCTGTGGTGGTCGAAACGAGAGCCTTGCCTATCGTAAGAGTGTATGTCTTTTTGTTAGACTCGACAGTGACTACGCAGTTAGGCTGGTCGAGTCCGGCTGTTTCACGCTCTTTATCGCCGAGGCCGACCCATTCGCACTCCGATGCGGTCAGGCCGAATAAGCTGTACACAAACTTCGGTGTGTCCGTAAGGTCGGCATATACGGAATAGGGCGACGTCAGGCGGTATGAATAGACCTGTATGCCGTCTTCCGCGGGCGGAACGATATCAATAACGATAGGTTCTTCAAGATCGACACGTTCTATCGTCATCTTATGGACTTCTTCGTCCGAGGAGTTGTCGTAATCGTGGAACGCCTTTGTATCGACAAAGCTGAATTTGCCGTTGAGAAAGCTGCTTACGGCGGACTTGTTCGCGGTATAGACTTTCTTGTCGTCCGGCGTGATATAATAGAGCGTGGTAGAATTTGGAACATCGTTTCCGACTTTGAACGAAAACTCCGTTCCATCTGTAAATTTCGCCTTCACGACAGCTTTCGGTGAGTCGAGACCGTATTTTGCAAGCTGTGAGCTGTCGGAGACTTCTTCGGCGAATTCCTTCGCGGTAAATGACGCCGCGCCGGTGATTGCGGTCCTGAGCTGTTCCGTGAGCAGCGGAGCCTGTGCGATATCGGCGACAGTCCAGACAATTGCGCCGTCGGAGTCAGTCTTCCCGCTGTTTGTTATAGAAAAATCACCGGCCGCATTGGTTATGGCGACGCTTTCCACTTCATCTTCCTGCTTTTCCGAAAGAGTAAGCGGAACGGTGTCCTCTTCCTTCGGCTCGGTCGTATCAGTCTGTTCCGTGGTGATGCCGAGGAGCTTTTCTTCTGCCGAGAGCTCATTTGCTCCGTCCTTCGATGCGGTCAGCATAAGCGCTGCGGCGACTCCGCCGAGCACTGCGAGACCGACTCCCGAAAATATCAGTATCTGTTTGTTCTTGCTCATAACTATCTCCGGTAATTTTTTCGTTTAGTTCTGTCACCCGCGCTGTATGTCGCGCTTAAATACTACAAAGTGTATTTTTCAGATAAATCTGATCTGCTTATCGTATAAGCCGCAGGTTTGCATCGGTAATGTTTTATATTGAGCGTGCCGCCTGCCGAAGCATTATATGTCTGATATACATATTGCGGCAAGTGGGTGCAGCGTCACGCTGCCTGCGGGAGTCCAGAGGGGCGATGGAAGCCCCTCTGGCGGGATGTGGGGCAGAGCCCCGCATCTTACAGCCTTCTTCTTCTTACCCAGACGATGATGCCGAGGATTATGATAGCCGCAGGAATGAATACTGCGAATGTGAGGCCTATCCACCTCTGTGTGTTGACCGACATCTCGTATGTCTGCGGTGTGAAGGTCTTTTTCACGATCTTTATGTCTTCCTGAACATTGTCAGAATTGGAATCGAACAGTGTCAGCGCGACTTCGCCGTTGCTGTAGTTTGAAGCTGCCGTGAAGTTTTCTGTGAACAGAAGGTCGCTTCCGACCGCGATGATCTTGCTGTAAACAGGCTCGGTGCCGCCTTCGAACTGCACCTTCGACGCCTCGACGATAACATCATACGACGCAAGATCGCTTTCGGTGGGCTCCCAGCCTTCTTCCGGGCTGAACGGATTGAACAGGCATCTTTCACCGTAGCAGCGAACTATCGTTTTGGTCGCCTTGTTGCCGTCCTCTTCGAAAAGCTTGTTCACCGGGCGTACATAGAAGCCGATCATGGAAGCTTTTTCCTGCTTCTTCATATTGTTGTAATAGTCTGTGTCCGTTATGACCTCAAGATCCTGCATTACGCCGCGATATCCCATATATGTGCGGGCATAGTTCTCGTCCGCCTGGAGGACATATCCCTTGCCCACTTCAAGTCCCCATTCTTTGAGGAATTCGTCAAGACCGGGAGTGTCCGCCGCTTCGGGCGTTGCGATATATACAAGGTTCCTGCCGTATTTTCCGTCGTTTGACAGCCATTCGTCGATCTTTGTGATCGAATCTTTGCTGTAATCCATTGTCGGACCGTGTATCACCAGAATATCGGTATCTGCGGGGATAGTCTCTATTCTTTCGATCTCGTACTTGTTCACGAGATATGCGTTGTCGGTGAGTATCTTTTCAAGCGCGGAGCTGTCGGATTCGCCGTAGCCGGTGAGGAACGAAACAACTGTCGGATCCGTCTTTGATACCGCCATTATCGCCGATACCATCTGTTCCTCGGCGGAGCTGTCCTGACTTACGAGCGTATAGCCGTAGTAGGTCATCATCATGTTGATCTGATAAGCGTCCGAGTATGAATAGGTATTTCCGTCGCTCAGCGTGAAGCTTAAGAAGTCGTTTATCGTCAGTATGCGGTATCTGTTGGTCGTGCCGCTCTGTACGATGATCTCACCGTTTTTGAGCGTTTCAACGTAATTTCCCGAGAAATCCGGGTCGGTAAGCAGATTTACATATTTCACATCAAATCTGCTGTTGAGAGCCGACATACGCTCCGCAAATTCCACTACCTGTTTTCCGAAGGTGCCGGAATCGAGAAGTGCGCTGCGTTCGTTTGTGAAATAAAAATGTATGTCGTCTTCCACTTTCGGGATATATGCCTTTGTTTCTTCTCCGAGCGAGAACAGCTCGCCGGTAGAAAGGTCCTTTTCAAGCGAGAAACGATCCGCGACAAGCCTCAGTATCACGTTTACAAGTACTATCGCCGCAATAAATATCAGCGAGAACACCACGGACAGTGCGCCGTGTTTGAACTTCTTGTTTTTAAACGGATTTTTGGAGCCGCTTTTTTTCTTTTCCGGCTTTTTGACTTCCGCTTCGACGTCCTCGGCCTCGGTGATCTCAGCTTCGGCATCTTCTGTATCGGGCTCTTCTGCCGCGATTTCTTCCTCTGCAGCAGCAGTCTCTTCGGGTGCGGTCTCGTTCTCTGTATTTTCAGCCGTTTCCGGTTCTGTTTCTATTTCCGGCGCTGCGGTCTCTTTCTTTATTTCTTCGTTTTCTGCCATTATATATTGATCTCCTTAATCTGGTGTACAAACTGTCACATCATGCCCAGCGTCTGCGTTCGAGCACTCTGACCGTGAAGAACAGGAATACCGCCGCAATGCTCAGGAAAAATACCACACCGGTAAGGCTGAAAATGCCGGTGGTGAATTCGCTGTAGCTGTCATATATCGAGATGCTTCTGATAATATCGGAAATGAATGTTACCGGTATGACCGAAGCTATGACGTTCATAAGGAACAGCGCTACGTTTATGGCTATCGAGCCGATCGCGGCTACCATCTGGCTCTCGGTGAGCGACGACACGAACATTCCCGCGGATACGAATACCGCGCCTATCAGTGCGAGCGCTACGAAGTTGCCGAGTATCAGCGCCCAGTTGACGGTAACGAAGAAGCTAAGCACAACACCGTATGAGAGCATAACGATGTCTCCGAGTATGAATACGATGTACGCTGAGAGGAATTTACCGGCCACAAGTCCGATAAGGCTTATCGGCGATGTCAGAAGGAGCTGATCCGTTTTCTGCTTGTTTTCGTCCGCGAGAAGACGCATCGTCAGCACCGGAACAAAGATCATATAAGCGAAAAACATTCCGAGGAACACCGATGATATATCTGTTCCGCCCACGCTGAGCGTGAACAGCCAGAAGAAAAATCCCGAGCACAGGAATGTTACCGCGATGAACACATATCCGACAGGGGATCTGAAATATGCCGAAAGCTCGCGCTTCATTATTGCGATCATTTTTCTTCCCCTCCCTTTGTGAGCATATCGTAGGTGTCCTCGATCTTCTCCGCGCCGCCGTACTCGTCGCCGGTCGTGAGCTTTAAGAACACTTCTTCGAGCGAAAGCTCGTTTGATTTCATCATAAGCACCGGATAATTTCTCGCTGCGAGCTTTTTGAATATGTCGCGGCGAACGTCAACTCCCTCTTTTGCCTCAACGTGGTATTCCCACACGCGCTCGTCGATCTGTCTGCCGACGAACACGCGCTCAACGTCGGTCACCGACGAAAGGAGCTTCTTTATCTCGTCGCTGCTGCCCTCGATGTGCATAATGAGCTTGTGATCGTTCGAAAGGTTGCGGGCGAGCGTATCGGCGTTGTCATTTGCGACTATGCGCCCCTTATTTATGACAACTATCCTGTCGCATACCGCCTGGACTTCCGGCAGTATATGGGACGAGAGGATCACTGTGTGGTTCTTGCCGAGGCGCTTGATGAGAGTTCTTATCTCGATTATCTGCTTCGGGTCGAGACCAACGGTCGGTTCGTCAAGTATCAGTACTTTCGGATTTCCGACAAGCGCCTGAGCGAATCCCACTCTCTGCTTATAGCCCTTGGAGAGGTTCTTTATAAGGCGTTTTCTCACGTCGTCAAGCTTCACTATGCTGCAGATCTCGTTAAGGTGTGATTTTTTCGGGAGCTTGCATTTTTTCAGGCTGTAAACAAAGTCGAGATATTCGTTCACGGTCATATCATAGTAAAGCGGAGGCTGTTCCGGAAGATAGCCGATGAAGCTCTTTGCTTTTATCGGGTCTTCGAGGATATCCACCCCGTTTATGAAAGCCTGTCCGGACGTGGACGAGATATATCCCGTGAGTATGTTCATGGTGGTGGATTTTCCGGCGCCGTTCGGACCTAAAAATCCGAGCACCTGTCCGTCCTCGGCTTTGAATGAGATGTCATTCACGGCTTTTTTCGGGCCGTAGCTCTTGGTCAGATTTCTGACTTCTATCATTTTCTTACCTCCGGAGATTTTTTGGAGATCGAGGCTCTGCCCCGAACCCCGCTTCTTTTCGGACGCGACGCAGTATGATGCTGCGGTAGCTGATGCCAGAAGCGCGCATTGATGCGCGCATATAAGCATCAGCGAAAAGCAAGTGCAAAAGCGACTCGCTTCGCATTTATACTAACAATTATCTGCGTCTGACGTGTTGGTTGCAGACTGTTTAAGTTCCGTGGTACGGGCGCGGGTCGAGGGGCGGCGTTAGCCGCTCGTCAGAGTTATAGAGGCGAAGCCTCTATCTAAATATCGTTCAAAGGGGTTTGGGGCGAAGCCCCACAAATAAATGTACTCTAAATAAGTGAAATGTATATGAAAGCATTATGAAATGCTCTCAAAATAAGACTGAACGGTCTCCAGATCCGCGGAAAGCTGCTCTTTCAGCGCTGCAAGTCCGTCAAACCGCTTTTCGTCGCGCATGAAACTTATAAGCTCGACCTTTACCTTATCCCCGTAAAGATCGCCCTCATAGCCGATGATATGCGTTTCCATAGTCTCTCTGGTGTCGGAAACGACTGTCGGTTTCACGCCTATGTCGGTCATCGACCGGTATGTTTTTCCGCCGATAGTCGTCCGGCTCACATACACGCCGTACTTCGGGCGTACCATGTAATCCGGTATCCGCTGATTTATCGTGGGGAAGCCCATAGCGTGTCCGATCGTTTTTCCGTGATGCACCGTCAGCGTGTAGGACATCGGGTGTCCGAGCATCTCCGACGCTTTTTCAACATTGCCGGAGCGTATCAGTTCCCTGATGCATGACGAGCTTACGGTCACGCCGTCTATCTTGTATGCAGGAACGACTTCGAACTCCACGCCGCTGTTCTCACACAGCTTTCCGAGCAGTTCCGCGTCTCCCGCGCCGCCTTTTCCGAAGTGGAAATCCTCGCCGCAGACGACATAGCCGGCATCCAAATCGCCGAGTATCATCTTTTTGAAGAATTTCTCCGGCGAAAGCCCCTTTATCCGTGAAAAATCATACGCTGCTATATGTTCTGCGCCGCATTGATGCATCATCTCTGTTTTGTCCCCGAATGTCATGAGGCACATATCCCTGCGGCCCTCGAATTTCGGAAGATCGGGCTCGCCGCTGAACGTCAGCACCGATACCGGCAGTCCGAGCCGCTCTCCGGCGGCGACCGCCCTGTTTATTACCGCTTTGTGACCCATGTGCAGCCCGTCAAAAAATCCGAGCGCTGCGGCTGTTTTAATTTTTCTGCTCATTACAGCCTTACGCCTTTCAGTTCTGCGACATCTTTAAGGTGACTGTCGGGAGCGGGAGCACCCGTTTCCACAGGTTTTTCTTCCTTTTTCCCGGATCTCTCACCGGCATCGCTGCCGCCGAAAAACCGCTGTATGACCTCAAGATCGCCGTCTTTACCTGTATTTCCTATTGCTATCATTTCTCCGGCCGCCGACAGTATCCTGAACGGACCCTCGTCGCGGTCGAGATTTACTCTTGCTATGTCGAGCACCACGCCGTTCATCAGCATTCTCGTCTGAGTCTCGTTGAGTCTCGCTGCGGGGAGCGCCTTGAACACTATATCCAGCGGCATCAGCATCTTCTCTATAGCGTCCTTGCCGCCGACCTCGTTGTTCTCGCGGACTTCCGACAGCCTGTAGCAGTCGCGGAGCGTGAAATTTCCCGAACGCGTTCTCGTAAGGCTCGTCATTATCGCGCCGGTGCCGAGCTCGACTCCCATATCGTGTATCAGCGTTCTGATGTATGTTCCCTTTGAGCAGGAAACCAGCATAGTCGCCACGTTATTGCCGAATTCCTCGAATTCGAGCGAGTATATGTTTATGTGCCGGGGCTCGCGCTCGACCTCTATACCTTTGCGGGCAAGGTCGTAGAGTCGCTGGCCGTCCACCTGCACCGCGCTGTACATAGGCGGGGTCTGCATGAGCTCGCCGGTGAATTTTTCTTTCAGAATGTACTGCGCATCCTGGCTTACCTCAGTATCGCAGGTGTTTAATACCTTTCCGGTGAAATCCTGCGTGTCGGTTGTGACTCCGAAGCGTATCCCCGCGCGGTATTCCTTTGTATTGTCCGGGCAGTAATCGACCGCTTTTGTCGCATTGCCCACAAATATCGGAAGGACCCCCTCCGCCATAGGGTCTAGGGTCCCGCCGTGACCTATTTTCTTTGTTCCGCAGAATTTCCTCATTATCGCCACAATGTCGAATGAGGTATATCCCTTTTCTTTATAAATGCAGATTATACCGTTCATGAAAGCACCTTTTCGATCTCTGACACTATCATTTTCTTTGCGTCTTCAAGGCTCATGTTGTTGAACGAGCAGCCTGCCGCCCTTTCGTGACCGCCGCCGCCGAACGCAGAGCATATCTTCTGCACATCAACGCTCGAATTTGACCGCAGCGATGCCTTCCAGCCGTTTGTGCGCTGTTTCATGACGACGCCGACTTCCACGCCCTCTATCTGGCGCGGGATAGTGGATATGCCGTTTCCGTCCTCTATATCCACCGACTGCATTTGCTCTGTTGTTACCGATACAACGGCGCATTTTCCGTTGCAGTAATACTCTATACCGCGGTAGAGCTGTTCTTCAAGCGCTATGCGCTCTTTTGTCTTCATGTCGAAGAATATGTAGTTGAGGCCTGAAAAATCAAAATCGTAATGCAGGAGTTCCGCCGCGATAAGGTGAGTCTCGGGCGATGTGCAGGAGAACTTGAAGCAGCCCGAATCGGTGGATATGCCGACATAGAGGCACTCCGCGATCCTGTCCGTTATAGGCGCACCGAGTTCTTTTATGATCTTATATACGGTCTGGCAGGCTGCCGCGGCGTTCGGCTCACAACACAGGTTCTTTGCGAAATCGACATGCGAGACATGGTGATCTATTGCGAGGTCGATCTTCGAGCCGTATTTGTCGCCCAGGCTTCCGAGAAGCTTTCTGTCCGCGACATCGACAGTGACGAAAGTTGCGGGAGTGAAGTCCTCCTGCGCGGGCAGGCCGTCCTTCATGAACATATAGCGCTTTGACATTTCGTCGGCGCAGATATTTTTCGCTTTTTTGCCCATTCCGCGGAGTGCTCCGCACAGGGCGTATGCGCACCCGAGCGTATCACCGTCCGGATTTGCGTGCGAAAAAATGAGGAATTCGTCATGTGTTCTGAGGAATTCCGCCGCTTCTTTTATTCCGAGCTTTACAGATTCCATAGATCAGTGCCTTTCTTGCGTTCATTCGCCGTCCTGTTCGTCGCTATCGTTCTTTTCGTCAGATAGTTCGGGAAGCGAATCGAGTATCCTGCTTATCTTCTCGTAGTATTCCTGCGAATTGTCCGGCAGGAACAGGAGCTTCGGCATCTTGCGCATTTTTATACGCGCGTTTATGCGTCTTACGAAGACTCCGGCTGTTTTTTCAAGCGCTTTTACTGCCTGAGCAGTCTTTTCCTCGCCGCCAAGCGCCGAGATATAGACTTTGCAGTACGAGAGGTCGCTCGTTATTTCCACGCGCGACACCGACACTATCTCGCCGCTTACGTGCTTGTCTTTTATTTCCGGCAGCGCCGCCGAGATCTCGCGTTTTACGTCCTCGGTCAGCCTGCTTAAGTTGTGATTAGCCATGTTTTTCCTTTCGCTGCGCTTGAGATTTTTCGTCGCTGCGCTTGAGATTGGGGGAAACCCTTTTTGAAAAAAGGGTTATCCCCCAAGCCCCCTTCCAAAAAACTTTACATGCTTCGCAATTGAATTCTGAAGTCTGTGCGCTGTCTGAAAAGTCCTATATATGTATTTTCCCCGCACAAGGCAGGGAAATACAGGATTGTTAAGTTTCTTTTGCAAATGCGCGAAGCGCGAGTGGGTCCAGCGTGAT
>CAMVEM010000082.1 GCA_947166515.1 uncultured Clostridia bacterium | reverse complement strand
TCGTCGATAACACGGGCGGTCTTTTTCATGCTGCGCGGAAGAACTCCGACTTCCACAGCCTTTACTATCGGCGTGAAGCCTATGCGGCTCTTGACTTTTTCGGCAATGCGCTTTGTAAGATCGTCAAAGTTAACGTCTCCGGTAGTCTCAACGTAGATACGCATGGTGTCCTTGCCGTCAAGGTGAGAAATGCGTATCTGATATTCGCTTGAGATCTCGGGGAATGAACCGAGTATCTCCTCAATCTGGCTCGGGAACACGTTTACTCCCTTTATCTTCATCATATCGTCGGTCCTGCCCATGATAACGTCTATTCTCGGATAGCTGCGGCCGCACTTGCACTTTTCGGGGATAATACGCGAGAGGTCATGAGTTCTGTAACGGATAAGCGGAGCACCCTGCTTTACGAGCGTGGTTATTACTATCTCACCAAGCTCACCGTCCGGAACGGGCTCACCTGTTTTCGGATCGATTATCTCAAGATACAGGAAGTCATCCCAGATGTGCATTCCCGTTTCTCCGGGGCAGTTTATACCTATACCGGGACCGTAGATCTCGGTAAGTCCGTAGATATCATACAGCTCAATGCCAAGCTCATTCGAAATGCGGTCGCGCATCTTCTGGCTCCAGCGCTCGGAACCGATAACACCCTTTTTGAGCTTTATCTTGTCGCGTATGCCGCGCTTCTGTATCTCTTCCGCAAGAAGCAGCGCGTATGACGATGTCGCGCAGATAACGGTCGATTCGAGAGCGATCATCATTTCTATCTGCTTGTCGGTATTTCCGGGACCCATAGGGATCACCATTGCTCCGAGCTTCTCGGCACCCGCCTGGAAGCCGATACCCGCTGTCCACAGACCATAGCCGGGAGTTATCTGTATCCTGTCCTTATTTGTGATGCCGGCAGTCTCGTAGCAGCGTGCGAACATCGTTGCCCAGTCCTCAACGTCCTGTCTTGTGTAGGGGATAATAACGGGAGTACCGGTTGTTCCCGACGAGGAATGTATGCGCACTATCTCCTCCTCGGGCGGAGTCATGAGTCCGAGCGGATAAGCGTCGCGGAGATCCTTTTTCTCCGAGAACGGGAGCTTTAAGAAGTCCTCCGGCGTCTTAACTTCCGTGATACCGGCCTCTTTGAGCTTTTTTCCGTAGAAGCTGTTCGCTTTTACGAGCGCCTGTATGCGGTCGTTTACCTGCGCAAGCTGTTTTTCATTGATCTGCATTGTTTTTTGTCCTTTCATTTATAGTCTTTTTATATTAAGAACATAAATTTATTGCCGTTTTTTATCTGATATTCCGGAAACATCAGTGCGCATTTCCCGTATTCAGTGACATATACTCGCTCGATCCGCTGAACCCGAGCGACTCATAGAGCGGACGTCCGCTCTCGGTGGCATCCAATCCTATCTCGGTCACACCGCGCTCCTTTGCCTCATCTATCAGCATATTCACGAGAACGCGCGCTATCCCCCGTCTGCGGTAAGAGCCGTTCGTGTACACGTTCATAAGGTGTGCTCTTTTTCCGGTCGGGTGCGCGAATGTCGGCATTACCCCGATATACGAAATGCTCGCGCAGGCTATCGCATCCCCGTTATCAAGCGCTATCACAGTAGTCTGGTCACCTTCGAGAAAATATCTTCTGCTGTGCTCTTTAATCTCATCGGAAAACTCGTAGTCATCCGGAAGCCTGTTCACAACTCTGAGCATTTCCTCCCGCAGCTTCATAAGGACCTCAATGTCCCCACTGTCTGCTTTTCTGTATTCCATGAGATCACCCCGCGTATCTCAGCGCCTTGCTGTTCATCTCAACGAACTGCGGCTTTACGGTCGCCTTCATTGTTTCTTCTATCTCATCGGGCGTGAACGGGAGTATCCCGCTTCTCATAGCCGCGCCGAGCATTACCATGTTCAGCACCTTCGGCGAGCCTAAGTCCGCTATAGCCTTGTCGCCGTCAACTGTGACCACTTTTTCTGCGTTGCGCTCAAGATATCCGAGCATTTCCGCACCGTTGTAATCCGAACCGCCGAGCGATGCCGTAACGGGCATCACCGCGTGAGTGTTGACGATAACGACACCGCCTTTTTTGAGATACGGGAACATTCTTACCGCTTCCGCGGGCTCGAATGCTATCAGTATATCGGCGCTCCCCTCGGGGAACATCGGGCTTTCTATTCCCTCGCCGAGACGTAAGAAGCTGAACACGCTGCCGCCCTTCTGTGCCATTCCAATCGTTTCCGCACTCATTACGGGAACATCGTTGGCTACGGCAGTTGCCGCTATAAGCTTTGATGTGAGGACGATGCCCTGACCGCCCACACCGCATATCATAATGTTAGTCTGCATTTTTCTGACCTCATAATAGCATTTTTCGGGGGCTTTCCGATCGCCCCCGGACCCCTTCGGTTCCGCATCCGGAAACAAGTGCTTATTTATTAACGTTTATCGCATTAAACGCGCACACCTGACTACACAGTCCGCAGCCCGTGCAGAGCGAGCTCTCTATCGCGACTTTGCCGTCCTTGATGACGATTCCCGGACAGCCGAGCGACTTTATGCAGCGCTTGCAGTTCGTGCATTTGTCCGCGTCTATCACGGCGGGCTTTTCGGGCTTTATTATCACTGCGCACGGCGACTTGAATATGATAGCCTTTACTCCCTTTTCGGCGGAAACGTTCTTCACAGTTTCGATTGCATTATTAAGATCGAGCGGATTCGCTGTCGCAACTGTCTTTACTCCGATACCGTGAAGCACCGCTTCAATGTTCACCTTATCGACTACTTGTCCCATCATAGTGCGTCCCGTGCCGGGATGCGGTTGATGACCCGTCATAGCGGTCGTGGAATTGTCAAGTATCACAAGCGTCATGTCCGCCTGATTATAAACGGCGTTGACAGCTCCCGTTATCGCGGACGCGAAGAAGGTAGAATCCCCCACGAACGCGAAGCAGCGGGTATCCGGCTCTATTTTTCCGATGCCCTGTGTGATGTTCACGCCCGCGCCCATGCAAAGGCAGGTGTCCACCATATCGAGCGGCATCGCGTTGCCGAGCGTGTAGCAGCCTATATCTCCGCAGAAGACCGACTTGATGGCCTTCATGGCCGGTTTTACGCCGTAGAACGACGCTCTGTGCGGACATCCCGCGCAAAGCACCGGAGGTCTCACCGGAAGCGCCGGAGCAGGCTCGGTCTCCGCCTTTGCGGGAACTTCCCACTTCATGAATTCCGAAATGTTCGCAATTACCGATGCGCAGGTGTTCTCACCCGCGTTCTTTACGTTGTGCGTGAGCTTGCCGAGTATTTTTACATTAAGATGATGCTTGCCGCAGATATATGTCAGCTCGCGCTCGATCACGGGGTCGAGCTCCTCAATACACAATACCTCGTCCAGCCCGTCGAGGAAGCGAAGCGCCGCCTTTTCCGGGAACGGGAACGGCGTCGATATTTTCATCAGTCTCGGTGCCTGCTTTCCCGCGACTGCTTCTTTTACATAGGTGAAGCTGATGCCGTGCGAGATAACGCCTTTTCTGCATGTCTTGTCGGTCTCGGGAATAATAAAGTTCCCCGCGTATTCCGAAAGCTCGTCGGAAAGCGCGGCATTGCGGGCTTCTATATTTATATGTGCGTTATATGACAGCCTCGGGAATA
Organism: uncultured Clostridia bacterium; assembly: GCA_947166515.1. Lineage (GTDB taxonomy): Bacteria > Bacillota > Clostridia > Oscillospirales > Ruminococcaceae > Ruminiclostridium_E. Next base: position 9,304 of record CAMVEM010000082.1, on the reverse strand, counting down.
TCACCCATTTCGACGGGTCACGGACAAATCCCTCCGGCTTTGTGATCTTATATTCGTTCGTGTCTTTTACGTTCACCGACGCATAGCCATGACACACTCTCGTTGTCGGGCGGAATATCACGGGCGTGTGGAGCCTTTCCGAGAGCTCGAACGCGTCGCCGATCATATCATAAGCTTCCTGCACCGAGGACGGGTCAAAGCACGGCAGCTTCGAATATGCCGCGAAAGTTCTGGTGTCCTGCTCGGTCTGTGAGGAAATGGGGCCGGGATCGTCCGCAACGTAGATGACCATTCCGCCCTTTACTCCGATATAAGCAAGGCTCATGAGCGGGTCGGACGCGACATTAAGACCTACCTGCTTCATAGTGACCATGGTACGGGCTCCGCAGTAAGCGGCACCGGCGGCGAGCTCAAGCGCTGCCTTCTCATTTACCGACCATTCGACATAGAGCGAGCCGTCATTGCATTTCGCGGCGGTCTCAAGCGCCTCGGTCGAGGGTGTGCCGGGATATCCGGCTATAAGGTTCAGCCCCGCGGCGATAGCTCCGCGCGCTGCAGCGGCATTGCCCATTAAAAATTCCTTGTGCATCGAACGCACCTTCCTTTATTTTTATCACAACTTTTTATATAAATGATAACTGCGCTTATGTCTCCCCCGCCTTCGGCGGGGGAGACATTAACAAAAATATCATTTACATTATAGCACTATTGAACGGGGTTGTCAATTGAGAATATCGCTTGCGCTTGAGATTTCTGTCGCTCGCGCTTGAGATTTTCACCGCTTACGCTTGAGACTGGGGGAAACATTTATTTTGTAGGAAGCTTCTTTTTTGACCGCCTCCTGCGGCCTTTGTGGAGATTCCTGCACGGCATCGTGCCGTGAACAAAAGGTTATTTCTCTACATCTATATTGTATTTATGGCAAAACAAATGTCCCCACAAAAACTTCTGTAGGGACCATGTTGCAGCGGCAAATTTACCGCACTGTAAAGAACTTTTTATGCAATTGTTATAAGGATATCAGCCATAATAGTCTAAATCCCTGGGGACATATTCAGCAATTTCACATCCTATAAATTCGTATTTAGTTCCGTCATTCATTTCATTAGGATACCATGTAATTATAAGTCCTGATTTTTTGTCATAGGTCCATGTGCAGTACCCATACCCGCGGCCTAATGTTTCGACAATACCTTCACCGGCTGAATAATATGACTCCTTGATCTCTGCATCTACATAGTTATAGAAATAAAAGCCACTTATGTCATTTGTATCTTTTCCATTTAAGGTTTCGATTCTGAATTTTTCACATGTATATGTATGATAACTGCTATTTCCATATTTGTTCATGAATTCGGTATAACGATGCTCATTTGTGCCATTTGAGCTCTGAACAGTAGTTACAACTGCAGATGTAGTGGCAAACTGTGTCGTGGTTGTAACAGCAGCATCTTTATGTGATTTGCTATATGACTCAAAGGCTTTATTCACTAATGTTATGAGCATCAAACCGTTTTGAGGTAACTCATTAAGTGAAAGATATGTTGCAGTGAAAGTTCCTTTGTCCGCATCTAAAGTAAATTGTATCAATGCTTTAGCTTCAACATCAGCATACATACAGCGTCCTGTAAATTCAACAACATCAACATTTTCAACTTTATAATCCGGCTTTCCATCTCCGTCTTCGTCAGGTCCTTCCTTTGTCCCGGAGAAATATTTCCATGTTGGATAAGCGAAAAACTCCGAAAAAGCCTGATCGTAGGTAATATTTGGATATGCTATTGGATGACCATTTTTGACGCTTAGTACTTTCGGATCGTCCTTTTGAACTACATTTACGATTTGATCGGTTACGTCGCCTTTTTTACAGCTTGACAGAGCAAATGCCATTAGTATGACACATATCAGAATTCCTGCTTTTTTCATTAGAGTCTCCTCTCCATTGCAGCAAAAAATTTGAAAAAAATGTGTAGACTTTACGAGTCACGCACTCTGTAGAGAAATAGAGCCAGTACATTTACCGATAGGTAGTGTACAGACTAAGTGCAAAACTATAAGATTTTATGTCGCAAGTATATATTACCACAAAACGCGAAAAATTTCAACCCCATTTTTTGAATATCCCGCCTGTTTCCGCGCACCCTAACAAAAACGGAAAGGAGCATCAGAATGCTTGATAAAAACGACGCGGAAATACTGAACACCATATATAAAAACAGCCGTATGGCATACGACAGTACAAAGCAGGTAGCGGGAAAATGCAAAGATAACGAGCTCAAAGGCTATCTTGAACGCCAGATGAGGCATTACGCCGAGAACTGCCGGAGCGCCGCGAGCGAGCTCAACACGGGTCACGCAAAGGTGGAAAAGCCGTCGGCTATGGCGCGCGCAATGGCACATATCGGAATTTCGATGAAGACTATGCGTGACAAAAGCGCAGGCAATATCGCCGAGCTTATGTACGACGGCACGAACATGGGGATAATCGACATTGCCCGGACCGTGAACCGCAGCCACAACGCTTCCGACAAGACGATACAGCGTGCGGAGACGCTTTTAAGCGCCGAGGAAAAATACGCGGACGGACTGAGGAAGTTTCTGTGACTCACCCCCTGCTTTGGGGTGTGGGGGCGAAGCCCCCGCAGAAAAAATAGCCCCCTTCCCTTGAGGGAAGGGGGTTGGGGGTAGGGTGATCATCTTCTTCCTCTTCTGCGCTTGTCCTTTTTGAGCAGAAGGATAGATGCGACCGCGGCCGCGGGTATTATCACTGCCGCTGCGGAACCGGTAGAGGGATTGGCTGTGCGCGGCTTTGCAGTAACATTATTATTTGCAGCTGCTTTATTGTCATTTGCAGCTGCTTTATTGTCGTTCTCGCCGGTGATAACTGTCACCTCTTCGCTGTTGGTGTTTCCGGAGTTGTCGATCACGACTTCATCTCCGTTTCCTGCGTTCTGGGCGGGAGCAGCGCTCTGCTGATTATACCCGTACATATATATTACGCGGTTCTCCTCGCTGCTGACACCGTCCGCGCCGCGGAGAGATTCGAGCCATTCCTGCTCGGTCCCGACAAATCCGTTGCGGACTGCGATCTCGTATGCGGATTCACCTACGAGCGAGCGGAGCCATTCCTGTTCCGTGCCGACGAAGCCGTTGCGGACAGCTATCTCATACGCGGATTCGCCCCTCGGTACGCTTTTGAGTACGATATCGGCGATCGCTGCCATGAAGCCGTCGATGCTTCCGTAATTCTCTATCGCCCAGTTATAGAAATTCTGGAATTCGGTGTCGTTCTGAGCGGGAGCCGAAGTGTTCTGCGTACTGTTGCTGCTGTCGGCAGCGCCGGCGAGCAGAGCAGCCCACTGGTCGAGAGTTCCTTTATATCCGTTGGCTACAGCCGCTTCATAAGCTGCCTTTCCGCTGTTTCCCGCAAGGGAGGAGATCCACTCATCGGGATTTCCGTTATATCCTGCTGCCATTGCGAGGCTGTATGCCTGTCCGTTTGCTATCCAGTTGAACCATTCGGCTATCGTTCCCTTGAAGCCTTTTTCAACTGCGAGCTCATAAGCGGTTTTATCCGAAGCAACTGGAGTTTCGGCAGCTTCGGGAGTCGTCTGTTCGTTCTCCTGCGGAGCGTTCTGCGGAAGCTCTTCCTGCCGGGACTTGGATGCACCTGTTCCGACGCTTATCGCTTCAAGCGCCTGAGCGATGTTCTGCGAATCAATGCCGAGTTTCTGCTGCGTTTCGGCAACCTGTTTTTTCAGATCGGAGAGTATATTGCTTGCATACTGGTTAAGGAAGAATTTTATACGACCGCCGTATGTATCAGTGAGGTACTCGTTGTCCTTTATAAGCTCCGCGTACAGTTTGTCGATAAGGTCGCTGCTGATAAATTCTGCGATTTTATCAGCCTGATAGCTGCTCGTATTCTCTCCGAAAATGGAGTATATTGCTTCGTAGATCGCTCTCTGATTTGCGTCCTCAGTGAGGATCTTATCTATCAGCAACTTGAGATTCCTGCTGTCCTTAAGGTATTCCTTTACTATATCAATGATCTCGTCTTTGCTGTAATATGTGTTTGTGAGCAGAGCCTTTATTTCAGAAACTGCGGTTTCGACTACTGCGGCGTTTTTGTTCAGCTCTGTTTCGCTGTAGCCGATGATCTGTCCGAGCGTCTCCGAAATGACCTTATCGGCAGCAGATTTTTTGAAATATTCGCTGTACGGGTCATACGCAAATCTTCTGTAATTGTTTATGCTGCCTGTGAGAGTAAATTCCGCGTCTGTATATGCGGCTATCTTTCTTTCAAGCGAATAGTGAGTTTTCCCGTCGGTGCCTGTATAAGGAGCAAGGCAGCTTGTTCCGAGAGAAGTGTTTACCCCGAATGTGCCCATTACCGAGCCGAAGCGGCCGCCGATAAATGAATATGTTACTTTCACGTCGCCGTAAGATGCGGCACCTCTGAAATCAACGCATTTTACCGTTACTTTTCCGGAATCGGTGTTAACTTCATAGCTGCCGGATGTGAATGTCAGCGCGAGAGTGATGCCGTTTTCGGGTATCTTTGAGATATCGCCGGGTATGTCCTCCTGATTTATGACGGCTTTATAACGGAACCCGTTTTCATCTGTGATATCAAATTCATATTTTGTGCATACTGCGTCGGAGCGCATCGCAGTAAGGTCTCTTCTCGAAAGGCGGACGGCAAATCCTGCATTTTCGCTGTCAAATTCTATCTTCTGTGAAAGTAATTCCGATGTGCGGCCCGATATGGTGCTGAGATAATCCGCTATTGAAAGTGAGATGCCGCTTTCTGTGACTACCTTTATCGGAGCTAACGTGTATTCGGCCGAAGCTTCGAATGTCAGTATACCGGTAAAGCATGAAGCCGTGACAGCCGCTGCCGCGAAAAGTGATGTGATCTTTCTGAATCTCATTTTGAGTGCCGTCCTTTCAGAACATAAACATATATAAAATAGCAGTTATTGTTTCATTGTATTATTGCGAGGTCGGAGTTTATTCCGGCTTTGCGAGATGTTCGAGCCGTATCTTGCAATACACGGCAGAATTCTTGAGCATTGTCCTCATTCGTGAGCCTGCGAGGAATATCAATATCTCCGCTGCGGCTGTTATCAGCATTCCGGTCGTTATGTCCGCCCATGGGAACAGTCTTGTAAGCGGAGACGCCCATATAATGCATGATATATCGCTCAGCATGTCTTCCGTCATGTACTGCGTGTGAGCCTGCAGATTTTCGGCGGGGAGAATGAATATCCCCGGGAGCCAGAAATATAAGAGCAGGAAAACCGCATAAAGCCACTCCCTGAGAAATCCCGCTGTGAATGCGGTCTGTATCCACACTGCGATCATAATGGTCAGCGTTATGATGAACATTATGTCGTTCCCGAATGAAGCGAATATCCCGCCTGCCGCAGAGGCAGCGAGGAATGCCGCGCCTTCGCTCAGAGGGTTTGTCCTGTATATGGTATTTATCCTGTTTCTGAAAATTTTCTCGAAAGCGGAAGATCCTGCAACCGCTCTGTCTATCACCGCGCCTATCATTTAAGTCACGCCTCCCCGAACAGTGAGAGCCCGAAGGCGCCTGTTCCGCAGCAGCCGGTCAGTATCATGTACAGATATGGAACGAACGCGAGCGCCGCGAATGCTGCTGTAACGGCAAAGCCTGCTTTTCCGGACTTTTCCGGGAACAGTATCTGCGTGAATTTTACCGAGATGATATGTATGTCCGGCGCGAGTATGACCGCGGCAGGCGCTGTGAGCAGTATCGCGGGGACAAACAGTCTTCCGTCTGCAGCCGCTGCGAACATCAGCGCTGTTCCGCCGCATAGCAGCGGTATATTGCCGATAAGGTCAGCGTCGCGGTTTTTAAGCATTGGTATCATTATAAGAGCTAGCGCTGCTCCTGCTGCGGCAAACGAAGCGCAGAGCATCTGTGTGTTGTGTACGCAGTAAGTTCCGGCTCCGAAGATCGAAAAGACCGCGTCGGTCATGCCGGGTATGAACGCAAAAGCTGTCGAGCCGGCCACGCATACCGCAAGTGATATATATATATTTGGTATAAGCTGTGTGAAGTAATACAGAGCGGTGATTAGCGCCGAAGTATCAAAGCACGCCGCAAGGGCTGCAAATGCCGCGGCTCTGAAAAAACGGCGGTCACGAATGCAGCAGAAAGCATGTGCACAAATTGTAAGAGCCATGAACGCGCTGAGGCTTATGTACGCAGTGACCATTGCGCCCACAGAAAATATGTATGCGCCTTCGCAGGAGGAGCTACAGCCGCGGTAAATGAAGAGTGCCGCAGACAGTGAGCAAAGACCCGCAATGAACATCACGAACACGTTCGCATCTGCTCCCGCAAGGCTGAAAATCTTGATAAGAAACATATACCCCGGAGGGCAGTTTATGCTTCCGATATCGTTAAATAAAATGCTGTCGGCATTTTCAAACAGCATACGCAGGTGTGTGCCGTCGGCTCCCTGCGGACCTGTTCCGAACAGACAGCCGGACGCTGCAAAGAAAAAAACTATGAACGCAAAGACTGCGCAGAAAAGAGCGTTTTTCCGGCTTCCGGAACTCATTTTGCCGGCAGCCAGCACCAGCAGCGGAAAGCAGAGCAGAATAATTATTCCAAACATTATATATTATTTTTCGTTTTCATCGAATAATTCTTTTTCGTCTATATCGTCCCTGATCTCATCATCGGCGGCGGCAATTGCGTAGTCGCTGTTCTTGTCATATTTTAGTGAGCAGTACGTTTTTATCACGCCGAGAAATTTAGCTTTTGAGAGCGAGATCGTGGAAAGCGCCGCCTGAAGCTCCGGGTGAGTGGTCTTGTTTTCGCGCAGGACGAGCGCTGTTCCGCCGGTATATCCGCCGAAAAGCAGAGAGTCGTTTGCGATGCACAGGGGAGGAGTATCTATCACGATAAAATCGTAGTAATCGTACATCATACGCACAAGTCGTTCGGTATCCGCACTTCCGAGCAGGTCAGACGGACTTGTCACGCGCGGTCCCGACGGCATAACGTGAAGGTCGTTGCGCACATTCACACATATACCGCTGTATATGTCGCTTTCGCGGGTGAGTATGGTGCTGAGTCCGAAGTGATTTTTCAGCCGGAGCATCTCTCTCACGCCCGATTTACGCAAATCGGCGTCTATCAGCAGGACTCTTTTACCAAGTCTGCAGAATGACAGAGCTATATTTATCGCGGTGGTGGTCTTGCCTTCGTCGCGGCACTGGCTCGTTATGACTACCGAACGATACGGGCTTGTCCCGAGTGCCGAAAGGATATTTGCGCGTATCCTTGCGTATGCTTCATTTATGACGAACGGGGTATTCTCGTTGAGGATGAACTGTCTTGTTACGGAATTGAAGTCCTGCAAGTAAAGTTTCCCCTTTCGCCGATAATATGTCTGACACAATATATTGATATCAGAGCATACCTTTTGATAATACTACACTGTATATTATAGACCACTATTCACAGTTTGTCAATAATGTGAACAAAATTTTCTTGAGATTTTTTTCGAGAAATACCGCGGTTTGCGGATAATCTGATATACAATTTGCAGATATTTCAGCAAAATATACCCAAAGACGAATTTTGTACAGTTGAAAATGTTAAATCAATATGTTGTTGACAAACAGGACAAACTGTACTATAATACTTTTAGGTTTTTGCCGGCATATTTTTTCCGACGTTGGGGGATAATACCGGTCATATTAGATACTGCTCGACAAATAAGGACATAATATTACTAAAGGTATAACAATAAATGGTATTTTCAAGTCTCGTATTCATATTTCTGTTCCTGACAGGAACGCTTCTGATCTATTATATTGTCCCGAAACAGCTCAAAAACACTGTCATACTGCTAAGCGGACTTGTGTTCTATACATGGGGCGAGCCGGTATATGTCATTGTTATGATAATTTCGACCATGATAGACTATTTCGCCGGACTGATAATATGGAAAAAGGGCGACAACAAGGTCATACGGCGTATATGCCTTATCGTTTCGATTGTTATGAACCTTACGCTGCTGTTCACGTTCAAGTACAGCAGATTCTTTGCAGATAATGTCAATGCGATCGCAGGAAAAACGCTGATAGACATAGAAAAGACGTTCTTCCTCGGGATAGATTTCCTGCCGGTGAGCATACTTCCTATCGGTATAAGCTTCTTCACGTTCCAATCGATGTCATATACCATAGATATGTATCGCGGCGAGATAGAGGTGCAGAAAAATCCTATCAGCTTTGCGGCATTCGTGACGCTTTTCTCTCAGCTCGTGGCAGGCCCTATCGTTAGATATTCGGACATCTCCAAAGAGCTCAATGACCGCACGATCACCATTGACAAGATATACGACGGCGTTGTCCGCTTCATAACCGGTATGGGCAAGAAAGTGCTCATCGCTAACAGCATCGGCGAGCTATGGGATACGGTTCTCGCTTACGACAGAGCGTCAACGCCTGTTCTTACCGCGTGGCTCGGCGTTATTGCATATACTTTACAGATATACTTCGACTTCTCCGGATATTCCGATATGGCGATCGGTCTCGGTAAGATGATGGGATTCACATTCCCGGAAAACTTCAATTATCCGTATCTTTCAAAGAGCATTTCGGAATTCTGGCGGCGCTGGCATATCACGCTCGGCGCTTGGTTCCGCAGTTATGTGTATATCCCGCTCGGCGGGAACCGAAAGGGAATGGGACGAACAGTGCTCAACCTCGCGATAGTGTGGCTGCTGACCGGAATATGGCACGGCTCAGACTGGACGTTCATTCTCTGGGGCGTGACTTACGGCGTTCTTATAATTATGGAACGTCTGTTTCTCGGGAAGATACTTGAAAAGCTGCCCGGCTTGGTCTGTTGGATATACACGATGTTCTTCGTGATGCTCGGATGGGTGCTGTTTGCTTGCCCGGATATCGGCACGGCGTTTGCGTATATGGGAAATCTCTTCGGTTCCGGCGGTTCGTTCATGGACGACCGCACGCTCTATCTGTTCTTAAACTACGGAGTGGTGCTTGTGGTGGGAATTTTCGCATCGACCGACGCATGGAAGATACTGACCGAGCGCGCAGAGAAGAGGCTACCTGCGGTGGTGCACTGGAGCACGCCTTTCTGCAAGACTGCGGTGTTCCTGCTTTGCGTAGCATATCTTGTAAACGCGACATATAATCCTTTCCTGTATTTTATATTTTAAAGAATAACAGCTCGACAAATCATAATTTGCAGAGCCCTACCCCCGGCCCCTCCCCTAAAGGGGAGGGG
>CAMVEM010000081.1 GCA_947166515.1 uncultured Clostridia bacterium | reverse complement strand
ATGTGCGTGGAATTTCCGAATCAGTATGCGTTCAGATATACCGAGCTTGATTATACAAGAACATATCCCGAGTTCAGGGACGATGTGGACAACTTCGCGAGAGCTCTCATCGCAATGGGTGTGAAGAAGGGCGATCATGTGGCTATCTGGGCTACGAACGTTCCCGCGTGGTATATCACATTCTGGGCTACCACAAAGATCGGCGCAGTGCTCGTTACCGTGAACACAGCTTACAAGATCCACGAGGCGGAATATCTGCTCAAGCAGTCCGACACTCACACGCTCGTCATGATCGACAGCTACAAGGACAGTGACTATAAGAAGATAATCCGCGAGATATGTCCCGAGCTCGACACCTGCGAGAAAGGCAAGCTCACTTCAAAGCGCCTTCCCGTACTGAAAAACATCATCACCGACGGATTTGAGATGCCCGGTGCTTATACATGGGAAGAAGCCAACGCGAAGGCTTCGGAAGTTCCGTACAGCGAGGTTGAAAAACTCCGCCGCACGATAGACAAAAACGATGTCGCGAATATGCAGTACACCTCCGGAACTACGGGATTTCCCAAGGGCGTTATGCTCACACATTATAATGTTGTCAATAACGGCAAGGCTATCGGCGACTGCATGGACTTATCCACAGCCGACAGAATGATGATACAGGTGCCTATGTTCCACTGCTTCGGAATGGTGCTCGCTATGACAGCTTCCATGACGCACGGTGTTACAATGTCCCCGATACCGGCCTTCTCACCCCGCAAGGGCCTGAAATGTATCAATCAGGAAAAGATCACCTGCTTCCACGGCGTTCCGACGATGTTCATCGCAATGCTCGGACATGAGGACTTCCCGAAGACCGATTTCTCGTACATGAGAACGGGTATCATGGCGGGTTCCCCCTGCCCTATCAAGACTATGCAGGAAGTCATAGAAAAAATGCATATGACCGATATATGTATCACATACGGTCAGACCGAAGCTTCCCCCGCAACGACTATGAGCAAGACCACCGACTCTATCGAACAGCGTGTTAACACAGTCGGCGGTCCGATATTCGGTGTTGAGTGCAAGATCGTTGACCCCGAGACCAATGAGGATCTGCCGGATGATACCGACGGTGAGTTCGTTGCAAGAGGCTACAACATAATGAAGGGTTACTACAAGATGCCCGAAGCTACCGCGGCTGCGATAGACGAACAGGGCTGGCTCCACACCGGCGACCTTGCGAGAAGACGTTCGTCTGACGGTTACTATAAGATCACAGGACGTATCAAGGATATGATAATCCGCGGCGGTGAGAATATCTACCCGAAGGAGATCGAGGACTTCCTCTACACCTATCCGAAAGTAAAGGACGTTCAGGTCATAGGTGTTCCGGATAAGGATTACGGCGAGGAGATCATGGCGTGCGTTATCCTGCAGGACGGCGAGACCGCTACCGAGGACGAGATCAAGGATTTCGTGCGCGACCACATGGCAAAGCATAAGGTACCGAGATATGTTGATTTCGTGACCGAGTTCCCGATGAACGCAGCAGGAAAGATACTCAAATATAAGATGCGTGAAGCCGCTGTCGAGAAGCTCAAGCTCCACAGCGCGGACAGCATCGTAACGGCGTAAACGCCGAAAGTCGCTGCGCTTGAGAATGGGGCTCCGCCCCAAACCCCGCTTCTTTTCGGACGCGAAAAGAAGCAAAAGCGACATATTTAACAATATAAAAGTCAATGCCCCGTACCGATTTTAGACAGTACGGGGCGTTGATCTGTTATGTCCTATGTTGTTTAATCAACGGCGAATATTTCAACTCCATTAACAGTTATCGAAACAACATCGTTTATGTCTATCTGGTCTTTGAACTGATAGAACTTATAGCCTAAACCATCCGGAAGACCCATTCCCGCAGGCTGGGTCCAGTCCCAGTCGTCTGACTCTGTCGAGGTGTCGCCGGACTCCAAAACACTGCCGTCCGCGAGAGTGATAACAAGTCTGAGCGCCCATAAAGCTTCCGCATAAGACTGTTCTATTTTGTAGGAATTGGGATAGGGTTTATGATAACTTATCTGCGACATGGATATGCTTAAATTTCCGGGCGTGAGTACTAGCCTGTCTAAATGAACAGTATCATCACCGCTGACAGGTATATCCCTGCCGATCTCCTTTTCGCTCATAGGAACACTGTTATTCCTGTACGCCGTAAATATGCTGTCACCGAACGGTATGTCTATCTTCTCCGAAAGAACTGAAGCATATATGTTGTATGTTGATTCAACAATGCCCTCATCCTTTCTGGTATAGTCAATATCACCGCTGCAAAGGAATGATGTGCAATCGGGCAGTTCGTACTCTAACGCATAATCATTTCCCTTGTCATCTATAGGATAATCATAGCAGGTCTCATACCTCAGCTGCAGTATAATACCGTCAAAAGCATATCCTGTAACGTGAACACGCTTTCCGTCACAGTCGAACCACTCGTCAGCAGAAGTAAACAACGGAGAGTATTCGATACTGCTGACCTTCTGGTATAGATCATACAAAGAATCCGTATATCCGACAGTTTCTTCTTTTTTCGGGGGTTCGCTCTCCGCAGGATCGGGAACTTCTTCATGATACCCTGCATTGACGGTCGTCCCGGGGTCTCTCTGTTTAAGTCCGCCGTTTTCTTTCAGAAAGTTTATTCCCCACGCACTGCCGCCGACAACAGCCACAGCCGCGGCAGTTCCCGCCACCGCATTGAAAATTCTGCGGCTCTTTTTCGGTGTATAGTGCTCGGGGGTTATCTCTATAAGCTTTCCTCTCTCAACATTTTCATTCTTGTTTTTCATATTCTCAGCCCTTTCTTTAACGATACGGATAAATTCTTCATCGTCGGAAAGAGCTGTACTATCATATTTTTCGTACATAACATCATCGAACAGACTTCTGTAATCCATTACCCTCATTCCTTTCGTCGGTAATAAGCTTTTTAAGCCGCCGCCGGGCTCTGCTCAGCCTTGAAAGCACGGCGTTTGTGCTTATTCCCAGAATTTCTGCAATTTCTTCTGTTTTGTAGCCCTCATAGTAATACATATGCAGCGCGATACGATCTTTTTTGCTGAGTTTGCCGAGCAGCCGTAAAATACCTTCGTCGCTGTCATTGCTTTCGGTATGGATAAACTCCGCGGCTGCGTCAAGCGGTTCGGAATATCTGTACCACCGTGATGCAAGCAGAGTTTTCCCGCGGTTCACGGCACATTTTATAAGCCATGCTTTGACGTGCTCGTCGTCGTTGAAGCTCCCGCCGTACCTGTACAGACGCAGGAACGTCTCCTGAGTTATATCGTCCGCGTCGCTCTCATTTCTTACCAGACACAGCGCAGCGGCAAACACATTTCGCCGGTACAGCTTTACATATTTTTCAAACTGATCGTCGTTCAATCGTATCTCACCTCTCTTTCCGCTGAAAGGACCTTTCACTTATAACACCCCGAAAGTCACGAAAACCTGTCACTTTTTTTATTTTTTTATAGCACCGGACTCAGTGCAAATCGAAAAATGGGCATGGTGCGATCGAAAAGCCCCACAAAAAAATGTAGCCCCCTCCCTTTAGGGAGGGGGTTGGGGTTGGGTTCATCAGTTTCTGATTATCTCGCGCCAGTCGAGATCGCCGCGTTCGAGCGCGTGGATAAGCGCTTCACCTGTCGCGATATTCGTCGCAACGGGAATATTGTGTACATCGCTCAGTCTGAGAAGATTCATCTCGTTCGGTTCATGCGCCCTCGCGTTCAGCGGATCGCGGAAGAAGAACAGAACATCTATCTCATTGCAGGAGATCCTCGCACCGATCTGCTGATCGCCGCCCTGAGATCCGCTCAGATAACGCTGTATATTAAGTCCTGTCGCTTCGGCAACAAGCTTTCCGGTCGTTCCGGTAGCGCAGAGGTTATGTCTGCTGAGAACTCCGCAGTATGCGATGCAGAACTGTACCATAAGTTCTTTCTTGGAATCGTGTGCTATAAGTGCTATATTCAATTGCAACACCGCCTTTTCACATTCTTTTTGGTTGGTATCAATATCAGTCGATATTTATAGAAAGCGGGACTTTTTCTCCGAGTATTCTCTTCGAGATCGAATCGTAAGCCTTGAAGCCCGCGCTGTTCTTCGGGAGAGGCATTCCCTTTGATCCGCATACTCTGATCTCGCTGTCTTCCGGAACAACGCCGATCAGCGGGATACCTACCGTATCCATTACCTCGTCAAGATCGTAAAGTATTTCCTCATCCTTGAATCTTACAGGCACCTTATTTATTATAAGCCGCTGGTTCACGGAGTTCTTTACATAGAGGAAGTCTGAAAGCATCTGGCCGTCTCTTACGCATACAGTATCCGGAGTCGTTACCATAAGTATGAGGTCGGCTGCCTTGATAACGCTGAATACCGAGCTTCCGATACCTGCGGTGTCCATTATGATGTAATCAAAATGTTCACGAAGCTCCTCGCAGACGCCGATGACCTTATCAGGATTTATCTCGATAAACGGGTTCTTGGTTGCGCAGACGAGTGAAAGGTTAGGACTTCTTTCAACTTTTGTCGTGGCATTGAGTATATCTATCTTACCTTCAAGATATTCACCCATATCGTGCTTTACGGTACCGTTGATACCGAGGATTATATCCTGGCATCTAAGACCGAAGTCGAGCTCGACTATAAGTGTTTTCTTGCCCTGATAAGCAAGACACGAAGCTATATTTGCAGAGGTCGTTGATTTACCCGTTCCGCCCTTACCGGCGGTAACAGCAATGATCTGTGACATAAACAGACCCTCCCTTTCAAGATTTGCTGCGCAGATTAACAGTTAAAAACAGCATATCACATAATCTTTCATACTAATATGCTTCTATTGTATCATATTTTTTGGAAATTTAAAAGACCTTTTTTCATTTTATAATCATTTTCGTGAATAATGCAATGAAAAACGGTCTTTTTTTTGTATATTTATTACAACATTTTTGTCATTTCAGACTCATAAACGCAGAACCTGAGCACAAAAATGTCCGGCATATTGAAATTTACAGTCAAATAAGCAAGCTATTTTCTCTTCCACGGAGTAAGGATTACGCCGTTTTCGTCCATATCCGGCTCATAATTGTGATAAACAAAGGCGTCTATCAGATTTCGCACCATATATCTCGAATACTCGCCCTTTTCAAGAACCACTCCGAAGGCTATCTGCGGGTCTTCCGCCGGATAATATCCCATTACCGTAGAATTGTACTTTCCAGCCTCGCCCGCTTCCGGAGTACCTGTCTTTATTGCGACGCTGTACGGAAGGCCGTCGAAATTCCACAGCGCAGAGCCCGTAGGCCATGTAACGAGCGTGGAAACGGCGATCATTCCCTTTCTTACTATCCCGAAAGCGTCATTTTTGTCTTCAATTACTTCAACTACCTGCGGCTCTGTTTTATAGAGCATCTCATTCAGATCATAGTCCCACACCGAGTCCACGATATACGGCTTATAGCGCACTCCGTCGTTTGCAAACGTCATCGCCTGTACCGCAAGATGCAGCGGAGTTATCAGCGTATCGAGCTGACCTATCGCTGCCTGGAGCGTGTTGCCGTTGCTCCATTCTTCGCCGCGCAGCTTTGTGTAGAGCTCCGGCGTTGACATCTGACCGGCCGATCCGCCTATTTCAAGTCCGAGGTTGGTGCCGTAGCCGAAGCGCTTTGCAAACGCGCTGAGCTCATCTATCCCGAGTCTGCGCCCGAGGTCATAGAAGAATATATTGCACGACCATTTTAGACAGTCAACAACATTATATCCGTAATGATATCCGGTACATTTTGGGTGATAGTCGGAATAATAGGTATATATCCCTGTGCAGATACCCTTTGTGTTTATATCTATAAGACCCGTCACAAGCCCGTCGCAGGCGGTTATCGTCTTGAATGCTGAACCGGGGCGGTACAGTCCGTATGTGCATCTGTTGAGCATAGGGCTGTTCGGTATATTCATCACGGATTCATAATCTTCTACCGACATTTTCAGGTCGTATGACGGATAAGTCGCCATTCCGAGCACCGCGCCTGTCTTTGCGTTAAGCACGACCACAGCTCCGGCGTCGCAGTCGTTTCCCCTGTCGGCGGTATTGTTCAGCCAGTTTATATGATTTGCAAGTATCTCCTGAAGCGTGTTCTGGTCCTTTATGTTAAGCGTCAGCTTCACGCTGTTACCGGCGACGACTTCCCTCGTGATCGTATCGGATACCGCTACGCCCTTTGAATCACGCACTATATTCCGCTCGCCGTTCGTGCCTCTGAGAACGCTCTCCATACCGCTCTCGATACCGTATTTTCCTATCCTGTCGTTATAGCTGTAGCCGTCTTTTTTCAGTGCTGCGTATTCCTCCGGCGAGATAGCTCCCACCGACCCGAGAACATGAGGAGCGACTGTTGTGACAAGATATTCCCTTGCGCTTTCTTCCACCGCATCAACGCCGGATACCTTTACGCCGAGCTCTTTCAGCTTTATCACCGTCTCTACCGAAACATCGTCCGAGAGCGTGAAGCGGTTCTCGTAGGAAAAATCCTTCTTTTCCATTTCATAGCGGACTCCGCCAATAAGACGTATTTCCTCGTTCGTAAAACGTGTGGCATCTATCTTATATTTCTTTGCGAGCGCGGAGATGCAGTTATCTACCGTCGCGGCGGAATTAACGATTATTCGTTTCTTGAAATTGCCGAGTTCTTCATTGTCCGGTATCGTGAACTCAAACGGCTCGGTGTATGTTATCGGCACCGAATCGTTCCACTTTTCCCCGTTTTCTTTCAGCAGTTTTACCGCACGGAGCAGTATCTCGTTCTGAGTTGCAGACGGCAGGAACGCCTTCTGGACAATGATCTTATATACAGGACGGTTTGAGGTCATCACCATACCGTCATTGTCAAATATCTGCCCGCGCGTGGCTATGATCTCCTGCTTTGCGGTATATGTTGCTTCCGTCTGAGCAAGATAATCACTGCCCTCAACTATCTGCAGACTGATAAGCCGCACTATGCACAGAAAAAGGCAGGCGAATATTATTAATATCAGCGTTATCCTGCGGATAAGCAGCGAAACTCCGCTCATTCTTCCTCACTCTTTTCTTCAGTCACAGGTTCGGTGTAATTAACGACATTCACGTTTTCCTCTCCGAGACGCCTCTCGACCATGCGCACAAGATAATAAACCGCCGGAGAAACAACTACCGTTGATATCGCGGACGGCAGTATCGTCATCATTATTACGACATCACTGTGTTTAACATTCCATATAAAAACATTGAAGAGATAGTCCATTGAGAATTCAGCGACAACTGCCGCAAATGATATCAGCATAAAATTCACTATGTTGACTCTGATAAGATTTCTCACAAGAAGCGACGCTAAAACTCCTACCGTCATCAGCCATACTGCGCTGAATCCGAAAAGATAGCCGCACGCTATGTCTGTCATGAATCCGCCGAACATAGAAAATATGCAGGCTGTGATCTCGCTCTCAAACATGGCCACCGCTGCCGTAAGCGGGATTATAAAATAAGGCTGCCACCTGTTGAATATCCCGACTCTCATAAGAGTATAGAAAAGCAGCATCATAAGGATAAAAATTCCCCACTTTACTGCCCTGTTGCGTTTCTCGGTGCGGGAAAGGGGATCTCTCAACGGTAATCTGTATTTCATATCACTCTTCCTGTCCGTTAAAGCCTATCACAACAAAAACGTACGATATCTTATAAAAATCGACGCTCGGTTCGAGCACAGCATGTCTTGTAAGTCCGTTTTTGTCGTCAAACACTCTTTTTATCGTTCCGACTATCATATTTTCCGGGAACACCGAGCTTCCGGAGGTTACTACCGTGTCGCCTTCGCCGATAATGCTGCTTTTAGATACATAGCTTATCAGACAGAGACCTTCCGCTGCATATTCGGCGTCGTTTTCGGTAACACCGACCGTTTTGCTCGCGGTGGACATCACGCCGACGCTGACATCGGGCGAGAGTATCGTCTTCACAACCGAATAATGCTCCGACAGCTCGCTTACCACGCCGACAAGTCCTACCGATGTGAACACGGGGTCATACAGAGCTATGCCGTCCCTGCTTCCTTTGTCTATCGTGAATCCGGCGTATATGTCTCCGGCATTTCTTGCGATCACCGAACACGGCGATGACCATTTATAGTCGTTATGTTCTTCGGCAATTCCGAGTATCGTGCGGTACTGTTCATTTTCCGCATCTGTCTTTTCCTTGTCGATTATCTGGCCGTACATTTCGGTCAGCATTTCTTTGAGACGTTCGTTTTCCTCGCGGTATTTTCCTGCGTTCACGAGAGTGTCTATCGTATTCGATGTCCAGTCGCTGACCGCTTTTCCGGCGGTAACGAACGGCTGAGCTATCGTCTCAAGTATGCTGCGGGGGAAGATAATGTTATCTCCCGCTATCGCGGCATATATCATTATGCCGAACACAAGTGCGAAAATACAGATTATTATCTTGAATTTTACGCTGTGAAGAAATTCTTTCATCTGAAACCTCAACTCTATCAATTATTTAGCCGCAGGCTAAATATAAAGTGCTTCATGGACAGCTCCGCGAAGCACTTTGACTATCAGTATTTAGAATCGTCATCGCTCAGAACATCAATGAGCTTGTCGATATTCTCAAGCACCTTTCCGGTACCGTCAGCAACACAGTCGAGCGGTCTCTCCGCGACTTTGACGGGCATTCCCGTCTCCTTGTTAATAAGCTTGTCGAGACCTTTCAGCAGAGCTCCTCCGCCAGCGAGCATAATGCCCTGATCTATGATATCCGCGGAAAGCTCCGGCGGTGTTTTTTCGAGTGTTACTTTTATAGCGTCGATTACATGGCTGAGCGGTTCGGATAAAGCTTCTCTTATCTCCTCGCTCGTTATCGTGATATTTTCGGGAAGTCCGTTGAGAAGGTTGCGTCCCTTTATATCCATTACCGGCTCATTGTCCGAATACGGAAATGCCGAGCCTATCGCTATCTTTATATTCTCTGCGGTACGCTCACCGATAAGAAGATTGTAGCGCTTCTTTATGAAATTGATGATCGCGTTGTCGAACTCGTCGCCCGCAACTCTGACCGAGCGCGAAGTAACTATTCCGCCGAGCGATATAACTGCTACCTCGCTCGTACCGCCGCCGATATCCACTATCATACTGCCGGTAGGCTCCGCCACGGGAAGACCCGCGCCGATAGCTGCCGCCATAGGTTCTTCTATTATTGAAACGCGCTTTGCACCCGCACTCTGTGTGGCTTCTTTTACCGCTCTGCGTTCAACTGCAGTGACGCCCGACGGTATGCAGATTATTACTCTTGTCTTAACGAATTTTCTGCCCTTTACGGCTTTTGATATAAATTCCTGCAGCATGCTCGTAGTCATGTCAAAGTCTGCAATAACGCCGTCCTTGAGCGGACGTACCGCGACGATAGAACCGGGGGTTCTTCCTATTACATCTTTTGCTTCCTGACCCACATATCTTACACGCTCATATTTTACATCGACCGCGACAACGCTCGGCTCGCGGATTATTATTCCCTTACCTCTCATATAGACAAGTGTGTTGGCTGTTCCGAGGTCTATTCCGATATCTTTTGTAAACATATCTCCTGCAGATGCTCCTTATATATAAAAAGTGATTATGTATATTCTCTGAACACTTATATTTTCAACAATAATCAAGTATTTATATTATATCACGTTACTACCCTTGTTACAACTTGCAAATGCTTAGAATTTTACGGAATATTCTTCCTTTTTTTAGTCAATTTTACACACACAGTTCAGCGAATATCCTCATAAAACGTTTTCCCCCGTCATGAGCGGGGGAAAGAGCATTTTATTTATTTTTGATCCACTATCTGCAACTTAAGATAATTTCTGTTTCCCTCGCCTCCGGCAGGTGAGACAGAAACGTTAATCTTTATTTTTCGCTTAAGTTGTGAACAATGATTTTAAATTACATATTCATCGGCTTCCGGTCGAACCGAAACCGCCTGTTCCTCTTGCAGTATCGCCGAGTTCATCAGCCTCGGTATAATTTGCTGCAACTACCGGCATTATCACCATCTGCGCGATGCGGTCGCCGTCATGCACAGTATAAGGCTCTGCGGAATGATTTATCAGCGGAACTATCACCTCTCCGCGGTAATCGCTGTCGATAACGCCGACGCAGTTCGCGAGCGATACGCCGTATTTGCTTGAAACGGAGCTGCGCGGGAAAACGAACGCTCCGACTCCGCTGTCGGGAAGTTCTATCGCAACTCCGGTCGGTATCATCTTCCGCTCGCCAGAAGCAATGACGACATCCTCACCTATGCAGGCATATAAGTCTGCGCCGGCGCTTCCTTCAGTTGCGCGAAACGGCAGCTTCGCATTCTCTCTCACCTTTTTTACTTTTATATCCATATCACTCGACACCCCTGTAATAAAGTCCTCTTGTGAGCTTCGGAACATCCGGCTTTTTGTGCTGTGAATACATTTTTATTACCGGCATTATATCACGCTCCACCGTAAAACGCAGCACCGCAAAATCCACTCTGAAATCGTTCATTTTGTCGCAGAGGATAAGCGTATCGCTGTTGAGCAGCTCGACAGCATTGTCGGAGCAGATAACATCTATATCGTTTCCTTTGCGGTCTTTGAGCTTTCTGCCGCAGTTCGGCTTTCCGCACGGTTTTCCGTCTTTTATCGGGCACCGCCTTGTCAGCATCAGCGGTAATTTTCCGTAAGCGAGAAATCCCGTCGTTATCGGCTTTTCAAGTGCGTTTATACGCTGAACGGTAAGTTCGGGAGAAACTATGATGTCGGTCATTCCCTGCTCCGCAAAAAATTTCACCGTCTCGCTGTTTGTGCAGTTGAGACGGTTCCCGCCATGTATCTCAAATCCGTTTCTCCGGAGCAGCTCGATATGTCCGACTGTATGTGCGAGCGCTTTTTTAAATCCGGGTTCTTTCAGTGCACAAAGCTTTTTTTCTGTTTCTTCCTCACAGTCTGCAAGAAATTCCGGCGGAAGTAGTATCACCTTTTCCGCGCTGTCGGACAGTTCTTCGCCGACAAGCTTCATCGGCGCATATACCGCCGATATCTCAGCACAGTCAAGTGCGGTTCTGAGCTGTCCGGAAGTATAGACCCACGCTCTCAGTTCCATACTCATATTTCGTCTCCGCCCCGTCTCGCAATAAGCTCTTCCGCAGTCTGCATCGAATTCTCGCTGCTGTCGCCGGATATGAGCCTCGACACCTCTCGCACTTTTTCGTCATAGTCAAGAGAATGTACGGTCGTATAAGTACGGCTTCCGTCGGTATTTTTCTGTATCAGCAGATGATTGTCCGAAAGTGCCGCTATCTGCGCTAAATGCGTAACGCAAAGCACCTGACGTTTTTCCGAGATATCCGCGAGCTTCTTTCCGACCTTGCGCGCAGCTCTTCCGCTGATGCCCGTGTCTATCTCATCGAATATCATGGTCGGCGTATCGTCGTTTTCCGCGCAGACGCTCTTTATCGCAAGCATGATACGCGAGAGCTCGCCGCCTGACGCTGCTTTCGCTATCGGCTTTAAGTCCTCGCCCTTGTTGACCGAGATCATAAGCTCGATGCTGTCCATTCCGTTTACTGTTATCTTGCCCTGTGTGATCTCAAAATGCAGCCGAACGTCCGGCATATCAAGAAACCGGAGCTGCTCCGTTATCTCGTCGGTAAGCTTGTCTGCAGCTTTTCGTCTTATATCGGATATCTCCTGCGCGCGTTTCTTCACATCTTCCGCAATGCGGTGACGCTCCTCGTTCAGTTCGGCTATCGTATTGTCACATTCCGAAAGTGCAGCAAGTTCTTTTTTCCATTCATCGCAGAGATCGAGTATCTCATCTGTTTCGAGCAGATACTTGCGTTTGAGCCACAGAATACCGCTCATTTTTTCTTCAAGGAGCTGTAAATCATTGTCCTCATCCGCATCCGGCATAAGACGGCTTATATCATCGCCTATATCGCGAAGCTCGACATTTATTTCCGCAAGGCGGGATGATAATTCCTCGCATTCCGGAACATATCCCTTTATGCCGCCGAGAAGCTTTATAACAGAATCCACGATATCCGCGGCACCCTGTTCTCCGTCGTCTCCGCTTATCCCGATCGAAGCTCCGGCAAGTGCGGATGTTATTTCTTCAAGGTTCCTTGCGCGGTTCAGCTTTTCGGCGACGACCGCTTCGTCTCCTTTTTTCAGCTTTAACCTTTCTACCTCGTCAATGTCGGCTCTCAGCTTTTCGATACGCTCGTCCTTTTCGCTCGCTTCTTCTTCAAGCTGTTTTATTTTTTTTGTCAGTGATGAAAATTCTCTGAACGCAGACGCATACTCCGAGAGCTTTTCTTTCAGTCCCGCGCGGCTGTCTATCAGCTCACGCTGAACCGTATTATCTGTGAGTATCCGAGTATCGTTCTGGCCGTGAATATCTATCAGTCCGGACATTATATCCTTAAGCACAGCGGCGGTCGCAGGCATTCCGTTTACACGCACCTGACCCTTGCCATCCGAAGATATATCACGCTTCACGAGAAGCTCTCCGTCCGCGGGATAGCCGTTCTCTGTCAGCTTTTCGGCAACTTCCGGCGGGATAACGTCAAATACAGCCGATACGCTTGCGCGGGAAGTCCCCGTTCGTATCAGCTCTTTGTGCGCTCTTCCGCCAAGTATGGCATTTATCGCGCCTATGAGAATGCTCTTTCCGGCACCTGTCTCGCCCGAAAAAACGTTGAATCCCTCCGTGAAGGAAATGTCCGCTTTTTCTATGACCGCGAGATTTTCAATATAAAGTTCCCTTAGCATCTGTTCTCCGTCACAACATATTTTTAAGGACCGTGACCAGCTTTTTAGCGTCGCTCTCGGTCCTCGTAAGGATAAAGATAGTATCGTCGCCGGAGATCGTCCCGTCCACGCTTTCAATATTCATCGAATCGAACGTTGCGCATACCGCGTTTGCAAGTCCCGAATGACACTTTACGCAGACAATGTTACCTGCGGCTTCTATCTTCGTGACCGACTGGCTGAATATATTCCGGAAGTGCCGCTTGTTGGCGCTCCGTGACCGCATATAGCAGCTCACGCCGTTTTCCGATACGGCTTTTTCAAGCGCAAGTTCGTTTATATCGCGAGAGAGCGTCGCCTGTGTGACGTTTAT
>CAMVEM010000080.1 GCA_947166515.1 uncultured Clostridia bacterium | reverse complement strand
CTTCTGGCATCAGCTACCGCAGCATCATGCTGCGTCGCGTACGAAAAGAAGCGGGGTGTGGGTCGCTGCATGATGCAGCGAATGCCCGCCAAAAAGCGCACACGAGGTGCGCTAATAAAGCGGGCAAAGCAGAGCCCCGCTCTCAACGCTCTCAAGCGAAGCGACAAAAACTTAAGCGAAGCTACTGATCTCAAAGGCGGTGAAAGATTTGGATTTCTGGTTTTCGGAAATGCATACGGCGAACGTGAAAATGTCGATCCGTGTGGACAAACAGCTTTTCAGCGAAACAAGCGACTTTCAGCGAATAGATGTTTTTGATTCGCCGGAATTCGGCAGGTTTTTAACTTCCGACGGAAGCGTTATCTTCTCGGAACAGGACGAGTTCACTTATGACGAAATGATAGTCCACGTCCCCATGGCGGTGCACCCGAACGTCAGAAATGTTCTGGTCATCGGCGGCGGCGACGGCGGAGTGGCGCGTGAGCTCTCATACTACGACGAGATAGAGCATATTGATGTTGTCGAGCCGGACGAGATGTTCATTAAAGTCTGCCGCGAGTTCTTTCCGGACAACGCAAAGGGGCTCGACGACCCGAGAGTGGCTGTCACCAACCGCGACGGACTGCGATTCTTACGCGGAAAGCAGGACGAATACGACCTTATCATAAACGACAGCACAGACCCGTTCGGACATACCGCGGGACTGTTCACAAAGGAGTTCTACGGAAGCTGCTTCAAAGCGCTCCGGAGCGACGGAATAATGGTCTATCAGCACGGGAGCCCGTTCTTCGACGAGGACGAGGAAGCGTGCAGAGCAATGCACCGCAAGGCGTATAAATCTTTCCCGATAAGCAGAGTTTATCAGGCGCACATACCGACCTGTCCGTCCGGCTACTGGCTGTTCGGATTTGCTTCAAAGAAATACCACCCGCTGCACGACCTCGACGCAAAACGCTGGAATGCACGGGGACTGAAAACATGGTATTACACCACCAACCTGCATACCGGCGCATTCATGCTCCCGAAATATGTGGAGGACCTGCTTGAAGAAGAAGAGGGTGCGGAGAAGAAATGATAACGATCAATTTTCATACCGATAAACCCTTGCCGTTTCTGGACAAGGAACTCGGCACACACATCGGTCTGCTCGCCGGCTGGACTGTCGAAGCGGACACCGACGACGATCATTACAGAAATACTCTCCCACTACACACGGAAGCCGCTATGAACTATGTGATCTTCGGGTATGAAAACAAGTGCGGGTTTAATGAACTCTCTCAGGAGCTTGACGAGATAAGCGCCGCTGTGTCAGAAAAGCTCACCGCGCAGTCGGGATTCCGCTGCACCGCAAAGCTGACAGAGCTCAGACCCGATGAAAGATCGGCACAGTTTATGAAGCAGAGAGAGCTGGCGCAGAAAATGAGCGACCCGGCGTATGCTGCGGCAGAGCTTGAAAAAGCTATGAAAAAAGCGCAGGAAACAGCCGCCAAAAACGGTATGTCACAGCAGGATATAGAGAATCTAAAAAATATGCCCCTGCCCGATCTCCCGCCGATCCCCGACGACCTTGACCCGATAGCGAGAGCACAGGCGATATCCGCGCGAATGGAACAGATGAAACAAATGGCGATGAACACATCTTTCGCGGCGGCTCCGGCAGCTCAGAACGCTCAGTCCGCACCGCGCCCGAAATTCTGTGCGTACTGCGGAAGCGCGCTCCCCGCAAGCGGAAGCTTCTGCCCGAACTGCGGCGCGAAAATATGATCTGAAAAAATATGTCCGCCGTAAGCGGGCAATAATAAATAAAAAAGATACGGAGGAATGCAAAATGAAATTAATGGTAATAGGCTGCGGCGGAGTAGCGACCGTTGCAATACACAAGTGCTGTGAAAATCCGGTATTCACCGAAATAATGATAGCGAGCCGCACAAAGTCAAAATGCGATGCGCTTGCCGAAAAGCTGGCACCCCAAACAAAGGCGAAGCTCACGACTGCAACAGTCGATGCCGACAGCTTCGATTCGCTTGTTGCCCTGATGAAAGAATACAAGCCTCAGACCGTGCTCAATGTGGCGCTCCCGTATCAGGATCTTACGATCATGGACGCCTGCCTCGAATGCGGCGCAAACTATATCGACACCGCGAACTATGAAGCCGAGGACACCGACGATCCCAAATGGAGAGCTATCTACGAAAAGCGCTGCAAGGAAAAGGGATTTACCGCGTATTTCGATTATTCATGGCAGTGGGCGTATGACGAGAAGTTCAAAAAGGCGGGGCTCACAGCGCTGCTCGGCACAGGCTTCGACCCCGGCGTTACCAGCGTTTATACCGCATACGCTCAGAAGCATTACTTCGACGAGATACATTATATAGACATTCTCGACTGCAACGGCGGCGACCACGGCTATCCGTTCGCTACAAACTTCAACCCGGAGATAAACCTGCGTGAAGTTTCCGCAAACGGCTCCTACTGGGAGGACGGCCACTGGGTAGAGACAAAGCCCATGGAGATAAAGCGCGAGTATAACTTCGACGGCGTGGGCATGAAGGATATGTATCTGCTGCACCATGAGGAAATAGAATCCCTCGCAAAGAATATCCCGAACGTGAAAAGAATACGCTTCTTCATGACCTTCGGGCAGTCATATCTCACGCACATGAACTGCTTACAGAATGTGGGAATGCTGAACACTACGCCTATAATGTTCGAGGGAAAGGAAATAGTTCCGATAAAATTCTTAAAGGCGCTTCTCCCCGATCCTGCATCTCTCGGCCCGAGAACAGTCGGAAAAACCAACATCGGCTGCATCTTCCGCGGAATAAAGGACGGCAAGGAACGCAATATCTATATCTACAATGTCTGCGATCATCAGGAATGCTACAAGGAAACAGGCGCACAGGCAGTTTCTTACACCACGGGCGTTCCCGCAATGATCGGCACAGCCATGGTAGCAGGCGGCACATGGAAGGGCGCAGGCGTGTTCAATGTTGAGGAATTCGACCCCGACCCGTATATGGACGCTCTCAACAAGTACGGCCTCCCGTGGCAGGTGAACGAGAACCCCGTTCTCGTAGATTGAGAGATTGAGAAGAGACTTTTATGAGAACGGGGCTCCGCCCCACACCCCGCTTCTTTTCGTACGCGATGCAGCATGATGCTGCGGTAGCTGATGCCAGAAGAGCGCATGGATGCGCGCATATAAGCATCAGCGAAAAGTAAGTGCAAAAGCGACTCGCTTCGCATTGAAAACCGAAAGTATTAATAATGAATAAAACTTTTATTGCAAATGAATATTTAGCGGATATTGAAACGCCAGCTTATGTGCTTGATGAAAAAAAGCTGCTCGATAATCTGCGGATACTGAACGATGTGCAGCAGCGTTCCGGCTGTAAGATACTGCTCGCACAGAAAGCATTCTCGATGTTCGCGGTCTATCCCCTTATCTCACAGTATCTCGCGGGAACTACCGCCAGCGGGCTGTATGAGGCTAAGCTCGGACGTGAAGAATTCGGGAAAGATGTTCATGTGTTCTGTCCCGCGTACAAAGACAGTGAGTTCGGCGAGATAGCGGAGATATCCGACCATATAGTGTTCAACTCGTTCAGACAGCTCCGGAAATTCCGTGACCGCTGCAAGGGCAAAAGCATAGGTATCCGCGTAAATCCCGAATGTTCAACACAGGACGAGCCGATATACGACCCCTGCGCACCGAATTCAAGACTCGGAGTCACGCTTGCAAATTTCGATGAAGCAGAGTTTGACGGCGTGGATGGTATTCACTTCCACACGCTCTGCGAACAGGGCTTCGAGCCTCTTGAAAAGACAGTTGACGCTGTAGAGGAAAAATTCGGGAAGCTCCTGCGGGGGTGCAAATGGGTGAACTTCGGCGGCGGTCATCATATCACAAAACCCGGCTATGACATCGAAGGTCTGATATCACTGATAAAGCGGTTCTCCGAAAAGTACGGCGTACAGGTCTATCTCGAACCCGGAGAAGCCGTCGTGCTGAACGCCGGCTGGCTCGTGACCGAGGCAATGGAGATCGTGCATAACGGAATGGATATCGCAATACTCGATACTTCCGCGGCGTGTCATATGCCGGACGTGCTCGAAATGCCGTACCGCCCTCCGCTTTTCAATTCCGGGCACGCGGGCGAAAAGCGCTTCACTTACCGACTTTCATCGCGCACCTGCCTCGCCGGCGACATCATCGGCGACTACAGCTTCGACGAAAAGCTTGCCGAGGGTGACAAGCTGTGCTTCGAGGATATGGCGCTCTACACAATGGTAAAAAACAACACCTTCAACGGTATGCCCCTGCCCGACATAGGAATACTTCACGAAAACGGAGAATATGAGCTGATAAAACGTTTCGGGTATGAGGATTTCAAGGGGAGACTGTCATGAGCTTTTATATGCCCGCCGAGTTTGAAAAACAGCAGGCGGCGATACTGATATTTCCGGAACGTCCCGGATCGTGGGGCTACGGCGCTGAGCCTGCGCAGAAGGTCTTTGCTCAGATAATAAACACGATAGCGCTCCACGAGGACGTTTATGTTATCGTGAACGAAAAAAGCCGTCCGGCAGCCGAAAAGCTTCTTAACAAAACTGACCGCATTAAGCTGCTCGATATACCGACTGATGATGCGTGGGCGCGCGATACCACACCGACGTTCGTGAGGGATACCGACAGCGGAAGACCTGCAGGCATAAGCTGGAAGTTCAATGCATGGGGCGGCGAATATGACGGCCTCTACGCGCACTGGGAGCAGGACGACGCGCTTGCGGAAAAGTTCTGCCAAAAAGCGGGATTCGACTGCATAAGCGCTGGAGAATTCGTGCTTGAGGGCGGCTCGATACACACCGACGGCGAGGGCACTCTGCTCACCACCGAAAGCTGCCTGCTCAGCCCCGGACGAAATCCCGCAATGTCAAAGCAGCAGATAGAAGATACATTGTGCGGATATCTCGGCTGCAAAAAGGTGATATGGCTCCCGCGCGGTATATACAACGACGAGACAAACGAGCACGTTGACAATGTGTGCGCGTTCATACGTCCCGCCGAGGTCGTACTCGCTTGGACAGACAACAAAAATGATCCGCAGTATGAGCTTTCGGCGGCGTGCCTTGAAACACTCGAAAACATGACCGATGCAAAGGGTCGCAGGATAACCGTCCACAAGCTCCCGATACCGGATATCCCCGTGCGCGTTACCGAACACGATCTCGCAGGCTATGAGTTTGAGGAAGGCGAGGACACGCGCGAGGTCGGCGAACGTCTCGCGGCTTCGTATGTGAATTTCTTCTTCGCGAATGATATAGTCCTTCTGCCGCAGTTCGGCGGCGAGAATACGCTGAGCGACAAACGCGCGCTGGATATTATGCGAAAACTGCTGCCGGAGCGCGAGATCATACCGATAGACGCGATCGAAATAATCAAGGGCGGCGGGAACATCCACTGCATCACACAGCAGATACCGGCATGGGAAGCGAGAGTATAGATGTGATAGGCATGGCGCGGCATACAAAAAAATATATCGAAGTCGTAATTGCCAGAAAATATGTTCATAATTTCAGGCTGCAGAAGGTTTTTAAACCTGCCATACTGAAACGCATGCACGATTCAAAGCATAAATGGTGGAGCAGATCCGACGAAGACCGTGACACTATCACGAAATGCGCGGAATGGATGAACGAGGAAGCAGATAAGAGGAACTGAATGAGAAAAGTAAAAGTCGCCGCGGTACAGATGCACTGCGGCAGAGATGTGAACGAAAATATAGCGCTTGCCGATAGGCTCGTGAGACAGGCGGCTGCGGACGGCGCAAACATTATCCTGCTGCCGGAGCTGTTCGAGCGTCAGTATTTCTGCCAGGAGCGCCGGTACGATTACTACGCGTTCGCGAAACCGACAGCAGAAAACGACGCCGTGAAGCATTTCACCAAAGTCGCGAGGGAACTGAATGTTGTTCTTCCGATAAGCTTTTATGAACGCGACGTGAACGTGATGTACAATTCTATCGCTATAATAAATGCCGACGGAAATATACTTGGAGTATATCGCAAGGCACATATTCCAGACGATCATTTTTATCAGGAAAAATTCTACTTCACGCCCGGAAACACAGGATTTAAGGTGTGGGACACGAAATTCGCGCGCATCGGCGTGGGGATATGCTGGGACCAGTGGTTCCCGGAGAGCGCAAGATGCATGGCCGTTCAGGGCGCGGAGCTGCTGTTCTATCCGACCGCGATAGGTTCGGAGCCGATAATCGAGTGCGACAGTATGCCGCACTGGCGCCGCGCGATGCAGGGACACTCCGCGTCGAACGTTATGCCGATCATCGCTGCGAACCGATTCGGAACCGAAACAGTTGAGCCATGTGACGAAAACGGCGGGCAGAAGTCCGCACTGACGTTCTACGGCTCATCGTTCATAACCGACGACACCGGTGAACTCATAGCACAGTGCGAGCGTGACGGCGACGGTTTCATCAGCGCGGAATTTGATCTTGACGCGATAGATGAAATGCGCATGAGCTGGGGTATCTTCCGCGACAGACGTCCGGAAATGTATCACGTTCTGACAAAATAAAGCAAATATTTACAGTCGGTAAATTACATCAACCAAGAAAGGAGGAATATTACTATGAAATATGTATGTGATCTCTGCGGCTGGGAATACGACGAAGAAAAGGGCGATCCGGAGAACGGCATAGCACCCGGCACCAAGTTTGAAGATCTTCCCGCCGATTTCACCTGCCCTCTCTGCGGCGCAGACAAGGGAAGCTTCTCACAGGGCTGAGAAAAGGTCGCTTACGCTTGAGAGCAGGGCTCTGCTTTGCCCGCTTTATTAGCGCACCTCGTGTGCGCTTTTTGGCGGGCATTCGCTGCATCATGCAGCGACCCAAACCCCGCTACTTTTCGGACGCGACGCAGCATGATGCTGCGGTAGCTGATGCCAGAAGAGCGCATGGATGCGCGCATATAAGCATCAGCGAAAAGTAAGTGCAAAAGCGACTCATTGCAAAAATAAAAGCACAGACTGTATTTTAGTACATTTCTGTGCTTTTATTATTTGACGTGTATTAATATGTGTCGCCTTTCAGGAAGGTGAGAGTGAGAAGGGGTCTGGGGAGGGGAGAGGGAGGGAAACTCATTTCCTCGCAGGAAATGGGGTTCCCTTCCTCTTCTCTCCCCATATCCTTATCCAAATATCGACATGAGCGCGCCGGCGGCGACCGCAGAGCCGATAACGCCTGCGACGTTAGGTCCCATAGCGTGCATGAGGAGGAAGTTCGAGGGATCTTCCTGCTGACCTACCTTCTGAGAAACACGCGCTGCCATAGGAACAGCCGAAACACCCGCAGAACCGATAAGCGGATTGATAGTTCCGCCGGAGAGCTTGTTCATGAGCTTTGCGAGAAGCACGCCGCACGCTGTACCTACACAGAATGCGATGAGTCCGAGCACGATTATCATTATAGTCCTGATGCTGAGGAAGTTTGCGGCAGTCGCAGTAGCGCCTACGGTAACGCCGAGCATGATGACTACAATGTTCATGAGTTCGTTCGAAGCGGTCTTTACAAGTCTGTCAACAACGCCGCTCTCCTTAAAGAGGTTGCCGAGCATCAGCATACCTACGAGCGGAGCAGCCGACGGAACGATGAACGCAACGATTATTGTTACCGCGATCGGGAATATTATCTTTTCTGTCTTTGAAACAGAGCGGAGCATACCCATCTTTATCTGGCGCTCCTTCTTTGTGGTGAGCGCCTTCATTATTGGTGGCTGGATCACCGGTACCAGCGCCATGTACGAGTACGCCGCGACAGCTATCGAGCCCAGCAGTTCAGGTGCAAGCTTCTGTGTGAGCCATATTGCAGTAGGTCCGTCCGCACCGCCTATGATTCCTATGGAAGCAGCCTGCGCGAGAGTGAAATCAACTATTCCGGTAGCGGAAAGCGCGCACGCTCCGAGGAACGTGAAGAATATACCGCCCTGTGCTGCAGCACCGAGGAAGAAGCTCTTCGGGTTTGCGATAAGGGGACCGAAATCCGTCATACAGCCGATGCCGAGGAATATCAGAGGCGGGAAGATGCCGAGCTTTACGCCGAGGTAGAGCATATCGAGTATTCCGCCGTTATGTAATACATGACCGAAATCTATGTTCGTGGTGAGGAAGAATTCCGGGTGAAAGAGCTCGCTGCCCGGTATGTTCGTAAGAGCCATTCCGAAAGCTATCGGAAGCATCAGCATAGGCTCATACTGCTTAACTATCGCAAGGTACATAAGGAAGAACGAGATCAGGAGCATAACGCCCTGCTGCCATGTGATATTGCAGAACGCCGATTTCAGCCACAGATCCTGTACGGTTTCAAGAAATGTTTCTAACAAAGCCTGTCTCCCCTTTCCTTAATTTATAAAGCTGCGCATGTTGTCCGCGATTCCCGCGCTGCTCCAGCCGGAACGCGCGCCTCTCGGGCGTTTTATGCTCGCTATGCGGTACTGTTTGCCTTCCGCCTCGCCGAACGCGGCTATAGCTGCGGCAATTACCGCTATTATCTCTTCGTCGTCCTCTTCTTCATACTCAGGCTCGTCCGGTACGACCGCCTGAGCCGCGGGAGCAGCCGGCACTGCCGGTGCGGAAGAAGGATTCTCAAGCTTGAACGACTTCATTTTGTTGTTCATTTTGATCTTTCTTCTTGCTTTTTTGTCGCCTGACTCATTTATCGCCTTGAATATCTTTCCGAAGAGCCACAGGAACAGTACAAGAATGGCAAGTATCATGAATACCACTACAAGTCCCGTGACGACCGTCGAACCTATAAGTCCCCACTGGTCGTTTATGTTTGTCGGCTCCGCTGCTCCTGATTCAAGCAGCCGTAAAAATTCACCCATATCCAGAACTCCTTTATAGTTATCCGGCACACATCATGAACTGTGCCGTAAGTCTGTCGTTATCCGCATCTGTCTCTGCAAATGCTACATACAAATTTATTATACTACATTTGCCTTGAAAATTCAAGGGATTTTTCAAAATTTAATCAACTCAGTGAAAATTTGTTTAAAAATTCATTGCCGCTATTGAAAAACCGACTGTTTTATGTTATTATAAAGTGTAATGCTTTACACTTTATAAATCATTATTAACAAAATTAAGCTGAAATCAGTAAATTACATTTTGTCTCCCCCGCCGGAGGCGGGGGAGACAAAAACAAATAATTCCTTAAGTTGTTGATATTGTTTATAAAATATAAGAAACAGAGACGTAAATATCCGGTTTACGAGGAATAATGCATATGAGAAAAATAAGAGCCGCGGCGCCTGCGGCAGTACTTACCGCCGCCGTAATGGCGTTATCGGGCTGCTACTTCTTCCCCGATGAAGAAAAGCTGCTCGACCCGCCGACCATTTCCGCCGATGATGTGACATATTCAACATTCACAGCACGCACAAAGACAATAAAAAATGTCTCCACAGTAACGGGATATGTGAAGTCCCGTACTGAAAGAGAATGTTATTTCACCGCCTACTCAGGCCGTATAAAGACAGTGTATGTCCATGCGGGAGATATGGTGAACGAGGGCGACCTTATCGCCGAAATGAACGTCGGCGAGCTCGAATATGAGCTGAAAATACAGGAGCTGAAAGTAAAATCAGCAAGGCTCAGATATAATTCCACAGGGTCGGAACAGGACCGTCTCCAGCTTGAGATAGAGCAGAGCACACTCGATATGTATCAGGCTCAGTATGACGGAGCAAAGATATACGCGCCGATAAGCGGACAGGTATCTTATGTTTTCAGGATAGATCCCGGCACCGAATTCGACCCGTATAAAGTTATAGCCAGAATAGCCGACCCGAATGACCTGTATGTCGCGGCGACCTATGACAGCGACGACAGGATATTCACCAAAGGCGACGCGGTAACGCTCACAGTTGACGGCGATACATACGAGGGGACTGTCTCATATACCCCGAAAGACGCGAGAGCGGACGGTGCCGAGGTCACAAACATTCTGTACGCCGACTTTACCGGAAAAATGCCGACCATCGCATATCTCGGAGCTATCGGGGACATAAAAAAGACAATATCCATCTCCGAAAACGCTGTGGTCATCCCAAGAAACCTTATCAAGACCGACGGGGACCGTACTTATGTACAGGTGCTTGAAAACGGCGAAAAAACCGACAGAGATATAACCATCGGAATCACAAACGCGACCGAGGCGGAAATACTGACCGGTCTGTCCGCAGGTGAAGCGGTCATAATCAAGTGAAATCTCAGAAGGAGAAAAAACTTGTTCAGATTACTTTTCAGGAAAATGCGCAAGACCAAGTGGATGGTGCTGTGCCTTTTCATAGGATTTCTTATGGCTGCGGGAATGATGAGTACCGTGCCTATATATATGGACGCTTCGCTGCAGAGACTGCTGATAAAGGATATGGAATCATATCAGCTTCGTACAGGTGAGTTCCCCGGCATTTACTCTGTCGAGCGGACGCTGAAAATGAACGCGCCGACCGCCGAACAGATAAAGATAATGGACGAACTTCCGCCCGATGTGAAAGAAAGAGTTGATTATCTGCCGATACCTGTCAGCGCGTCAAAGACAATATTCATCGACAATATGCTGTACCTTATGACAGGCGGCATACGCGGGACTACCTCCTACCGTATAAAGACAGTCGCTATGTCCGGATTTACGGATCACGCGAAAATAACGGCAGGAAGAATGTACTGCGCGGGCGGATTCGCCGAAGACGGAACTCTCGAAGCCGTTGCAAACGAGACTGCGATGCGTGAGCTCGGAATGACGCTTGACGGCGAATATGAACTCAAAGGCGGAGATACCGGAAGCGAGGCGCTGAAGATCCACATAGTGGGCATCTTTGAGCAAAGCGACGCAAACGATATGTACTGGTCGGAAACACTTGACCCGTACGCAAGCGCGATAATAGTAGATCAGGACTGCTTCCGAAGCAGACTCGTTCCTGAGCATTATGCCGATCTTGGCATGATACAGATAAGATATGCGCTCAACTATCAGAAAATGGATATGGGCGATCTTCCTTTTGCCGTTACCGCAATAGACGAAGACACCGAATATTTCAAGGATAAAAACTGCACCTTCAAAATGGGCGTGCTTAGCATACTCAAAAACTACGCATCGGAGTCCGAAAAACTGACAAAAATGCTGTGGGTACTGCAGATACCGTCTATGGTCATGCTCGCGTTCTATCTGTTTATGGTCTCGAAGCTCAACGTCGAGCAAGAGAAAAACGAAATCGCGATATTCAAGAGCAGAGGCGCAGGCTCATG
Organism: uncultured Clostridia bacterium; assembly: GCA_947166515.1. Lineage (GTDB taxonomy): Bacteria > Bacillota > Clostridia > Oscillospirales > Ruminococcaceae > Ruminiclostridium_E. The sequence continues at coordinate 1,923 of CAMVEM010000080.1, read as the reverse complement.
GCAGATATTCGGGATGTACGCGCTCGAAGCCGGGATACTCGGAGTCGTGACGCTTGTTTTCGCTCCGCTTATCGGACTCGCGATGTGCAGACTTATAGGCGTTTCAAACGGATTCCTCGAATTTGTCAACCGCACCGGCATTTCGGCGAAGATAACGCCCGGAGCGCTTATCTACGCACTTATAGCGGTCGTGATATTCTTTGCCGCGACAATGATACCGATAATCCCTGCGTCAAAACTGTCTATCGTTCAGTATAAACAGAGCAAATCAAAAGTCGTGAAGATCTCGCTCTGGGAAAAGACCGGCATAGATTTTCTGCTTATTGCGGCGGCGATCATATTCTATTCGATATACACCGCCGACGAACAGGTATCCTCAGTTTCGACAGGCGAGATAAACCCGATGTTCTTCATATTCTCGACCTGCCTTATATTCGGACTTGGACTGCTATTCATACGCATCTATCCTTATCTGCTCAACCTGCTGTATTTGATAATGAAGCCGCTCTGGACGCCGGCACAGTATATGGCGATAACGACCGTCTGCCGTTCTCAGGGCGGACGTGAGCGCTTCCTGATGCTGTTCCTTGTGGTAACATTCTCACTTGGTATCTTCTCCGCAAACACCGCAAGAACGATAAACGACCAGAAAGAAGACCGCATCAGATATGCAAACGGATCCGACATAATCGTGAACGAGCACTGGATGACAGTCACCGCAGCCGGAGATGCAGATACGGTCACGGGCTATGTCGAGGGCGATTTCAGCCGGTATGATGAACTTGAGGGCGTTGAAACAGCCACGAAAGTCCTCGTAAACGACAAGGCTAAGATCACCACGGGAAACAAAACAGAAGACGGCGCAACACTCATGGCAGTGGAACCGTACAGGTTCGCTAACACCGCATGGTTCAGGAACGATCTTCTGCCTGTCCACTGGTGGAATTACATAAAAGCGCTGCAGGATTATCCGTCCGGCGTGATAATATCCCGCGCGCTCGCATCAAAATATGAGATCGGACTTGGCGACGTGATCTCGGTGAAATGGTCCGCAAATCAGGCGATAAGCGCGCCTGTGCTCGCAGTGGTGGATTACTGGCCGGGCATAAATCCGAACTCTTCCGTAAAAACGACAAAACCCGCAAAGCGCGAAAACGAAGATGACGAAAACGACAGCACGATAAACGCATACGCGGTGAAATGCTTCGCGATCATGAATTACAACTATATAAGCACCGTCTCGGATATCGAACCCTATCAGGTGTGGATCAAGCTGAAAGAAGGCGCGACAAGCGCCGCTCTGTACAGCGACATAAAAGAAAAGCGCATACTTATAGATACTATCAGAGATACATCACAGGAGATCATCAGAGCAAAGAACCAGCCGCAGCTTCAGGGAATGAACGGAGCGCTGACGCTGAGCTTTGTGGTGATAATGATAATGACGGTGATAGGATTCCTGATATACTGGATACTGTCGATAAGGAGCCGTACTCTCCAGTTCGGAATACTGCGCGCAATGGGCGTGACATTCCGCGAGATAATCGGAATGATCGGCTATGAGCAGATACTTGTTTCGGGAATATCTATCGCAATGGCGTTCATTATCGGCGGGATAGCGAGCGATGTGTTCGTACCGCTTTTCCGTTCGATGTACAGTCCTGCCGATCAGGTACCGCCGTTCCTTGTATCCGCAGCGCAGAGCGATTATATCAAGCTTTATGTGCTGATAGTGCTTATGCTCGGCGGTGGATTTGCTATCCTCGGCGCGATAATAAAGAAGATCAACATCAACAAGGCGCTGAAACTCGGCGAAGATTAAACGGGAAACCGCATTTGTGGGGACTCCGTCCCCACACCCCTTAGCAGGGGCTTTCCGGAGTTGCTTATGACCGCCTTTTATGCGCGCATCATGCGCTCTTT
>CAMVEM010000079.1 GCA_947166515.1 uncultured Clostridia bacterium | reverse complement strand
GACGGACTGTCGGGAAGCTCGAAAAAGCCACCGCAGAACTGAAAGAACTGGGATATGACGCATACTGCAAGACCTGCGACACCTCGGACAGGAATTCGGTCAGAGAGCTTGCGGGATATGCGGCAAGTCTCGGGAATGTCCGCAATGTCATAAACGCGGCAGGGCTTTCTCCCGCAATGGCGAAGCCGGAACAGCTGATAAAAGTCAATGCACTCGGCACGGTCTATGTAAATCAGGAGTTTGCACAGGTGATGAAAAGCGGCAGTGTCATAGTTGATGTTTCGTCCAACTCGGCGTATGCGATACCGTCTATCATCATACCGAAAAAGGCGTATGTTCTCGCGGACACCGACGAAGCAAAATTCCTGCAAAAGCTCGTTAAGCGCAGTATACTGCCGAGGGGCGATTATCAGCGCTCAGGACTTGCGTATGCGTTGTCGAAGAATTTTGTGGTATGGTACGCACAGAAAAGTGCGTTCGAGCTCAGCAGCAAGGGTATTCGTGTGGTATCGCTGAGTCCGGGACTTGTTGCAACGGATATGGGAAATCTTGAAGCCGGCGAGGGCGCAAAGATGCTTGAATATGGTGCGGAACGCAGAATGGGAACAGCCGACGAGCTGGGTTACGCGATTGCGACTGTCGCGGACGAAAGAAACGGCTATCTCGCGGGAGTCGATATTCTCTGCGACGGAGGCTGCACCAACGGGAAACTGTTCAGATAATTCATCGTGCTCTTTTTTGGACATACTTGGCGAGAGCGTCAAAATGACCGCGGTTGTCGTCATACGGTATCTTCGGTCCGATCTCCACAAGGTCATCACCGACATGATCCACGATATTCCCGGAAACTTTTTTGGCAGTTACGTAAACCGAGAAATACGATCATAGACTTCGTATCTTTCAGGGTTTTCGTCAAGCTTTAGGGCTCCTCTAAAAACCTATTGTCGTTCAGGCGTGCCGGCATTTAGTCGGCAGATTGTACAGAAATTTTGCAGGAATACTGGCGTATTTCAAGAAATTTCTGTGCAATATGACGGCTAAAGGGTGGTGCGAATGGGCGGCAAGAGGTTTTTAGAGGTGCCCTTTAATATATCATCTTGGCTAAATTACCAAGTCAACTGCTGTATCAGAACACTTCAATGATCTCCGCTCCGGCACGAACAAAGGCTATGAATTCGTCGATCTCCGCATGAGCAGAGATCTTCTGTCCGCCTTCATACACCTTTTTATCCAACGTTCTTATCCACTTACCCTCGGGCAGATAGACAGTTCTTTCGGTTTCTCCGCGGTGTATGATCGGAGCAGCAAGTATACCTGACCCGAACATATATTGATCTGAAAGTACAGTACACTCCGGATCATCGGGAAAATCAAAGAACATCGGGCGCATTATGGGCTCTCCTGTCTGTGCAGTCCTTTTGGCGCAATCAAGGATATACGGTTTCAGCCTGTTTCTTAACAGGATCAGATCACGCAGTACAGGGAAATTCTTTTCTCCGAACGACCATATTTCATTATCTCCGCCGCTTGGCTCATAGACTCCCGGGTGACGGAAAACATGATCCTTCTTTCTGAGTCTCGAACCGTGAAGTCTCATTACAGGACTGAACACTCCGAACTGGAACCAGCGGACTATCAGTTCACGGAAATAATCGCTCTCGGTATCTCCGCCGCGAAATCCTCCGATATCGGAATTCCACCATGGTATCCCGCACATTGACATGGACAGCCCCGAAACGATGCTCTGCCTGAGTGCGTCAAATGTTGACGGGATATCACCGTTCCATACTACGGTACCGAATTTCTGACTCCCCGGATATGCTGCGCGGGTAAGCGAAACTATCCCGGTCTCTCCTTCACTTTTAAGTCCGTCGTAAAAAGTCTTTGCGTAATAATACGGGTATATGAGCGCTGTTTGCGCACCGTTCCCTATATGGAATTTCAGGTTGCCGAACTGCTGAGGATGCACCTCCGGCTCCGCCTCGTCGAGCCAGAATGTTCTGATACCGTTATCGTAGTAGCCTTTTTTTGCCTGCTCCCATACAAATTCTCTTGTTCCGGGAGCTGTCGGGTCAATATATGCGACCTGTCCACAGAAGTCGAAAAGCCCGTACTGCCCGTTTTCGGTGCGGACGAGCATTTTTTGTTCGTCCATTCCTGCAAAATTACGGCTGTTCGGGTGTACAGTCGGCCAGATAGAGACTATCGGGTGTATCCCCATTTCCTTAAGCTCGTCACACATTTTTTTAGGATCATACCAGTACTGAGGGTCGAAGTCCCAGTTTCCCTGTTCCGTCCAGTGAAAGTAATCTATCACGATAGCGTCAACAGGAATATCGAGCTCGTGGTATTTTCTTGCTACCTCAAGCAGATCGTCCTGACTTTCATATCTGAGACGGCATTGCCAGAAACCTGCCGCCCAATCGGGCATTTCGGGGCTGAATCCCGTAAGACGGGCGTATCTGTTGACAAGCCCGGCGGGAGTATCGCCGACAAAAACAAGATAATCCACCTGATAACAACTGTCAGCCTGCCAGATGGTATGATTATTCGCAAATTCCACTCTTCCGACAGCGGGATTGTTCCACAGGAATCCGTATCCAAGCGAGGAGTATATAACGGGAACAGTGGACTTTGTATTATAGTGCATAATATCATATGTGCAGCCCTTGCGGTCAAAAAAATCCTGCTGCTCCTGCCCGAGCCCGTAGATATGCTCGTCGGCTCTTGCCTCAAAGATCACACGGGTGCGATAATGCTCACCCTCTATATGTGTATATCTCGTTACCGGATCCGCTTCCTCGCGTGTGCGCAGCACAATATCATCGTTCTTGAAGAAAGTAAGCCTGCAGTGTGTCTGCCACTGTCCCTCTTTTTCGACCTCGACCCTGAGCTTGCCGTTATATAATACAGCCTTGTTCTCGCTTTCGATACTTACATAAGATCCACAGGCTTCCGCGTCAAGGAGAGTCCATTTTTCCTCAGAAAAGCGGGAATTTCTCGTTGCCCTTACCCGAACGCAGCCGTCGCCATAAGGTTCAACTAAGACTGATTCTTCCCGCATTTCAAATAAAACACCGTTCAGATATCCGGAAATTCTTCTCATATCCGCACCTCCGTGATATGCTTATGATTTATCGTTCTTGTCAAAGTAGGCTATCCCAAGTCCGACGGTACTCATATAGCATCTTCCGTAAACATTCATATCTCCGCAGACAAACTGTCCGTTTCCCGTTCCGCCGAAGGAATGGAGGTCATCGCTTATTCTCACCCATGTCTCTCCGAGATCCTCGGACATATATATGCCCTCTGTCTTGTTATCCTTCGGATTTCCCCATATATAGATCACATACGGGTCATCATCGGTTTTTCCTCTGCCGATGCCCACAGCCTTGCAGGTCACAACGCTGTCTATCCTTGTAAAGGTATCACCGTGATCCTCGGTAAAGAACAGTCCCGCTCCGGCAGCATAAAATTTCCCTGCTTCTCCGAAAACAGGAACTATCCTCTTATAGGAACCCATTTTATCAAATTTATTACTGAATGTTTTTCCGCCGTCCGAGCTTACATAAATGTTATCTCCCGTGCAGGCATATACATAATCCGGATCGACCGTGTCTCCGACAACGTAAGCGGAATTTCCCGCGATACCGCTGCACTGTTCCCATGTCTTGCCTCTGTCTTCCGTGTAATAAAGCACCTTTGCGTTCGACGGGCTCCAGATGATATTGTTTCCGTCAGCGGTAAGAGCAACATATCCCTGATACAGCTTTTTTGATTTGTCGGGACTTATCGTTATATTTTTCCATGTCTTTCCGTCGTCTTCGGAATATATCAGCTTCTGATTGTTTTCATCTCCTCCGACCTCAACACGGACATTATAGTTCTGCGCTGCCATAGCAAGTCCTGTTACAGCTCCGATAGTCATAGTATGGCGGGGAGGGGAGGTCATAATATCATCGTGATCAAAACCGTCATAATCGTATATGCCGGTAAGCAGAGCATGATCCGGATAAGACAGGATATCGAGCGGAACTACCTCTTCGATCCCCTGTGCGTCAAAATAAAATTCCGGATATTCGTCCCAGATATTATCGCAGGCAAATATGCCGTTTCCGGAGTTCACCATTATTTTATTCCCGTTGAACGGGTCTATCATAAGCGAGCTGCACCAGTGGATCGCGTAACCGTTTATCCAGCTCATACCGTTATCGGTGATCCTTGCGGAAGACATTACGTTCGACCAGGAAGCTCCTCCGTCCGTTGATACGAAGAACTGATCTCCGAATGCCCCGTTGGGCTGTCCTTCCCATTTTTCGGTCGTTACACATACAAGTCTTGATTCATCGGCGGGGTCAGAAACTATATCTCCCCAAGCGCTCTGAACGGGTGAAATGTCCTCATACGTTCCGGCGTCAATGTCATATCTTAAGAGCGCACCCGCGGAAGCATTCCACGGTCCTTCACTGTCGGCGTATGTCACATAGAGCTTGCCGGAAGGACTGAGTCTCATACGCTGAGGCATATATTCCGTGATTGCTCCCGCAAGCGGTGCCCAGCTCGAGCCCGCGTCATCGGAAACAAAAATATTGTCTGTGTCTTTTTCGGATACTGCTGCAAATATCCTCTGAGAAGCCTTCCCGTCCGAACCGGAGGAAGGGTCAAACAGGATAATATTGATACCGTTGCCGTTGCTTGTGGCTGAAACAGGAAAATCTACCTGCTCCCAGCTATACCCGCCGTCTGTCGATCTGATAAGACCTCCCGTTCTTCCTCCGCAGAAGATAATGTTTCCGTCATTCGGATCAATGGCTATCCTTTCACCGTTTCCTCTTCCGTTGCCGTTTCCGTGGACTTTTATCATGGAAGTTACATCTACCTGTGCAAATGTCTCTCCGTAATCCTCCGACACAAGTATGCAGGTCTTCCCGCCGCTGAAATAATCGGTCCCGGCAGCCATGACTACCTTTGACGCGTTCTGCGGGTCGGCGGCTATACCGTCTATACCGAGCAGACCGACATCATCGGCTGTTACAAAGCAGCAAAGAGATACCCATTTCTTTGCCGTATCGTCCCAGCGATACGCTCCTCCTACATCTGTCCGGGTATAAAAAACGCCCTTTTCGTAGGTGGAAATTATTCCTGTGACAAATCCTCCGCCGCCTATTGCTACCTGTCCGGCTGTCCAGTCACTATTGATGAATATATCAGCTGCCGGCCCGGCGGTGTTTTCCCCTGCCTGTTCTGTCACTTCTTCAATGGCAGTATCTGTGCTGTTATTGGTGTTTTCGTTTTTGGGTGAGCTTGTGCACCCTGACATAAGAGCTGTCATTACTACCGCTGCCAAAGCTAATACCAATAGTGTCCTTTTTGATATTCTTTTCATATATCATTCTCCAAACGAATTATCTTCATCTCAAACGGATCCAGATGCAGTTTTTCTCCGTTAAGCTCAAATGTTCTCTCAAGATCGGAATTGTTGAATACGAACCGTGCGGTAATGCCGCTGCCTGTGCGTGTCGTTACCTCAACATTCTCCGGAAGCCCCTCTATGTACGGGATACCGCTTGCATCAAGTATTTGCTTTGCCGCCTTCTCATACATTCTGCGTGTGCCTACCGTGCCTATATAGAAAGCTTTTCCGCCGCCGTAACTGTTTACGGTCACAGCGGGCTGACCCGCATAAAAGCCGCTGCTGTAGCTTGCGGCGGTCTCTGCCGTGTCGGTTTCGAGAATATCACACCACTGCTTGCATTCATACTCCTCGCCGTCCGTGAATCTCACCTTTGCCTTGTCCCAGCCGATCGGATCATACTCGGTTACATGACAGCCCACAAGTTCCCTGTACACAGTCGGGAGCGGCTCCATGATACAGTTGTTGTTCTCGTCCTTGACTCCGCTCCGTGCGGTGAGAACGACTGTCCCGCCGTTTCCCGCAAAGTCACGGAGCCTTTTTACCGTGGTGCTGTCGGTAACATACAGCGCGGGTGCGCACACTATCTTATACCCGGAAATATCCGCGTGTTCGTCAATAATATCAACATTCAGCCCGTACCGCACAAATGCCTGGTGAACGGCTTTTATCTGCTCGATATAGCTGAATCCGTCCGTCTGCGGCTGGAGCCGGAACGCGCGTCCGCTGTCCGCCGAAAAAAGGATCGCAATATCGGAACGAAGCTCGGAACCCCGAACGTCCTTCAGCTTTTCAGCCTCCCCGCAAAGCTGAGCAAATTCGTCAAACCGCCTGCCGGGAACGCCGGAGTGATCTATAAGCCCGTGCCAGTGCATTTCCGCGCCTATATTCGCTGTCCTCCATCGGAAAAAGATCACCGTGTCGGCTCCGTGTGCGAAGGCTTGCAGGGCATAGCCCTTTATCATTCCCGGCGCGGGAGTCTTCTGCATAGGCGCCCAGCAGCCCGGAGTGCCGCTCAGCTCCTCCATTATCCAGAAGTTCTTCCGCTTTGCGCCGCGTATCATATCGAGATATGCCGATGTTGATGTAATATTTTTATAGTCATGCGATACCGAGGTCGTCGGATAGTTGTCATAAGCCGCCACATCGAGATTGCTGAACATCGCGGTGAAATCGGAGGTATGATTGCAGAAGCAGGCGTTTGTGGTAATAAAAGCGTCCGGTATATACGAGCGGATAATGTCTGCCTGAAACCGTATGAATTCAAGCATATCATCGGTCGCGCGGCGTTCAAAGTCTATCATATACGCGGGGTTCAGCCAGGCGGTATTGTATCCTCCGTACGGCGGATCTATCTGCTCCCACGACTGATATTCGCCGCTCCACACTATAGTGCCGTATGCCTTGTTGAGCGCTCCGAGAGTGCCGTATTTTCTTTTCAGCCATTCACGGTGCTTTTTATTGCAGGTGTCACAGAAGCAAATATTGGCTTCAAGCTCATTGTCCAGCTGCCAGGCGGTGACATTGGGAAAATCCTTGTAATGCTCCGCAAGCTTTGCGACTATGCGTCCGGCATATTCGCGCAGTGCGGGAGAATTATAGCAGCGATGACCGCGTATGCCTATGGGGTTGGTCCTGCCGTTGTCGCCGACAGGAAGTATTTCCGGGTGCTTCTCGCATAGCCACCTCGGCGGGCAGTTTGTGGGCGTTCCGATGATGACCTCGATGCCGTTGTCCGCAAAGAGCCGTATAGCTTCGTCAAGCCACCCGAAGTCGAATATGCCGTCCGCCGGTTCAAGCCTGCACCACGCAAACTCCGCAAGTCTGACGATCTTCACACCCGTTTCCGCCATAAGACGTACATCGGACTTCCACATATCCTTGTCCCAGTGTTCTGGATAATAATCAACACCTATTCTCATTTGCCGAAAATCCTTTCCTGAATTACTTCTTCTTAGCTTTAGCCTTTGCCGCGGCAAATACTATCGCGCATATCGCGGCTGCGGCGGCTATAGCCGATATTCCTATGACCTTGTTGTCTATGACAAAGGTTTTTCCTTCCGCTGTAAATCCCCAGTTTTCAACCGCCATACCTTCCCGGCTGAACACAAAGAACAGGTCATGCGTACCGGTAATATCCGGTATCTCAGCAGCAATACCGTTATCCTTCGTGACGCTTGCGACAAGCTCGCCGGTCGGAGAATCAAGCCGCACCTCCACGGTGCCGGAACCTTTGATATTTGCAGCAAAACCTTTTCTGACATTATCCCCGTCAAGCGAAAAATCCACGCTTCTGAAGCTCGTCCACGCTCCCGCCTTGTCGCTGACCGCAAGGGGAGAGTGACCGTCGCTCACATCATAGGTGATATCAGCGCCGGTGCATATCTGTGCGCCGGGGTGTGAGGAATACGCGCCTATCGTTCCCGCAGGCGATGTAACTCCCTCTTTCGTACCGCGCTTATCCTCTATTATCACATTCTGTTCATCAACACTTATCTCGTCAACGCACATACTCCGATATCCGCCCTTTATATCCATGAATCTTTTGAGCGACAGAGTATGGTACAGCATATACCATTTGCCCTTGTACTTTTGCAGGTGAGTGTGGTTGTTGGAATAATCAAATCCGAACTCGCCGGGATTTTTCAGACACTCCCCGCCCATTTCCCAGCTGTCCGGATCGAGGGGAGTTTTTGTCTTCATATATATCATCGAACAGCCGCCCGGCACCGTGGTGCCGTGTTTTTCGTAATCCCATTGCTTGTAATGATTGTTCCAGTCCGAGCAGTAGGTATATACATACGTTCCGTTTATATAGTTCAGTTCGCTTGCCTCAAAGAAATAAGGAGCGGGGATCTTTGTAAAATCACTGTCAAAGGAGATCATATCGGCTCCGAGCTTTACTATCCTTGTACTGCCCGGCATATAGTCTGTGCCGTCCTTTGCCTTGCCGCCGCCGAATGCCAGCCAGCCAACGCCGTTGTCATCAATTACCGCTCCCGGGTCAAACGGGTTCGGACAGTCGGTAAGTCCTTTCGTATCATAGTTGATCAGCGGTCTGCCGAGAGGGTCGCTCCACGGTCCGACAGGGTCGGTGGAGGTGATGACGCCCACTCCCATGCCGCTGTTTGAGAAATACAGATAGAAATGCGTAAGTCCGTCATCTTCCACGCGGGAAACTACCGACGGAGCCCACGAATTGGCGATCCACGGGGCTATCTCGCCCACGTTTATCCTGCCGTGGTATTCCCAGTTTATCATGTCATCGGTAGAGAATATCTCTATCGACTTTATCTTTTCGTAGGTGTTGTCTTCATCTATGCCTTTTTCGTCACATTGCTGCTGATCGCTCGTCCCATAGACGTATAGCCGACCGTTGTATTCTACTGCGCTGGGGTCGGCACAGAAGATCTGTGAGGAAATGGGATTGTTCTCCGTTATGGGTTTATACGATCCACTGACCGATGCGGCAAACGCTGTTACGGAAGATGAAAAAAGCTGTACTGCCGCGACCGCTGCAGCAACGATCTTATTCTTATTGATTTTCATAATTATGGTCTGCTCCCATAAGGGAGTGCTCCTTTCTGAATGGGATCATTATCACTTACTTTTCTGAGATATACCTTTCCGGACTCAAGGACAAGATCATAGCCTGATCCGGAAGATATCCCGCTGACATCGAATTTGCCGGACAGGTCAAGCTTCGTCTTAAATATCTGCTTATTTTCACAGTTCACGCCGATAAGCGATACCTTACCTCCGGTTATCGTTCCTTTAAGCGATATAGGTCTGAAGCCTTCCGAAAGTGTGATCTCAGCGCCTTCCTCGGCATCAAACACCTTATTGACCGTGACAGCAGCGTCATTATCGATAATGATATTTGCGCCTTCTTTCAAAGTGAGGTTTACCGCAGTCAGCGTCTTTTGTATTTCAACAGCCGAGGTCACTGTGGTATTCAGAAAACCTGTCAGAGAATATACTGCCGCACAATTTCCGAGAGTAATATCATTCTTTGTTCCGCCCTTTATCGTAAGTTTTTTTCCCTTGAACGCAAGATCATTTATAAATACGTTTCCCGAAGAAGTGTCGGTGATCGTGAAAGATGCTTCATCGCCGGTTTTTGTCTGCGAGACAATACAGATGTTGTTGAGGGAGAGCGCATATTTTGCCGTGACAGATGTAACACCGGTAAAAGTGAGGGTATTTCCGTTGCCGTTTATGGTAAGACTGCCTGCTTTTGAAGGCAAAGCAAATCCGGTCATTTCCATGGATCTGTTCACTGAAATAACATAATCCGCGTCAGGCATAGTTCCGGCGTTAGCGGTCATAGCTTCAAACGCTTTATCGAAAGAAGAATACTGTGCGGACGCACCGCCGAAGGTCATTGTGACAGAGTCAAGCCATTCCGCTCTGACATTTTTGCTGTACGGTACAGCTTTCAGCGTTCTGTCTCCGTCGGTATTTGTGATCGTTATACCAGTCATGTATCTGTCAGCGGAAGCCTTTGAAAGATACATGACTGTCTGACCGCTGATATCCGCAGGTGAACCTTCGGTATCTTTCACAGTGAGGAACATATTTTCTGCCGTTCCTACAGTGAGCTTCGGAAGCATAACAGTCACATTTTTTCCGCTTGTTTTATTATATTGATTCAGTATTACCGAAATGTTTTTAACACTGGTGAGCGTAACGGCAGAAGCATCGTAAACATCGAGTATGCCGTTACCCGACAAAGAGGTCGGCGTGAACTTTCCTTTTGTAAGTTTTATCGTTGTTCCCTCAGCTGCCGTGATATTGGCTGCCGAGGCGCCTGAAACATTTATGACCGAGCCGGTATTGAGAACAAAGTCTGATGTCTTGGTACCGCTGAGTGCAAAGAAGTCAGACCCGGCTTGTTCAATACTGACCTTTTTACCGGCGGCACACTTTACGGTAACAGCCTTTCCCGGATTCAGCGGCGCTATATTGCAGGATATGGTGAGGTTTGAATTGGCGGTTATTGTCGGAGATTTCATGATAAGCTTTCCGCCTGTCAGAGAAAATGAAATATCCGATCTCGGAAAAGTTATCGCGCTTTTCTCCGTATGTCCGTCGGATACAGCTATATTGTACGCAGACGAAGCTGTCTTGTTCTTTATGGCTTTGCTGACAGCCGAAACAGCTGCTGAAACGGTACTGTAGTCACAGCCCTCTCCGACGGTTATGACTGTCGCCTCTTCAGGATCTCTTTCAATTCCCACGACACTCAGCAGCTTATTCATAAGCGTACTGTCGTACATTTTGCAGCTCGTGCGGTCATAGTGCAGTCCTGTAACGTCCCACAGCACCGGGCAGATATTGCGCTCATACGCAGCTTTGCAGACGGAATACAGAAAGAGTCTTACCGATTCGGGGTCTTTATTGGTTTTAGGACAGCCGTATTCCCCGAGTATTACCGGGATACCTTTATCTATGAGCTCGGTCTTCATCTTGTTCATGTAGCCCTCAAGCTCTTTGAAGTCGGCGGACGTTCCCCATGTCGATCTTGCCTTTCCCCAGTCCGCGTCTTCTTCAAGGATCGCAAAGGTGGAGGGCATATAGTAATGAATGGAGACTGCACAGCGGTTCGCCGGATCATCGGGCATTTTGTACATCTCATCGCAGGTCTCATCTATACCCGTAACATATCCTGCAAGGAGAAGATGACGCTTTTCGTTGTTGCCGCCGGACGAACGGACTACATCAACGAAAGCTTGATTTATCTCGTTGACCAGAGCGAATGCTTCGGCTTTTCCGGTATTGCCCGCGTACCTGTTCCATAAGCTGTCCCAGCAAGCCTCCTCGTTGAGCGATTCGAGTATCAGATGATCTCCGTAATCGCGGAACACTTCCGCAAGCTGAGTCCATATTTTCTTGTAAGCCGCAAGCTGTTTGTCTTTTTTGTTTGTGGCAAAATCCGCGAAAAAGTTGTTTTCATCGTGGTGGATATTCACGATCACATACAGTCCCGCGTCTGTTGCCCAGTCAACGACCTGCTTTACTGCGGCGGTATATTCCTTGCTTATGTTATAATTGTCGTCCATGAGGTTGAACCAATGTACAGGCACGCGCAGTGTCGTGAATCCCTCTTTTGCGTAACCCTGTATCATTTTTTGTGTTATCACCGGGCTGCCCCATGCGGTCTCATACGATTCCACCGAACCGTCGCCGTATGTTTTGAGCCAATCTCCGAATGATTCAAACGTATTTCCGAGATTGATACCGATGCCCATATCCCTGACAAGTTCCATTGTGGTGATATCCCTCATTGCCGGAGAAGAACCGCCTTTTGCGGCGGCAGGAATTGCCAGAGCCGTAAGCATAACAACAGATGCTATTAAAACAGAAAGTATCTTTTTAAATTTCATGGTGTTTTACCTCTCTTTCCAAAGTGGATATGGTTATACTGATATTATACAGCAAAACATTTAACATTTCAATGCTTTTCAGCACCTTTTACCCCAGAATATGTATCTTCCGGGAGCCACATTCTCCGTTCTGCCGTCAATGATTATTTCGGCAGGCATATCCCGCATTGCGGAACTGTCATAAGAGTCCGCCGAACAGCCGGAAAGCAGAATTACCGCCGGGATACATACAGCGCAAAGCTTTTTGCTTATATTTCCGAATGATATCATATCGTATTGTCTCCTTTCGGGTTATCTTGCCAAAACAAACGATGCAAGTTCAAACATACAGCGCCCGTCAAATGTATCCTTTGCCCGGACTTCATATCCGCACAGCGCTTCCGGATAAACACTGTGTCTGCCCATGCAGCCGCGTATCTTTAGGGAAAGATGGTCATATCCGGTCTTCTGTGTAAACGATATCACTTTCTTTGTTATTAATATTACCATAATTATCAGCCTTTTTCAATTCCGTATTGTTGCGGATTTATAATATTTTTTGCAACATTGCCGAGAAATATTTCATATTGTATTGCATTCCGGTTCACAATATGTTATAATCCAATTGTGATACTTTAACTGTTCCGGTGCGGCGGAGAAAGGACGATATATGAAAAAAAGACTGACCTTCGGCGTAATAGCCTCCGAGTGCAACCGTGAATATACTTCACAAGTCCTGAGCGGAATGATCGAGCAGGCTTTTATATGCGGCTGCGACATTATTATTATGTCGGCAATGAACAATTTTCAGCCGCCGCTCCATATCCAGAAGCGGTATGAGTCGGATATATACAAGCTTGCGCTGTCCGACAGCTTTGACGGCTTTGTCTATGACAGAAATTATATCTACAACGATGATATAGTAAAGGAAACAGACAAACTTCTCAAAAGCACAAACAAGCCCGTTATCACGCTCGATTCACTGCCTCAGAAGTATTTCGGCAATGTCATATCCCACGACTATGACGCTTTCACACGGCTGGCGGAACACCTCATAAACGACCACGGGTTCAGAAAGATATACTGCCTTACCGGAACAAAAGGTTATATCCCGTCGGAAGAGCGGCTTGCGGCTTATCTGGACACCATGAAAAAGTATCGGCTGCATTACGACTCTACATATTACGGATACGGCGATTTCTGGAAGGATTCTCCGGTAAGGCTCGCCAAAATGATCATTGACCATAAGCTCGATACTCCGGAAGCCATAATGTGTGCCAATGATGTAATGGCGGAAGCCCTTATAGAAGCTCTCCAGAAAGGAGGGATAAGAGTTCCGGAAGATATTGCGGTCACAGGGTATGACGGATACACCGACAACACAGCGACCGACCCGTGGCTCACCACACATCGGAAAAACGGTTTCGATCTCGGAGCGGAAGCTGTCCGCAAGCTGTATGGCAGTATTACGGGAAAAAACTGCCGAAGAGTATATAACAAGCCCGACGATCTTATTATCGGCGGAAGCTGCGGCTGCTCCTGCGCCACAAAAAATACGAACCTGCCCC
>CAMVEM010000078.1 GCA_947166515.1 uncultured Clostridia bacterium | reverse complement strand
AACCGCTTCTCCCATACTCGACTTCAAAAGCCTGTACAGCCGGTTATCGGGAGAGTATAAGATAGTTGTTATTGAGAAATTCGGCTATGGATTCAGCGATATAGTGGATACAGAAAGATCATTTGATACGATTCTCAGACAGGACAGAGAAGCTCTTTCAAAAATGGGTATTGAAGGTCCGTTTATCCTCTGCCCTCACTCTATGTCCGGACTTGAAACAATACTCTGGGCGCAGGAATATCCGGATGAGGTCGAAGCGGTTGTCGGCCTTGATATGGTACTCCCTCGTACTTACGATGATATGGATTTTGACGGTATTTACAGATTTGAAATGCTTGCTGCTTTTGCAAGAGATCTTGGTCTTATCAGGTTTTACTATTCGGACGGTTCGCTGCCCTCCGAGCTTTCAAAAGAAGAAAAGGAACTGTATCGTGCGATTGCCTGCAAGATAGCCGTCAATGTTGATATTATAAACGAAGGACAGGCTATTACCGATGCTGTCAGAGAGATCGACAGTAAGCCGAAGCCCGATGTGCCGATGATAATGTTTGTTTCCGACGGAACGGAGATCAAAGGTACCGACTGGATCGAAAAACATTATGAATATGCGTCTGACTTGACAAATGCAAAGGTGATCGAACTTGGCTGCGGACACTACGTCCATAACTTTAAGCAGGATCAGATCAGCGTGGAAATGAAAGAGTTTATCAATAAGCTTGATAAATAGCATTTTTTTGTATGTTAACAGTCCTAAGGAGCTGAAGATCTCTATGTCTTTAATGATAGTGCAATAACATCCGGACTTTATATTTACACGATAAAAGTGTTTTTAAGCCAACAGTGAGAATAACAGGAGCGGTTATGAAAACAGTAGTAATAACAGGCAGCACAGGATGTCGTAAGTCAGCAGAAGACCGATATTAAAGCCGGGCGGGAGTACGAAAAAAACAGGGACGAGCACGACCGCTAAAAACATGACAACTGTCAGGGAATCATGCTGAAGCTGTATCCTTGCTGCCCAAAGCCCGGCGCCGAGAATTGCGGCATCAACCAGAAAAGCGGAAAACAGGATCAGATCCGGCACTTTCCGGGCAAGATATTCCGCAAAGATCAGAGCGGTCATCATTCTATTATTAACTGTATTTTGATGTTTAAAGATCATAACCCAGTTTATTGTTTCAAGCAAAACATCATAACATCTTATTTATTCCCAACGATCTCCGCAACCTCCTACGGAGTTTCTTTATAGCCGTTTTCTGTACAAAACTCGAACAGCTTATGCAAGCCGCCAACTGTATAGGCTATCGCCAAAGGCGAATTCATTTCGGACAAACGTTTAAAAAACCGACGGTCAAATTCTTCTTCGATAAGATAAAGCTTTCCGTTTGATTTTAACATATATGTGAAAAAACGAAATTCGAACATATGATCCAAAAGACATATAACAGTTGCATCTGATATTTCGGAAGTGTATTCTATTTGTGTTTCCAAGCAATTTTAAATTCCTATTTCTTTTCCATGATCGAATCGTTCATAGTTTTTCTCCATGGTGTGTCAATAGCTTCGTATTTCAAGCTGTTCTTTCAGCGTATCGATGGTCATTCCGTCCAGCTTTCCTATTGTTACCTTGACAGGCTCGTTCCCGTGCAGGTCGAACCAGTTGTCCGAGAATACACAGTCGAAGTCTTTGAGCGATATGCACACGCTTTTGGCAAAATTGTCTGCCGTGAGTGTAATCGCAAAGCTGCTGCCGTTGTCAGCAATATCGGCATTTATTAATGCCGGCGAGAATGTAAACTCCTTCGGGCGCACGAAAAGCGTTGTACCGCGACTTATGACTTTGTCTCCGCGTTCGAGCGTGTACTCGATGTACTTCGTGCGCTTGTCGCCGGTTGCCGCGAAATGTTTTGACAGGTCGGGTGAAAGCGCGGAAGCTGCCGACATTGCCGTCGATGTTATTTCGGCAGAAAACTCATCAAGTATCTCAGCGCGGTTATTACGAACTCTGCAAATGAGCGTAAGCTGTTCGTCGTTCAGTGTGTCATTGGTGACACAGAGCACAGGGCGCTTAGGGTTGCTGTCATCGCAGCTCAGAAGTATCGGCGCATAGAACCGTCTTGCCGCGTAGTGGAGTGCTTTCCAGCGCCCGTAATAGTCAATGCTTGACCACGAAATGACAGGGTTCGTGTCGTTGACCTGCCAGTAAGCCGAGCCCATACAGCGCCCTCTCGCCCGTCTCATGTGCTCCACATTCGAGCGTATGCAGTCCGCCTGACCGAGCTGTGTGCAGTAGATCAGCCGCTCGAAATCGTAAGGGTAATTGCACATCTGCGCGAGGTAGAACATCAGCTTTTCGTTGCCGAGCAGGCACTTCTGATGCGCTTGCATAACAGTCCCGCACAGGTTAAGGTCGCGATCTTCCGCGAACGTTCGCACAGTCTTGATGTCGGGTATGCTTTCGAATCCGTACTCCGAGCAGAAGCGGTAATAATACTTCCGGAAATCTTCGATAGGCTTGAAATTGTGCCATACGTCCCAGTAGTGCATATCACCTGCCTTGTTCGAGGACGGGTCGATGAAGCCGCCGCCTGATGACGGTGACGACGGGTGATAGAATTTTGCACGGACGGGGTCGTGTTCGTTCAGAAGCCTCGGTATGATGTCCTCGAACAGAGTCAGATAATCCTGCTTACATTCCTCGTCCTCCGGCAAGCCCCAACCTACCCACGCGCTTTCAATTTCGTTGTTGCCGCACCACGACCCGAGCGAGGGGTGATGCCGCAGGCGCTTGATGTTATCGGCGATCTCGGCCTCTACGGTAGTGCGAAAGCTGTCGGTCAGCCGGTATGCCGAGCAAGCGAACATGAAGTCCTGTCACACGATAAGTCCGAGCTCGTCGCACTTGTCGTAGAACCAGTCGGCAGGGTAAATCCCGCCGCCCCAGACCCGGATAAAGTTGAAATTCGCCTCTACGCAGTCTTCGAGAAGCCGGACGGTCTTTTCCTTTGTCATGCGGGTGACGATCTGATCTTCGGGAATATAGTTCGCGCCCATTGCGAACACCTTCACGCCGTTACATTTGAAGCAGAATTCCT
This sequence comes from uncultured Clostridia bacterium, assembly GCA_947166515.1. Classification (GTDB taxonomy): domain Bacteria; phylum Bacillota; class Clostridia; order Oscillospirales; family Ruminococcaceae; genus Ruminiclostridium_E. The sequence goes on along the minus strand of CAMVEM010000078.1, from coordinate 10,273 downwards.
CACCCCACTCATCCTTGTCTTTCGAGATAACGAGCGTGCGGAGTCCGATACGTTTAGTGCAGGAATCGAGCACGTTGCCGCCCTTGTCGCGCAGTTCGACAGTCACAGTGTAGAGCGGCTGTCCGCCGAGTCCGCGCACCCACCAGAGATGCGGATTTTCGATGATAATATTACCGCTTTCGGGATATTTGCCATTGAAGATAACAGCACCATTCGGGTCTGTAATTGTGTAGATTGCTTCTGCGTTTTCTGTAGTGCTTTCAGCCGAAATGAACAACTCCGCAATGTCTGAGGGAAGCTCATTTCTGACTTCGCAGTAAACGCTTTTTATTCTGTCGGCGTTGTACGCACATAACTCAACGTCCCTCCATATCCCCATATCCGGCAGATTCGGACCCCAGTCCCAGCCGAACATACAGTGCGCCTTACGGAGATGCGGATAGCCCTTCATACACTCGCCAACGCCCCATACCGGACGCTTTTCGTTTTCCGCCTCAATGTAGTTTATCGGCGATCTTATGCGCACTTCAAGCGTGTTGTGCTCACGCAGCCTACCAGTAACATCAAGCTCCCAGATCCGGTGCATATTGTCGGTCTCGGCTATCTTTTCGCCGTTCAGATACACCTCAGACAGTGTGTCGATACCGTGGAATATGAGATACTGCATATCTGCCGAGAGGACCTCGGAACTTGCATCAAACTCACGCGAGAATGTCACATCATTTCGGCACAGGTCTGTAGAAATATACTCATTCTCGCGGTAATATGGGTCGGGAATAGCGTTGTTATCAAGCAGCACTTTGTAAAGCGAACAAGGAACAGCACACAAATATGCGTTGTTCCCGTCCTTCATTATCCAGTTGGCGTTCAGGATCGTTCTCATTGCTGGCTCCGTTTCCCTCTATGATATCATGTTGTCTTGCGTTTAGATTATACTATATAAAGGCTATGAATGTCAATACCAAAACCGTATGAATACGCATAATATTGACTGTTTACGCTGGGCAGCTACTCAGAACGCTTTTTACGGTATCAATGAACATTTTATCATATACTCCGAGACAATAATCGCTCCGGTATATCAGTACATCCCGGAATGATCTGTCGTTATCTGTGCATTTGATAATGACCGCGCCGTAGCGTTCGAGGATGTTTTCTGAAACAGGCGCAACCCACATAAATGTCATATTGTTTTCCGAAAGGATGTCAAACATACTTGTACGCTCATATACATATATTCTGCTCTTTGACGCTTCCGGGAGTATGACCGCGCGTTCTTCCGCCGGCGAGGTGTCGCGTACAGACGGATCAACATATACTATTTCTATAAAATGGGTCAGGTCTTCAAGATCGACCGATTCCTTTGCCGCGAGTGGGCTTGTCTTACTGACGGCGATACTGTATCTGAACTCGTTCAGATATTCGTAATTCAGCTCTTTATCCGCAAATATCATATTGTAATGATCATCGTACGAAGCTGCGTATCTTATTATGGCAAGATCGTATTTTGACGAAGCTACATTATCTACCGCGGATACTGTATTTGTTTCCTTATATTTCATCTCGGAGTTTTCCGAATTGAAGCTTCGGGTAAACAGCGAGAATGCTTCGGATATGTATTTGGAACGGGGGACACATACAGAAAAACGGTTTATATGATCCATTCCATGCTTGTAACGTGTCTCAAGAGTGCTGACCTCAGAAATGATCTTTTCCGCATATGCTATAAATTCCGCACCGTCAGGAGTAGGCGTCATTCCCTTTGAATTGCGGTCAAAAATTACTATTCCGTATTCGTTCTCTGTTATTCTTATCGACCGGCTAAGTGCTGCCTGAGAAACGCATAACATCTCAGAAGCCTGTTTTATTGAGCCTGTACTTGCGGTCTCAACTATATATTTCAGCTGCATGAGATTCATAGCATATCACCGTCCTTGCGCTAAAGTCAGCAAATGCTGTTTGCTTTCATATATTCAAGATTTCTGCTTATAAGCTTGCAGCGCTGCTTTACGCATTCAACGCTTCTGAGCGGGTCGGGCGGTGTGGAGAACGTATAGTCCATAAGTCTGTCTATCGTCGTGGAAGCTACGTGCAGTCTTGTGTCCGACGAGGCGTAGTAAATATATACCTCGTTCTTCTCGTTGACCACAGCGCCGTTAGTAAAAACGACATTCGATACATCACCGACCCGCTCCCATCCGTGAGGTGCCATGAACACTCCCGAAGGCTCGGCTATCAGCTTTGACGGGTCATCGAGTGCCGTGGCGAACACATACAGTACATAACGCAGTCCCGCGGCCGTATTGCGGACACCGTGTGCGATGTGTATCCAACCCTTCGTAGTCTTTATCGGAACAGCTCCCGCGCCGTTCTTAACTTCCGTGATCGCGTGATATCTGCGCGGCGAGATCACCTTTTCCTCTGTACAGATCACAGGGTTTGTGATATCCTCCACAAGTCCGATGCATACACCTCCGCCGGAGCCTGTGCTGATGAAATCATCCTGCGGGCGGGTGTAAAAGGCGTATTTGCCGTCAACGAACTCAGGATGCAGCACCACATTTCTCTGCTGCGGGGACTTTGACTTCAGGTTTGGCATGCGTTCCCATGTTTCGAGATCCTTGGTGCGAACAATACCCGCCTGTGCGTTAGCTGCGGAAAGGTCGTTGGACTCAGTATCCTTGCTTTCGGAGCAGAAAACACCGTATATCCATCCGTCCTCGTGCTTTGTGAGGCGCATGTCATAGACGTTGGTCTCCTCGGGACAGATGTCGGGGAGTCTCACCGGATAGTCGCGGAAGCGGAAGCCGTCTACAGGGCTGTCGCTCTCGGCTACAGCGAAGAAGGACTTTCTGTCGTTTCCCTCGACGCGCGTGACGAGGTAGTATTTTCCGTTCATATACAGTGCGCCGCTGTTGAGAACAGCATTTATCCCAAGTCGCTCCATAAAATATGGATTGGTCTCAGGATCCATATCATACCGCCAGAAAAGCGGAGTGTGCGCAGCAGTAAGAACCGGGTTCGCATAGCGCTTGTATATACCGTTATAGCCGTCCTTTTCGTGATTCTTCCTTGTGATGAGAGCTTCATATTTTGCCCGCTCTCTGTTATAATTTGCTGTAAATTCACTGTTCATTTTTATTCCCTTTCTTAAACTATGGTATTTAAATAATGTCTGTCAGTATTATCTCGCCTTTGCCCTTAACCGTATAATTTCCGTATCCGGCAGGAATAAAGCAGCTGTCGCCTTTGTTCAGTTCCATACCATTTACACTGAATTTGCCGTCAATAACAAGAAGCGAATTGAACGAACCCACGGTGGCTTCAAACTCGGCTTCTGTCTGCACATCGAGCTTGTTTACATTAAAGTATTCGCAGGTAGCAAGGAGCGTTTCAGCATACCCGTTTTTCTGCTCAAGTTCCCCTTTAGGTCTGGTGCGGCGAGCCGGAGGAACAAGATCCGTTACCTCGCAGGCTTTTTCTATATGCAGTTCACGCGGTTTACCGTCCTTGCCGACTCTGCCGTAATCATAAATACGGTATGTTGTGTTTGAGTTCTGCTGTATCTCGGCTATAAGGATGCCTTTGCCGATTGCGTGAAGAGTCCCGGCATCAATAAAGAAAACATCTCCCTTATGTACCGGAACATTGTTTGTCACCTCAAGCAGGGTGTGGTTTTCAATGCGTTCTGTAAACTCCTCACGCGTTATCCTGCGCTTGAATCCGTACAATAATTCAGAACCTTCATCAGCGTCAATAACATACCACATCTCGGTCTTGCCATATTCACCTTCGACCCTGAGCGCATATTCATTATTCGGGTGTACCTGTACAGAAAGGTTATCCTTTGCGTCGATCAGTTTTATGAGTATAGGAAAATATTCAAAACGTTCACAGTTCTTCCCGAGCACGCCGGGACCTTCCTTGTTGATATACTCCTGAAGTGTTTTTCCGGCATATTCACCATTCTCAATAATGCTCATACCGTCCTTGTGGCAGGACAGCTCCCAGCTTTCGGCTACCTTGTCCGCATCCGAGTTTTTGCCGAATTCTTCTCTCAGTTTTGTACCGCCCCAGATATAGTCTTTACAGGGTGCGATAAGCTTCATTATATACATATTCGCTCCTTTACGCATTTTTGGTTTCCTTTCTTTTGTTTTACTCTATAAGACAGATACCTCTCACCGCGAAGGGTGGGAGGTATCTGCACGGTGTATGTTGAAGAAAATGGTGTGTAAGCTGTTATTCCTTTACCGAGCCCGCCACAAGATTTGAGTATATGAATTTCTGCAGCGTAATGAAAATTATAAGCGTCGGTATAATACAGATTATGATACCTGCAAATATTATTTCCCATTTTGCTCCGTATGGTCCTATGAAGCGATACAGTGCAGTCGATACGACACCGAGTTCCTTTGAAGGCATATACAGATTTGCAGTATAGAAGTCGTTGTAAATACCAACAAACTTGATAACAAGTACGGTCGCTATAGCCGGACGAAGCATCGGGAGAATGATGCTCCAGTAAATACGGAAGTAGCTTGCGCCATCAAGAAATGCACTCTCATCGAGTGAACGGGATATGTTGTTAAGGAACTGTATGAATATGTAAATAGATACAATGTCCGTGCCGATATAAAGTATGCAGGGAGCCCATATCGAGTTGTAAAGTCCGAGTGAATTGATGACCTGAAAGACCGTTACCTGCATGGATATGTTAGGCAGCAGCGCCGCCACAAGGAATACTGCCTTAACAGCGCGGGTGAACAATGAATTGAAACGCTGCAATACGAACGCGGTCATGGTTCCGGTGATAATTGTTCCGGTGCAGGATATCACTAGTATTATTGCCGTGTTCAGAAGTCCGTGCATTACATCACCGTCAACGAATGCCGTCACAAAGTTGCTGAACTGTGGCTCCGAGGGGAGTGCGAACACGTTTGTTGTGATATACTCATCATGCGTCTTGAATGAACCGATGAGCACGACCAGCAGCGGCAGTATCACCAGAAGGCATGCACCTATAAGTATTATATATTTCAGTACATTGAAAAGCACTCTGACAGATTTCGGAGTCTCTTTGAATTTATATGCGTTTTTTCTTTTGCGGTATTCTTCGAGTTCACTTGTGTTATCAAAGGATGAAGCTGTCACAGTCGGCTCACTTGTTTCAACGACCTGAGTATTGTTTTCACTCATATCATTTATCCTCCCTGAAGAATGCCTTTTGTATGCCCGTAACAACAAGTATTATTGCCAGCAGGACGACTGCCATTGCCGAGGCAAGTCCGACATGTTGGTACGTAAATGCCGTATCAATCGTTTTGATGACAAATGTGCTTGTCCCGACCTTTCCGCCGGTGATGATGTATGGTATCTCGAATACGGATACCGCGCCCTTTATTGCAAGTATAAGCTGAAGCGCCACGATCGGTCTGATGCTGGGGAATATTATGTACCGAAAGCGCTGCCATGCATTTGCACCGTCGAGGTCTGCGGCTTCGTAGATGTCGGGAGAAATAGACTGTATCGCACCTATGTACATAATGATGTCAAATCCGATGTAACGCCATATTGACGCAAAAACGAGACACCAGTTGACTATATCCGGATTTGAAAGCCACTTTACAGGATCGCCGCCAAACATCTGAATGATACTGTTAAGCGTGCCCTCGGTGTTTGTAATGCCGTCGCCTTTCTGGAAAAAGCGGCGGAATATCAGAGAGACTGCGACGCCATTCATCATATACGGGAAGAAGATAACGCCTTTAAAGACATTCGCAAACTTGATCCTTGAACAAAGAATAACAGCTATGAATAGTGCTATTGCCTGCTGAGCAAACGAACCTGCGAGATAATAAAGAGAATTACGGAAAGTGGAAAGATAGCTTGAGTCAGTAAAGATAGTCTTATAATTGTCGAGACCTACCCACTCGGGATTAACACCGAACTGGTCACGTTCCTGAAAGCTGAATATGAACATATTCGCAGCAGGAATTATCGTAAACAGGATCATAAGGATTATCGGTATAAGCAGAAACAACAGTGTTGTCGTGTATTTCTGACCGGTATATCCGTGAAGCCAGTCGAAAAAATCTCTTTTTTGTACTTTTCCGTGTGAAGCCATAAGTATCGTTCCTTTCTGTATCGTTTACAGGACATTTTGAAAAAGCGGGAAACGGAAGATGTATGTAAGATGACTATTATAAATAAAGAGGATCGGTGTAACCTCGTTTTAAAAAAAGATCCCGCTTCTTCAAAATATTCGCAGTCTCCGGGCAAAAGCCCGGAAACTGCAAATAATATGAGAGGAAATTTGAAGAAAACTAAAGTTGTGTTATCAGCCTGCTTTATATGCTGTATATGTAGCGTTTGCGTCTCTTGTGGCGTTCCACCTGGAGTTGCAGTCAGCATATATCTTCTCTATCGCACTGAAATCATTGCCTGCAAGAGCAGCCTCGGCAATCTGGATCTTGAAGTTGGCTGCGTCACCTGCCCAGATACCAACCTGAGAATCGTTGTCGATCTCGTTCCAAACACCTACAAGTCCGTCGGGAGCAGTATCCTCTGTGAAGAAGATGCAGTTGCTGAACGCTTCGAGGTAATCAGGCATATCGCTGCCCTTGAGCGTCGGGATAGCGCCTTCCTTCTTAGCAAAGCCGGATTCTTCAACAAACCATGTGATGTACTTCTTGCCGAGCTCCTTGATCTCGGAGGAACGATTCTTGTTTACGCCCATAGCATAGTCGGAAGCAGACTGAGCGTACTGCTGACCGTTTACGGAGAAAGGTGCGGGCATATAGCCGATATTTTCGGGATGATCGCCTGCTTCAGCAAACTGACTTACAGCCCATGAGCCCATTACCATAGTACCGATCTTGCCGCTGTTTATTGCAGCCTTGCAGCCTTCCCAGTCGGAGGTCATCGGATCTTCCTCGATAAGAGTGGAATCTGCGAATACACTGTACATCAGCTTGAATACTTCGTAATAAGCGCCGCCGGGAACGAACAGGTCTTCGGCGTTGATAAGAATATCGTTATTGTAGGAGGACTTGCCGGAAGCAGACATTACGAGAGAGCTCCACTGGCTGAGTGTCCAGTCTGCCGCAGCAAAGTTGGTGTAGTAAGGAATTGCGTCTGTGTTGTCACGGATAAGCTTAAGATCTGCGATAAACTCATCTGTAGTTACAGGGAGAGTAGTGATTCCCGCATCAGCCCATACCTTCTTGTTGTAGCATATACCGCCGCTTACGGAGCCGCGGTGAGATATACCGTAAACAACGCCGTCGTACATCTTCTGATCAGCCCAGTTGTACTTCTCTTTCAGATCATCATAGGAACCGAGAGGCTCAAAGTAATTGGAGAGATCGGAAAGCTTGACTGTGTCCGGGATCATAAGTACATCGCCATATTCGGAGGTGCTCATCATTGTTGAAACGTCGCCGGCATAATCTGTGAAGCCCTGATACTTTACTGTACAGTTGTTTGCGGTCTCAAAAGCCTTGGTCATCTCTTCAAGAGAGCCGTCACCGCCGTTTGCGAGACGGTCTGTGCGGTGAGTGAGGACTGTGAGTGTAAGCTTTTCGCCGCTGTTTGTGCTGTCAGCAGAAGCTGCAGTTGTTGTACCGGCCGCCGCTGTTGTTGCAGCAGCCGTATCATTGCCACCGCTGGAAGCTGCTGTTGTAGTTGTGTTTGCTGTGTTTCCTCCGCAGCCTGCTATCGACAGGATAATCGCCGACGTGAGAGCTGCTGATAAAATTCTCTGAATTTTCATGCTTTTTTCCTTTCGCGTTTGTTTTGTGACCTTTGTTTTCATTTAAGCAAATCAAATTTCGTTTGTTGCTTAAATCTGCTTAAATTATAGCTCAATAATTTGTCATAGTCAATATAAAATTCAACAAAAATCATGTTTTTCTTGAATATCTGTAACAAATATATAATATCGTCTCAACATTTTGTAAATAGTGCAGTTATTGATAGAGTAAATTACCTTATTTAATTTACTTACAAATTAAGTTAAGTGAAACATGTGTATGCGGTTCAACCTGCACAGATTATGCCGGGCTCGTTTGTAGCAATTGTACAATTTGCTTTACCGATATTCGCAAGTGTAACCAATGTGTATCCACAAAAGGCGTATAACGCAGCGTGTTTGTTTTTTCAACCTTCGATCCTATTCTCCTGTAATTTGTGATCGATAGCTTTAATTACGGCATTTTGCCTATTGTAAAAAGATTTATTATATGGTATAATTTTTTATCTGAATAATATAAGGTGGTATAATATGAAAAAAGAACGGTACAATATCGGTTTGCTTATTGCCAATATTACGGATATGTTCAGCAACGGTCTCGCAAAGGGTGCTATCCGGCGCGCAAAAGAGCTTGACACCGATCTGACGATCTTCCCCGGAAAATATGTCGGGCTTGATTTCAAATACGAGCAGTATGACACCAAGTACGAATACCAATACAACGTGCTGTTCAACTTAGCCGCCGCCGCTAAGCTCGACTACCTTATAGTCGCTGTCGGAACTATAGCTTATACATTTGATACCGCACACAGAAAAGCGTTTCTTGAAAGCCTAGGTGACACACCGATACTAAGCGTAGCTTCCGAGATTGAGGGCTATGATTATCTGGAATATGACAACCGTTCCGGCATATCTGCAGCGGTCGATCATCTTGTGAAGCACGGCAGAAAGAACATCGGCTTTATGGTCGGCGATCTTAACAATTCCGAGTGTGCGGAACGATTTGACGCTTATAAAAAAAGCCTTGAACGCCATGGGATAGAGTTCAGGGATAAATATGTCACGGAATGTAATCTTGCGCATGAAAGCATCTATGACGCAAGACCTTTTATAGAGAAAAATCCCGATCTCGATGCGGTGCTTTGCGTGAACGATATTGTTGCCTCAAAGCTGTATGAGGTACTCTCAGAAAATGGTATCAGACCCGGCGAGGATATAGCTGTGGTCGGATTTGACGATCTGCCTTTCTGCAAGCGGCTTGAACCTGCTCTGTCATCTGTTCGCGCTGATTCCGAAACACTTGGCGCGGTCTCTGTGGAAAAGGCGGTAAGCTTCCTCAAAGGCAAGCCGGACGAGCGTCACTATGTCGAGACACGGTTCATACCGAGAGCGTCCTGCCCGTCCGATGATACACCTGTGGAAGAGACCGCTGCGCCAAAAAGCTACACGGTCGAAAAGTACGAGGAACGTACTCACCTTGAAAACATATTTATTCGTGATACGCTGATGTTTGACAGCGACCCCGAAAATGGCTATTCGCAGATAATGAAGCAGCTCAGCTGTATAGGCGCGGATACGGCATTCCTTTATGTGTACGATGAGCCTATAAAGCACACCTCAAGGAGCAGATTCCCCAAAAAGCTGTTATGGCTGTTCAAGGCATACAGCTATGGTGAGGCTCTTTACAGCGTACCGCAGCATGAGCAAAGAATGAGCACACCTTCGGTGTTCCGGAATAAATATCTTGACTCCGACAGGCAGCATACGCTTATCGCTGCCGATCTTTATACTGCGGAGACCCAATACGGACTCGCGTTGCTTGAACCGCGAACGGAGTATTTCCTTGATGAGCTTGAGCTTGTAACATATCAGCTGAGTTCTGCGGTAAGAACGCTCGACGCACTGAAAAAACAGGCTTCGCTGCTGTCAGAGCTCCACATCAAAAACCTTGCGCTTGAGGAACTGTCGCGCATTGATGAAATGACAGGTATAAACAATCGCCGCGGATTCTATATCGAAGCGGAGAAGCTGATAAAAGCCTGTCCGGACAGCTCGTTCATCGTATGTTACGCGGATATGGATAATCTCAAGACCGTAAATGATACGTTCGGTCATGAAGAAGGTGATTTCTGCATAAAGCTCGTTGCAAAATGTCTGTATAAGATACTCGGTCACAAAGCAGTGATCGGAAGAATGGGCGGAGACGAGTTTGCCGCTATAATGCCGTCCGGTTCCGGTCTGCGACCGTGGGATATTCTCGTCGGACGCGACAGGTTTATAAATGAATTCAACAGCAGACGAAACAAGCCGTATAAATTCAGTATCTCTCTCGGTGTTCATGACGCATATATCCGCAACGCCTATGACCTTCAAAGCGCTATAAGCGTTGCCGATAATTTGCTGTATATTGAGAAAAAGGAAAAGAAAAAGCGGGAGGCGATGTAACATACTATGGCACAGCACGAAAAGCGATATAACATCGGATTGCTGATAGCAAATATCACTGACGCTTTCAGTAAC
>CAMVEM010000077.1 GCA_947166515.1 uncultured Clostridia bacterium | reverse complement strand
TCGTTCTGGTTGCTGTTCAATTTTCAAGGTGCCTCGCTGTCTCTTTGCGACAGCTTTAATATTTTACCACAAACTTTTCGTCTTGTCAATACCTTTTTTCAATTTTTTTGAAAAAATCTTTCAAGAGCCGTTCGCGGCTTGTCCTTCCCGCTTTCCGGGGGGAACTTTTTTATTATATCACTTATCGCTTGAGTTGTCAATACCTTTTTTCAACTTTTTTTCTTTGCGACGAAAATTGCCGCTCCAAGCGATACCAACATAACTATGCCGATTATCACGATCCTCCCATAGATCAGCGGTCCGTCGGAATGCCCCGATATCCCGTGCATCATGCGCTCTATCGCCATATTGAACGGTACGCTGTATGAAAGATTTGCCGCCGACCAGCGGAACTCGGACGTTATGAACACCGCCGCAGCGCCCGCCGCATCTATAATAACAGTCAGTACTGATGAGATGATTATGCCTTTTGCATCAAAACAATCCCCGCCTACGCGGTATCCCGCAAACGTGAGCGAAGCGATCAGCAGCGCACAGAAGGACATTATCAGCGAACCTGTTTCATCGCCGAGCTTCATGGCGTCGAACAGATATCCCGAGCCCGCCCACAGCGCCGCTCCGATAAGTCCAAAAAGAAGCGCTGCTATTGCGCCGACTATCGGCTTGCTGTCTCCGCTGTACGAGATCGCTTTTACCGTTGCGCTGTAATTCTGCGGCATTTTGCCCGGCTTTGACGGCTTAGCAGGTCCGCTGATGCTCGTGATACCGGTCTTTCTCGTCTGGGTGAACTCATCATTACCGCGCGGATTGCCGCTGAGAGAATCTCCCTTTCTTCTTCCGTCAAATCCCACAGGCTCATCGGAAGCCGTTGCATTGTCGTATGTACCGCCGACGTATGCTCTTACTGCATTGGGCTCATACACGGACGAGGGTCTGTTTGCTTTCATTCCGGGATTAACGAGCGGAACATTTCCGTCATCATCAAATTTCGCCGGTTCTACCTTTAATTCACCGCCGGAGACTTCCGTAGGCTCATTTATTTTCGATTCAAGAGCGGTAACGTCAATATCCTCGCCGTCATTGCTGTCATCATGATACTCTGTAACTTCAAAGTCCGCGCCAAATTCTTCATCTTCATCTTCATCTATGTGTTCTTCAAATTTCAGTTCGCTGCCGCCGATGCTTGCGAGCTCCGTGACCTCGGTGACAAGCTTTTCTCCCACTTCAAGGTGCACAACATCAGCTGCTCTCTGCGCGCTTTCTTCGCCGTACATAAGCCCGTTCAGCTCCTCGCCGCTCTCGTCAGCAGAAGTATCTTCCGATTTTTCAGCGATATCATTGGCGATATCATTATCATAAGCGCTCTCATCAAACATCAGCCCTCCGAGATCAGAGCCGCCGCCCGGCATACTCGCACTAATGCGGGAATCATCTTCCGCTCCCCATGTCAGCGAGCTGTCATTATCCGAAGAGTCTCCGTCAAACATCAGATCGTCAAGCGAATGGTCCGGAGCGGAAGGTGCCGCCTTCGGAGCTGTAATTTCCACGCCGAATTCTTTCTGCGCCTCCTCGGATACTGACGGATTTGTCTGACTGTCATCAAGCATAAACCCGCTTATATCGGAATCATCCGCTCCGGTAGATATCACGCTGGCCGCAGAGCTGTCATATTCCGCGTCATTTCCGGAAGTTGAAGTATCTGCAAGAAGATCGTTCATATCATCGTCGGCAAACAATTTGCTTTCAGCCGCGGGAGCCGGACTTGGCGATACAGCTTTTTCCTCCGGAACAGCTCTGCCTTCAGACGAGGTTATCAGTTTTCCTCTTGCGCACGCGGAGCAATACTGCACAGGTACATTTCTGTCATTGTAAATCCCGAGATTTTCGGTCGAACCGCAACCATAGCAGCAGTTGACGTATGAAAGCTCTTTAAGTCCGTCGGACAGCTCGCTCATGAACCGCTTTATGTTGCTGATATTCCTGAGCGCGTCATTGTACTTCACAAGAGCGACTGCAGCGCCTCTTCCCATTACCTTGTACTGCTTGACTATATGGGGCTTTGTTGCAGCTTCATTCTGAAGGAACGACGAGAGCTTTTCTCCGTCGGGATCGGCCTTGCATGTCACCCACATAAGAGCTCCGTATGTACCGGTCTTCTCGTTTTCCTTTATAGCTGTGGAAAGCCCGTTTATCCTGCCCGCAAGAGCAGCGCTTTCTTCATCATATACGAGACCGGCCGTCTCGCCCGTCTGGATCAGATCTTTCATATTGACCACCAATCATTGAATGCGCCGCCCATTACGGACACGACATTCGTAAAATAACCGACTTTTACCGCGGACTCTTTTCAGTAATCCAGTTTTATATTTTACAATATTTTTTCAATAAAGTCAATAAAAATATTGAAAAATCCGAAATTATATGGTATAATTATTTTTGTATGATTAAAAAGCAACGTTCAAGCCGCTCAGCATACGTCTGCGGCTGCACCTATAATATTATAAAGGTCTGATAACTCTATGAGCAGGATAATCAAAGCACGGACATACCTCCCTATATCCAGCGACCCGTTCGATATGCCCATACCGGTGAAGTTTGAGCTTTACCACGCGAACACTCTGTTGTCGATATACTCGGTCAGGGACGACAAGACCGTTGATTATTCATACAATGCGAACACCGATATACCGATGCTTCTCCCTCCGGACAAACATCTGCACATCGGCGATGTTTACTATGTCATACGTTCAAGAGTATTCCCCGAAAACCCATTCACAGCGCCTATGGAGCTCCAGCGCCTCGGCCTTGAGACTTACAACCCGTACGATATCATAAAAGTAACATACGGCATAATGCCGACGGATGCCTACTGGATAAAGACTTCCGACGACAGAGCGACATTTGATGACGCGATAGCGAAATACAACAAGATCATGTTCGGCGTCCAGCCTCCGGGACCCGACAGCGAGATCGAGGATTTTCTTGGTTAAGGAGACATATCTGAAAAATGGGAAAAACAAGCTTTGAATACGAACGAAAGCCGTTCTACTACGAGACCGACAGCATGGGAATTGTTCATCATTCCAACTATATCCGCTGGTTTGAGGAAGTCCGCGTCGCATATATGACGGACAGGGGATATTCCTATTCCCGCATGGAGAGCGAAGGCGTTATGATACCCGTTCTCGGTGTTGACTGCAAATACAAGATACCGGTGAAATTTGATCAGCCGGTCATCATCAAGGGGAACATCGACCTGTTTGACGGACTGCGGCTGAACGTTTCATACGAGATAGTCGATAAAGAGACCGGCAAGACCTGCGTTACCGGACATTCCGAGCACTGCTTTGTCAGGTCGTCGGATTTCCGTCCGATAAGACTTACCAAAACTCATCCCGAAATGGCTGAAATCTTTCAGTAATTGATAATTGACAATTATCAATTCAAATCTAAACTGGTGGTGATAAAGTGAAAGAATACGATGTAGCGATAATCGGTGCCGGAGCAAGCGGCATATTCATGGCTTATGAGTTCACAAAGCTCGGAAAAGACATAAAAGTCTGTATGATAGACAGAGGCGGACCGATAAAAAACCGCGTCTGCCCGATAGACGGTAAAAAAATAAAGTCCTGCATTCACTGCAAGACCTGCGCGATAATGAACGGCTTCGGCGGCGCAGGCGGAATGTCCGACGGAAAATATAACATCACCAACAGCTTCGGCGGCGATCTCTATACCCACACCGGCAGGGACGAAGCCATAGAGCTCATGGAATACGTTGATAAAGTAAACCTCGAAATGGGCGGAGGCGACGCGAAGCTCTACAGCACCGTCAGCACTGACCTCAAAGCGGAGGCGCTCAGATACGACCTTCATCTGCTTGATGCGAAGGTGCGCCACTTAGGCACCGACCGCAACCGCATGATACTACAGAATATCTACGATCATATAAAGGACAGCATAGATATCTATTTTCACGAGGAAGTGAAGGCTGTCGAGAAAAGCGGCGAGAAATTCATCATCACCACCGACAAGGATACGTATTCCTGCAGTCAGTCCGCAATAGCCGCCGGACGCTCGGGCTCAAAATGGATCTCCGGCGTGTGTGACGAATTCGGGATAACAACAAGAAGCAACCGCGTTGACATAGGCGTGCGCGTGGAGCTCCCCGCCGCGGTATTCGAACACATCACATCAAAGGTATATGAGAGTAAGATAGTTTTCCGCACCAAGAAATACGGCGATCTGGTACGAACATTCTGCATGAATCCCTACGGCGAGGTCGTGAACGAGAACACCAACGGAATAATCACCGTAAACGGCCACAGCTACGCAGACCCCGAATTCCACACCAAGAACACGAATTTTGCGCTGCTTGTGTCCAACACGTTCTCCGAGCCGTTCAGAGACAGTAATCTCTACGGCGAGTCCATAGCAAAGCTCTCGAATATGCTGGGCGGCGGAGTCCTTGTACAGCGCTTCGGCGATCTTGTAGCCGGAAGACGAACAAACGAGCACCGCCTATCACAGAGCTTCACAGTGCCGACATTAAAAGCAACTCCCGGCGACCTGAGCCTCGTTATTCCGAAACGACAACTCGACGATATAATCGAGATGATCTACGCACTCGACAAGATAGCTCCCGGTACAGCGAACTATGACACGCTGCTCTATGGCGTCGAGGTAAAATTCTATAACTCAAAGGTGAGCGTTGACGAAAACCTCGAAACAAAGATCAAAGGCCTGTATGTGCTCGGTGACGGCTCCGGCGTGACACATTCTCTCTCTCAGGCTTCGGCTTCCGGAGTTTACGCCGCTCGGAAGATAGCTTCGCTGTATTGAGATCAGCCGCTCCGCTTGAGATTTCAACCGCTTCGCTTGAGATCGGGAGACAAATTTTGTGAACAAAATTTTTCTCCCAAACCCTCTTTCAAAAAACTTTACTCGCTTCGCATTTAAACCCGCAGGTTTCTGCATTAATACGAAAGGATACATTTATATGAACGTTTGGCATGACATCGACAACAGCAGGATAGACCCCTATAACTTCCTCGCGGTAATAGAGATACCCAAGGGAAGCAAGAAAAAGTACGAGCTCGACAAGAAAAGCGGACTGCTTATGCTCGACCGCATACTCTACACCTCTACCCACTATCCCGCAAACTACGGATTTATCCCGAAAACTCTCGCAGACGACGGCGACCCGCTGGACGTTCTCGTGCTCTGCAACGAGATAATCGACCCTATGGTACTCGTTCCGTGCTACCCTATCGGCGTTATAAACATGATAGACAACGGAAAGAACGATGAAAAGATCATCGCGATCCCGTTTGAAGATCCGAGCTATAACGCTTACAGAAGCATAGAAGCCCTGCCCAAGCATTTATTTGAGGAAATGCAGCACTTCTTCCGCGTATATAAGCAGCTCGAAGGCAAAGAGACCGCCGTTAATGAGGTACAGGGCCAGAAGGCAGCAGCAGAGATCATCAAAGCAAGCATAGACAATTATAATGAGGTCTATGGCAAAAAGGCCAAAGCCGCTAAATAATGCTTTTTGATGAAGAAATGATGCTTCTTGCGATAGAAGAAGCAAAAAAAGCCGCGGCGCTCGGCGAGATACCGGTCGGTGCGATAATAACAGATGAAAACGGCGAGGTCATAGCAAAGGGATATAACGTGCGCGAAACGGAAAATTCCCCGACCGGTCACGCCGAGATATGCGCTATAGAGGCGGCGGCAAAGCGCCTCGGAAGCAGGAGACTGTCCGGCTGTACGCTTTATGTGACACTTGAACCATGCCCTATGTGCGCGGGCGCAGTAATGAATGCAGGACTGAAACGTCTCGTTTACGGTGCATTTGATGAAAACGGCGGAGCGTGCGCATCGGTGGTATGCCTGTTCGAGCACAAATTTCCGTACAAACCGCTCGTGCGGAGCAGAGTTCTCGAAGCGGAATGTTCTGCTCTTATGACAGACTTTTTTGAAAAACTCAGAATCAAAGATATTTAAATGAGTCGCTTTTGCTACTTTTCGCGTCCGAAAAGTAGCGGGGTCCGGGGTGTCTCTCCCGCTGGGAGAGGTGGCGACGAAGGAGCCAGAGGGTCGTTGCACGATGCAACGATTGACCGCCAAAAGGCGCGCATTGATGCGCGCTATACAGCGGTCATAGCTGACTCCGACAAACGAGCCCCGGTCTCAAGCGTAAGCGACTTTCTAAAACCCGGGGTGATAAGTTGAACCGATACAAAACGCTCGCAGCGAATACAATAATACTCGGACTAGGGCAGTTCGGTTCAAAGGTGCTCGTCATTGCAATGATGGGATTTTACCAGGCGGCACTCGGGAAAGACGGCTACGGCGAGATAAACAACATAATAGATACTGCGACCCTGCTGATGTCACTTGCGACGCTGTCGATAGGCGAATCTATAATTCGTTTCGGCATTGACAGTGCGTACGACAACAAGCAGGTATTTTCGATAGGCTTCAGAGTCACACTGATCGGCGTTACATTCTGTATGCTGTTCGTGCCGCTGGTCGGACTGTTCACGAACATCTTCCCGGACAACAACGTTCTGCTGCTGCTGCGGGATTACGCATGGCTGACGATACTATACGTCACCACCGGAAGCTTCAAGAGCTCGATCGCGCTGTTCGTCCGCTCGATAGGACACGTCAAGCTGTACGCGATTGACGGCATACTCACGACACTGATGAACATCGTGTTCAACATCTTTCTGCTGTTCACGTTCAATCTCGGAAACACCGGCTATCTGCTGTCCGTAATACTCGCTGATATCTGCTCGATAGTATTCCTGTCATTCGCGGCGCATCTTAAACAATACATTGTACTTCTCGGCATAGACAGAGACCTTCTGAAAGCAATGATGCGGTTCTGTCTGCCGATGATACCGACCTCGATAATGTGGTGGATCATAAACGCATCGAGCAGCTTCATGATCTCCGGAATGATGAGCTTCGGCGACAGCGGAATGTACAAAGCCGCAACAAAATTCCCGAGCATGATCTCGATATTCTCCGGCATTTTCTCGCAGGCATGGAATATGTCCGCGATAACTGAAAACAACTCGCGCACGATAGCGAAATTCTATACAAATGTCTTCAATATATTCCAATCGACGGTGTACGTCATCTCGGCAGGACTTATGCTTATAATAAAGCCCGCGATAACGATACTGTGCGACAAGGAATTTTACACGGCGTACCACTACACGCCTTTCATTATACTGTCGGTGGCGTTCACCTGCTTCTCAACGTTCATGGGAAGCGTCTATGTCGCGTCGAAACAATCCATGCGGTCAATGGTAACGGCAGCGATAGGCGCGGGACTTAACATAATCCTGAACCTGATATTCATAAATTTCTGGGGAATACACGGCGCGGCGCTCGCGGGATTTTTAAGCTTCATCGCGATATTCGCGGTGCGCGCCATAGATACTCATAAGATAGTGTATATGGATCTTAAGCTCCCGAAAATGATAATAAATTCGGCGCTGCTCATGATAATGGGCATGATAATATTCTTCGTCGAATCGGAGATAGTTTATTACTGTGCACTGGCCGGAATTTTCGTGATAATCGTGATACTTAATTTCAAGGCCGGTATCAGCGCCGTAAAGATGTTGATGAAAAAAGACGTAAAAGAATAATACAGTTTGTCAAAAAAGCAGAAACTTGTTATTTAATATGCGAAGCGAGTCGCTTTTGCTACTTTTCGCGTCCGAAAAGTAGCGGGGTTTGGGGCAGAGCCCCAATCTCAAGCGTAGCGTTTCTTTGAAATTCTCAAGCGCAAGCGACTTCTTTGACAGTCTGAAGAATAATATACCAATAATACAGGCAAACATAATGGAAAAATATTACTTATGGCTGATAATGGCTCTCGGCGAGGGCGAGCCGGAGATAAACCGCCTGCTAAGACAGTTCGGCACGCCGGAAGCGGTGTATGACGCTTTCAGCAGAAATATCGCACTTGCAGGAACGGAGCTCCTTGAAAAAGCCGCAAAAACCAAGCTTAAAGACGCGGAAAAGCTCCTTGCCAATATAACGGCGCAAGGGTATAAGCTCATCACCGCAGAGCATAAGGATTATCCAGAAAGGCTGAAAAAGACAGCCAATCCTCCCTGCGTGCTGTTCGCAATGGGCAACACTTCCCTGCTCAGAAAAAAGCTCATCACTATGGTCGGTTCGCGCAACATTACAGAATACACTGAAAAAGCGATACCGCGAATCATAAACTGTACAGCAAAGAAATACACGATAGTCGGCACACTCTCTGAAGGCTGCGACCAGACGGTATTCTTAAGCGCACTGAGATACGGGATACCTTTCATCGAGATACTTCCCTGCGGACTGTCGCAGAATTACCCTGCGGGAAGCAAAACTCTGCGAAGGGCGCTGCTCGCAAACGGCGGACTTCTCCTGACGGAATATCTTCCGAAGGAAAAAGCCGGTCAGGGCAATTTTCTTCGCCGCTCACGCATACTCGGCGGTATCTCCGACGTCACACTCGTGCTCCAGGCAAGAGCCGGAAGCGGAGCTCTCGCGACCGCGGAATACTCACCCGCTCCGATATTTCTGCCGCCAAACAACATTTTCGCGCCCGAATATGCAGGCGCTGTGGCTGCGGTAAGAAGCGGCGCAAGACTGTATATGGACAACAAAGATATAGAGCTTGCGTTCGCGCGCGCCGAAACTGCTCAGCCTACAGGCGGCAGAACAGGCTCATTCCGGCATACGGAAAAGCACGAAAAAACAAAGCCCGATGACAGCCGGAAAACCGTCACCGAACAACCGGAAGGAAAAAATAACGCTCCCGGCACGGCAGAATCGCCGACCGAAAGCGATTTCGACAATAAAGAGCAATATGAGCTGTATCTGCTCGTAAAAGAAGCCGGTGCGCAGATCAGCCTTGAAGAGCTCATCGCCAAGACCGGCCGTAACGCCGCCGATCTTTCCGAGACGCTGCTTGACCTTGAGATCGCCGGCAGGATAACCTCTACCGGGAACCGCTACAGCGCAGCGGACTGACATCACATCAGTATATCGCAGAATTTTCCTCTTATCGCCTCGACGAGCTGTCGGGGCGATAGTTTTATCTGCACGCCGATACGTCCGCCGCTTATGTAAAAGTGCGGGAGCGCTTCGGCAGTATCGTTCACAACTGTCATGAACTGCTTTTTCATTCCGATCGGCGTACAGCCGCCGCGCACATATCCCGTCACAGCCGTCAGATCCTTTACATGCAGCAGCTCGACAGACTTCTCGTCAACGCTTTTCGCTGCTTTTTTCAGATCGAGCTCTTTATCGACAGGTATCAGAAAACAGAAATAATTTCCGCTCTTTCCTCTCGCGACAAGCGTCTTGAATGTCTCCGAAAGCGGCTGACCAAGCTTTTCCGCTACGGTCACGCCGTCGATGAATTCATCGCATTCATAGCTCTTTTCTTCATAGGGTATCTTGTTCTTTTCGAGAAAACGCATAGCGTTCGTCTTTACTTCTTTTGCCATATAAATGACCGCACCACAGCGGTGCGCCTCCGTCTATACAGATTATATTTTTATTTTATCCCCGCCTGCGGCGGGGGATAAAAACAGGATTTTTCAGACTTTATTGCGGTCATCATTTAACCGTTCACGACATTTTCCGGATTTCCGGCAAGGAATGCTGCGAGATTCTTTTCTGCGATGTCAAGAAGTCTCTGCCTTGTTTCAAACGCTGCCCACGCGATATGCGGCGTTATTATACAGTTAGGAGCTCCGAACAGCGGGCAGTCCTCCGCCATTGGTTCTTTCCGGAGCACATCAACTCCCGCTCCGCTGAGCTTTCCGCAGTCAAGAGCTTCACGCAGAGCCTTCTCGTCAACCACCGGACCTCTCGATGTATTTATAAGCACCGCGCCTTTTTTCATCTTCCCGAAAGCTTCTTCATTCATAAGGCCTTCTGTCTGCGGAGTAAGCGGACAGTGCAGCGTCACTATGTCGCTCTCTCTGAGCAGCGTGTCCATGTCCACAAAAGGATAAGGGCAATCCGGCCTTCTGGTGCGCGAGCAGATCAGCACCTTCATGCCGAACGCATCGGCAGCTTTTGCGACACGGCTGCCTATCGCGCCATACCCGACAATACCGATAGTCTTCCCTGCGATGCAGGTTATCGGATACGGAAAATATGAGAAAGTCGGACTTGTCTTCCAGTCGCCGGCATCTACCGAAGCGCGGTATTTTGAAAGCTTTCCGGACAGCTCGAATATGAACGAGAAAACGAGCTGCACCACGCCGTCGGTAGAATATCCGGGAACATTCGTGACAATTATTCCCTTTTCCTTCGACTTTTCAAGATCGACATTGTTTGTGCCTGTCGCGAGTATGCCTATATATTTTATACCCGGTGCCGCGTCAAGAACGTCTGCGGTAATGAGCGTCTTGTTGCAAATTACAATGTCCGCGTCACGCACACGCTCCGTCACCTCATCCGGCGCAGTCACGCCGAAACGTATGATCGTGCCGTGACCGGCAAAAGACGAAAGGCTCAGATCGCCCGTTGTGACGGTATCGGCATCGGTAAATATTATCTTCATAAGGTTTCCTCCTGTATATCCTGGACATGGCGTACGGCATCCCGGATACGTTTCCGTTCTTGTGTCAATTTGCACAATACATATTTTCTGCTATAAGTATATTATATCACATATATAATTATTTTTCAATCATTACATGAAAATATGCAGGATTTTTATTGCTGTCTCTGCAAAGAATGCGGATATTACAACGCAAACGACAGCATCCGATATCGCAGCGCATTATCCGCCACAACCGATACATAAGCCGGAAAATGTCAGTTCAGGTTGTTTTTTCAGTATCTTTCTACGCTGCAATGATGTATTTATAGGCCAAAACACAAATGTACACTAAAATGATGTTTAGTTTTTTATGATTTTTGTCAAAAACTGACTTGACAACAATATATCAAGGTGTTATAATGAATATAGTATCGAATGATGTACCTGACTGCTTCATACAGTATAAAGAGATATAAAAATTTACAGTGAACAGGGGAGTAAAAAATGAGTGAAATAGAATTCGGAAGTTCGCTCTATAAGCTTTATCACAGCGCAGTCAAGCTTGAAGCGGATTCACTGAAAGAGAGCAAATCATGTTCCGATCTTACAGTCAATGAGCTGAATCTTATCGAATGTATCCGCTCATTGTCCAAAGGAACATCCGGCCCCACAATAAGCGCAATAGCCAAAGAGCTTGATATAACCCGTCCATCGACCACAGTCGCAGTAAACAAACTTGTCAGCAAGAAAATGGTCACAAAGTCTGACTGCGCGAGCGACGGACGTTCCGTAAGAGTAAAACTTTCAGCAAAGGGCGAAAAAGCATACGCTGCGCATCACGCCTATCAGGGCGCTCTGCTTAAGGAAGCAAGAGAGCGTTTCACGGAGAAGGAATTCCGTGAAATAAGCGACAGCATAACAAAGCTGATGCAGTTCTTTGCGGATAAAGAAGAAGAACTCTGATAATCAAAACCGATCTTTTACAGGCAGTCAAGGCTGCCTGTAAAAAAAGGCTGAAACGATTTAGCGGTTGAAACCGCTTTCAGGTAAAAGCAATAAAATGTTTTGACTAACCCTCAGGATATTTGTTGATAATCAATCAAATTATATTTCACGCAAACCGAAAGGAGAACACAAAGAATGGGAATGACATTCAACAGAAAGCTGCCGATACCGAAGCTCATAAAAGAGCTTTATCCGATGTCGGAAAAAGCGGCTGCTATCAAAGAGAAAAATGACGAGCAGATCAAGGCGATATTCAGAGGCGAGGACAAGCGCTTCCTGCTGATAATAGGACCCTGCTCAGCCGACAGAGAAGACGCCGTTCTTGATTATGCCACACGTCTCGCAAAAGTACAGGAAAAAGTAAAGGACAAGATATTCATTATCCCGCGTGTATATACCGGAAAGCCGCGTACCACGGGCGAGGGATATAAAGGTATGCTCCACCAGCCGGACCCGAACAGAGCCGAAAATATGCTCGACGGAATAGTTGCTGTGCGCAGACTGCATTCACGTATAATAGAAGAGACCGGCTTCGGCTGTGCGGACGAGATGCTTTATCCCGAAAACTACCGCTATCTGTCCGACCTGCTGTCATATAATGCAGTAGGCGCGCGTTCGGTAGAGAATCAGGAACACAGACTTGTCGCGAGCGGCATCGACGGTCCTGTCGGAATGAAAAACCCGACAAGCGGCGATTACTCGGTAATGCTCAACTCTATAACCGCGGCACAGAGCCCGCACACATTCATCTACAGAGGCTGGGAAGTGGCTACCGACGGAAACCCGTATGCTCACGCTATCCTCAGAGGATATACCAACAAGCACGGAAATTCCATACCGAACTATCATTATGAGGATCTCAACCTCATCTACAAGATGTATCATGCAAAGGATCTCCAGTACCGCACTGTTATAGTTGACTGCAACCACGCGAATTCCGGAAAGCAGTATGCAGAGCAGATCAGAATTGCCAAGGAAGTCCTTTACAGCAAGCGTCACAACGATTCACTCAGAGACTTTATCAAGGGTCTCATGATAGAAAGCTATATTGAAGACGGCAACCAGAAGATCGGCGAGGGAATCTACGGAAAATCGATAACCGACCCGTGCCTCGGCTGGGAAAAATCTGAAAGACTTATCTATGATATTGCAGAAGCTCTCTGAGAATGCTTCTTATCGGATTATCAAAAAACGACCTCCGCAGACTTTCGTCTGCGGAGGTCTTGAATTTGGTCTGTAAGCCGGGTTTTGTCGTGGGTGAACATCTATCTGAGCTTATCGTCGCCGATAAGCTTTAGCCGCCTTAAACGAAGCGCGCCGAGCAGACGCGTTGCTCTCCGAACCAATCGGCGTTGCATCGGATAGGGTTTACATGGCATACGCGTCTCCGCGTACCCGGTGAGCTCTTGCCTCGCCTTTCCACCCTTACATACACAAGGTATGCGGTATATTTCTGTTGCACTTGCCCTGAGGTCGCCCTCGGCTGCCGTTAACAGCTATCCTGCTCTGTGATGCCCGGACTTTCCTCGGGAATATCCCGCGTCCACCCGACCAAGTTCACGTTATGGATTATACCACATTTTTGAAAAAAAATCAACACAAAATCTGTAAAAATTATGCTTGAAAAAATTCCGGTGCAGTTATATAATATTCTCTGTGTCTGAAACTCCAGGTTTTAGATAATAAATCATAATTTGTGGGGGAATTTGCGGAGGGCTTTCCGATCGCCCTCCGCACCTCCTTCGTGTGGGGACTCCGTCCCCACACCCCTGTTAGGGGGGCTTTCCGATCGCCCCCCTAA
>CAMVEM010000076.1 GCA_947166515.1 uncultured Clostridia bacterium | reverse complement strand
AGTAAGTGCAAAAGCGACTCGCTTCGCAAATTAAATAACAAGTTTCTGCTTTTTTATTCTAAGTGAGAAGAAGAGCTCCCCACACCCCACCTGCTTGGGGCGTGGGGCGGAGCCCCACATAAAAGGAAAAAGCCCCTCCCATTGGGAGGGGGTTGGGGGTGGGGTTCGTTCGCGCGCTCGCGGCTCATCTGAATTCGAAGAATTCTTCAAGGCGCGTGAGAAGCGCCTTTCTGTCAAAGGTCTTGAGCAGATATCCCTCGGGATTGAGCTTAAGAATTTCCATAACGCTGTCACGGCTGCTGTTTCCGGTAAGGAAGAATACAGGTATGCTCTTGGTCTGCGAATCGTTTTTCAGCATCGCAAATATCTGCGCACCCGTCGCAACAGGCATCTTATAGTCAAGAAGTATCAGGTCAACATCGTTCTTTGCAAGCCACATTATAGCCTGTAATCCGGAGCTCGCAACTCCGACATCATATCCGTCCTTAAGCCAGTTTCTGATAATTCTCAGATACGACGCGTCGTCGTCAACAAGAAGTATCTTCCTCCTCTTGACTATGACGTCACCGCCGAACTTGCGCTTCTGCTGCTGACCCTCGGGATTCTCGCCCTCGGCGCCTTCTTCTGTCGGCTTGCCCTTTTCGTCGAGCTGCTTCTCGCCTGCATTCATATACTCAAATATCGTATTCACGAACGCGTCCATGTTCATAGGACGATCAAAGAACTGCAGGACGAAATCCTCGGATATGTAGCGCATAGCTATCTCATAGTCCTTGCGCTTCGCAATTATTATGAGCATCTTGTTCGACTCGTACAGCTTATCGTTCAGATAAGAGAGCATATTCTGCAGCGACGCGGTCATTGCCGCCATTCTTTCGTCAAGATAAAGAACGATAAGTCCGGCCTTGTCTATTCCCGCACCGATTTCGGCTATCCTCGCGACGACCTGATATGCGCTGATCTCCACAGCTATGAGCTTCTGCTCCATTGATTTTATCGCGAAGCTCTCAGATGTACTGATTATCATTACATTTTTCAGCATTGTGGTATATTTCCTTTCTTATGCTATTTTCAGGTAAAATCAAGATAAAGTATGTCCCCGTATCTTTCCCCTCTCCGGTTGGAAAGACACTGAATAATGTTTTTACTGTTATTCAGTGTAAACCGTTATTATGAGTTTTCACTGTAAATACGGGCTATATACTTATGCGCCGCCGCGGCTACGGCAGCCCAGTCAACAGCGTCGAACGCATCGCAGACCTCATTGAATATCGCTTTGTCGTCCGGTTCAAGACGATATTCCTTCACGGAATTTATAACTTCCTCGGTCATGTCGAAGTCCATCTGACCCGCAAATTCTTCAAGCGACGAGAACGCGTCTTCGAGAAAATCCTGCTCTGCAAGCGGCTTGTCGCTGTCGTCCTCGGGTTCGCCCGAAAGGGGCTTAAACTTCTCGCTGAACGAGCGGTACCATTTCAGCAGGTCGTCGGTCTTTGCCTTGATGAATTCCAGGTCTCCCGCTTCGCCCGCTGCTTCGAGCTCCTTGGCGAGCTCCGAGAGCTGCGCGAGACCGATTATCCTCGCCGAGCTTTTCAGCGCGTGTACCTTTATAGTGTAGTTTGACCATCTGCCCTTGGTGTAGTACTTTTCTATCTCCGCAGAATACTTGTCGATAGATTCGTAGAAGATGTTCAGCGCAGAAAGGAATCCGTCCTCCGAACCGCAGAACTTTATACCGTCCTCGACATTCATCTCCTGGATATCCATGAGCCAGTCGTATTCCTCCGGAAGCAGGCGCTTCTTCTCGGCGGACTGGCCTCCGCCTATCTCCGCACGCTTTTCCTCGGGGAGATATATCAGAAGCGCGGCATGGAGCAGATCGTGTGCCACCGGCTTTTCGATGTAATTGTCAAATCCCTGCCGGATGAAAAAGTCGTTGCCCTCGGAGCTGTCCGAGGTTCCCATAGCGACGGCGGGCGTTGACTTGTTCCTGCTGTCTTCCCTGCTGCGTATCTCTTTGAGAGTATGCACTCCGTCGGAGTTTGGCATGAAGTAATCTATGAACATAAGGTCATATTCTTCCTCGCACGCCTTTTTCACACCCTCATCGCAGTTTTCCGCGATGTCCGCAGTTATCTTGAGCGCACTTAACAGCCCGCACAGATATGTTCTTTCAACTCTGCTGTCATCTACTATCAGTATTCTTATACCCATAAGCGATGGCCCCCTTAACCATGAAGTTCATAATCTCTGTCCGCATCTATGATGCGTAACATTGCGTCCGCTATGTCGGAATCGAACTGTGTTCCCTTGCAGCGGACTATCTCTTCCCGCACTTCTTTCTGCGGTTTAAGCGCCTGATAAGCCCGGCGTGACGTCATAGCGTCATACGCGTCGGCAACGCAGATTATGCGCGCCTCTTCCGGTATATCCGTACCGGCAAGTCCGTCCGGATAACCTCTTCCGTCATATCTCTCGTGATGCCAGCGCGCGCACTTGGCGGCTTCCGGCATCTCGGTTATCACGTTTAATATATCGTATCCGACCGTGGTATGCGTCTTTATCTCGGCATATTCCTCATCGGTCAGGCGGCCGGGCTTGTTGATTATCTCCTCATGCACGCCTATCTTTCCGACATCGTGCAGAAGTCCGATAATGTACAGGTCGTCCTGCTCCTTCTTGGATTTTCCGAGCTCACGCGCTATCCACGAAGCATACTTTGCGACGCGCTGAGAGTGGTCGTTCGTATATTTGTCCTTTGCATCGACAGCCTTTGACAGTGCGAGCATGACCTCTTTCGACAGATGACCTATCTTTTCCGTCTGACGGACTATCTCGCGGCGCAGATGCTTCTGCAGCTCGGACAGCTCGATGATGCGGCGTACTCGTCTTATGAGCACTTCCGGCACGAACGGCTTTCTGATGAAATCTGCGGCACCGTTCTTGAAGCCCTTTATCTCGGCTTCTCCGTTGTCGTCGGCGGTCATCAGCACAACCGGTATATCTGCGGTCTCTTCGACGGAAGAAAGCGCGCGGATAACGTCAAATCCGTCCATGCTTACAAGGTTAACGTCGAGAAGTATAAGCGAAGGCGAATCCTCCTGCGCGCGGATTATTCCCTCCTCGCCCTTTGATATACAGACTACGCGGTAATAGCTTGCGAGTATCTTCTCTATCATCGTGCCAAGCGTCTGATCGTCGTCTATGACGAGTATCAGCGGTCTCGAATCGAACTGATCCATACCGAGAGTTCCCGTTTCGTGCTCTGTAAGGTACAGTTCGGAGGCGAGCTGTTTTATCACCTTTTTCAGTTCCTCGGTGAGCGCGATGTGCTTAATGCGGAGCTCTTCGATATTGCCCTTGTTGTAGAGCGTCTCTATCTCGGCTGCTTTTACGGCGATCCTGTCGGCGCCTATCAGCTTTGAGGAATCCTTGACCGCGCATATCGAAGCGCGGTAATTGTAATAATCCGATCTCTCGATATATTCCTCAAGCTTCGGGATTATCTTCGTGGTAGCGTATTCTTTCAGCGCGCTGATGTAGAAATCAGCGTCGGAGAGGAAATATTCCTTTGCAGCGGAAAGCCGCAGCAGCGGCAGCTCTTTCTGGAGCTCCTTCCATTCCGGCTCCCACGACGCCTGATTGATGACATCTTCATCGACAGGCAGGAATTTGAGTATGACTTCTTTTATCGACTGGACGGTGAACGGTTTTGTGACATACTCGGCAAATCCGGCGTCCAGGAATTTTTCTTTCTCGCCTTTTATCGTGTTGGCGGTGAGCATCACGACCGGTATATTCTCGCAGAGCTTTTCCTCGGTTATGATCTTCATAGCCTCCATGCCGTCCATTACCGGCATCATATAGTCCATGAACACGAGGTCGTACCTGTTCATGCGGATCTTTTCGAGCGCTTTTTCTCCGTCCGGCGCCGAATCGGTCTCAAAGCCCATTGTCCTGAGTATCCTTATCAGCAGGTCAACGTTCATCTCGGTATCGTCAACGACGAGGATATTCATCTGCTCCGCTCCTATGAACGGATTTGAGACTATACCGTCGGACGCGGAGAGCTCTATATCATCGTCTTCGGTGCCTTCCGCTATCTCACGGAGACGCTCCTCGCTTCCCTCGACGTCAATGAAGTTGAATATTCCCTCGAAGAAATCGAGAAGTCTTCTTGCCGCGAGACGGGCTTTTCTCGAATACTCGCGGGTAGCGGTCTCGTCGGTGTCTTCCATTATTATGTTGTTATATCCCATGATCGCGTTTATGGGCGTTCTTATCTCATGGGACATCTGCGCGAGGAACTGTGTTTTCGCCTCGTCAGCGGCGATAGCTTTCAGCTTTGCTTCGCTTTCTTCTTCCTTCGAGCGTTTAAGGTCCTCCATTACAAGTTCAAGCTCGTAATAGTCCGGCGTTTCGTGCGACAGGAATATTATGAACGCCGCGAGAGCCGAAGCGAAGAAGCTTACGAGATATCCTTGCAGAAGCGTGAGCTGGAGAGTATATAACACGAACAGTGCAGCGAATCCTGTTGCCATTGCGATGAGCTGAGCTTTTCGGAAGCACTTCCTGTGTATTATCGTTATCACGCACGCATACAGCACATAATACAGCGGGAGCAGATATGTTGCGGGAATGAAGAGGAAAGCCTCATAATACTGTCCGTTCTCATCGACTCCGAACACATTTCCGGTAAGAAGGTTCTGCAGATAGACAAGTATTCCCACAAGAATGAGTATCTGATTTATTATCGTTCCGACACTTCGGGACTTATATCCTTTCGGGATATAAGCGTAGATATATTCGACAGTACAGAACGCCGAGAATATCGCGCACAGGTGGTCGAGCGTATTCACTATCACGACTATCCCGCTTGTAGCGAGGCTGCTGTTGCTCAGCCATACCACCGAGACATCGAACACATTCGCGAGCATGATGAATGTTACCATTCGCGAGAACGCCTTTTCTTTTTCCGTTCTTTTCTTATATCGTATAGCCAGATAAATATGCAGTCCGAGTATGAACGGTATTGCCGCCAGCTCAAATATCGTATTATAATTCAACGCATCACCCCCTTTTTTCAGAATGAAAAATGAAAAATGAATAATTGTGGTATCGCCTTCGGCGATGATTTTTTAAATGGGAGGCGGACAACAACTGACGATCATTTCTTGCCGGTACGCTGCATAAGTCTGCTTACCGCGTCGTAAAGCTTGTCGTTGTCACCTATGTAATCTTTAAGCTCGTCGATGCTCGCAGCGGATTCCTTGTTCTCCGCTGCAGTACGCTGCGCCTCTATGCTCTCTCTTGTTATAACTACCTTTTCCTTCGGCAGATAAAGCATCAGAGTCCTTTCAAGCTCCTGCGCATCTATCGGCTTCGACAGATAATCCTCGAATCCTTCCTTGATGTATTTGTCCTTTGCTCCCGAAACAGCGTTCGCGGTCAGCACTATGCACGGCTTCGAGCAGTTATGGTTCTCCTTGCTCTCTCTCAGCTTTTTCAGCATCTCCACGCCGCCCATTCCGGGCATTCTGTCATCTATGAATATAACGTCGTATTCCTTCTTTTCGGTCAGCATGAGCGCATTCTTCGCGCTCAGCGACGTGTCTATCTTGATCTCCGTCTTTTTCAGAAGTCCCGACGCCACCGCAAGGTTCAGCTCGATATCGTCAACTATAAGTATCTGCGCATCCGGCGCCTTGAACGTCTCGCGGTATTCGCCGGTGATTTCCGCGCTGTGGATGAAGTTGTTCTCATAATTGCCCATCTTCATCCAGTTGCGCACTTCCTGCACGACCTCGAATGAGAACTCCGATCCCTTACCGTATTCGCTCTCTACTTTCAGAGTCGAATCCATCATCGCGAGGAGCTGCTTCACTATGCTCATACCGAGTCCGGTTCCCTCTATCGAGCGGTTGCGCGTTTCATCGGCACGCTCGAACGGCGAAAACAGACGTTCGATATCTTCTTTCTTTATTCCGATACCGGTATCCTTCACCGCTACTCTGAGCTTTATCTGGCGGTCGTTCAGCTTATCATATCCCACGCTGAATACAACGCTTCCCACATCGGTATATTTCACGGCGTTCGTGAGGATATTCAGTATGCACTGTTTAAGACGGATATTGTCGCCGAACAGCATTCTCGGTATATTCTCGTCCGCCCTGACTACGAATGTAAGACCCTTCTGCTCCGCGCGTGAACGTATCATGCTCACAAGGTCGTATATCATCAGCGAGGTGTCGTAATCCACCGGCACGAGCTGCATCTTTCCGGATTCTATCTTCGAGAAGTCGAGGATATCGTTGATTATCGTGAGCAGATTGTTTCCCGCGTTTCGTATGTTCAGAGCGTACTGTTTCAGAGTTTCGTCGTCGTATTCGCGCAGTATCATCTCGTCCATACCAAGTATGGCGTTGATAGGCGTTCTTATCTCATGCGACATTGAAGCTAAGAAGTCGCTCTTCGCCTTTGAAGCTTCCTCCGCAACTTTCTTCGCCTTTATAAGCTCGTCGTTCTCGTTCACCTTGTTCGATGTGACAATTATATAGATCGAGCCTATCGTGAACAGCACTGTTATCAGCTCAAATACGCGCCCCACGAGCAGAACTATGTCATACGCTCCCTTTGCGGCAGCTTCGGAATCCACAAATCCCGCCAGGAAGAAATCCGTTTCCGGTATCTCCGACGCGAACAGATAATAGTCTCCCCTGTTCGTGGTGATCCTTCTCGATGTAGAAGTATTGACCTCCATGCTTTTCAGTATCTCATTATAGACCGCGCCGAATTCTTTCCCGTAAAACAGGTCGATATCCTCCACCGTAGCGTTCTCGAACGGGACTATTATTTCCTCGTCCTTCGTAACGACAAGAGCCTTTCCGAATCCGTCAAAACAGCTTATTTTGAAATTCTTTAAAATGCATTCCGGCGGGCAGTATTCATAAATGACATACTTTATGTTCTCGCCGTTATACACCGGACTTGTGAACAAAAGTCCTGCGTTCTTGTTATAGCTTATCGCGCGGATTCCCCTGAACGATGTCTGTATCCCCGGAAATACCGAAGCCGCGAACGCTTCTCCGTACACCGTGTGTCCGTCGGGCGATAAGAGCCCGACAGTCATTCCGTCTTCACGATTTAAGTTCAGCGACGCCATTACTTTTTCAAGATCGTTATTCTCGTTCTTTTCAACGACATCGGACATATTGTTCAGCTTCGCAAGCTCAACTCCGAACATCGACGATGTTTTTTCCGCTATCGTCTGAGACTGCTTCGCTACCTGTAATTCAGTATATGAGTACAGCATACTCTTCAGCCTGTTGTTGAGCAGAAGACCGACAAAAATAAGCACAAGTATAAAGCAGATGTTCACCGTCGTCCGCGGTCTGCTGAAAAACTTTCTTATCTTCTCCAACGATCTTCAACTCCTTTTTCCGGATTTTGCTTCTTGTTCCGTTTGGGGGCTGCCGGCCGCAAGCTGCGGCCGAAAGCGCGCAGGACGCGCGCATAAATGCAGCAGCAAAAGCGCTGCGGCGGCGAGTAGCGCTTCGCGCATCTATAACCGAGCTTGTGTCCTGTACAATGTTCAGTTCGCTATTTCAACGCCCTCAACATACCACTCAAAATGAAACATCATGTTCTCGTCCGACATGGACTCGCCTTCCGCTATCCTGATATTCCCGCTGCTGTCCTTTATCGGTCCGTAAAATACGTCAAATGTTCTTTCCTTGAATTTTCGCTCCGCCATTTCAAGCGGCTTCCTGCAATCGACCGACGCATTCTTCGTCTTGTCGAGCTCCGTCAGCTTAACTATCCCGCTCTCAAATCCGAGCCACTCGGATGTGCCTCTGAACTTTCCCTGCTTGCACAGCAGTATCTTCTCGCTGTAATATTCGTCCCAGTGCCATTCGCACGCTGTCAGGAATGACTTCGGGAACATCTCCGATGTGTCGAAATTATTCCCTATCGCCCATACTCCCTTTTCCTCTGCAATACGCATAGGCTCAAGAGAATCTGTCTGCATGGATATAACGTCCGCGCCGTATTCGTTTATCAGCTTTTCCGTGCTCTCCCCGGCAGCATTGTCGTCATTCCACGACCCGCAGTATATAACATGCACCACCGCGTCCGGATTCACACTTCTTACTCCGAGCGTGAACGCGTTTACTCCTCTTACCGTCTCGCTTATGGGATACGAACTCACGCAGCCTATATGTCCCGTCTTTGTGCTTGCTCCGGCAACGATCCCGCTGAGATAGCGCGTCTGATACATTCTTCCGAAGAACGCGCCGAGATTCTTGCTCACGTTCTCGCCGTTCAGATTCAGAAAATATCTGTCCGGATAATCCGCGGCTGCTTTCTCTATATACTTCACATACTCATACGAAGTTCCGATTATGATGCTGCACCCGCTGTCCTCAACAAGACCCTTTATCACGTCCGAACATGAGTCGTCGGTCGCGGTGTTTTCGCTTACTTCGATCTCAAGATTAAGCTTTCCCGAAACACGCGTAAGTGCATCAAAATGAGCCTGGTTCCAGTTATTGTCATTTTTCTCGCCGTGCAGTATCACGCCTACCTTTGTGACATTCTGCAGCACATCAGGCGTTTTTTCCTTCTTCGCAAAATTGAGGATTATAATAAGGATCGCGGACAGTATCGAAAATGCCAGCACGCCGACCGCTATGCTAAGCTTTTTCATGCTGAACTTTTTATTGTTAGCGCGCATAGAACTCAGCTCCCCGCTAAGATCCCCATTATGTCCGCAGAAATGTCATGTTTCAGATCCATTATCGCATTAAGGTCTTCCTTCATGCCGAACCTGTCAAAATAGAAATAAAGTATATCGCATTTGCGGTATGCGAGCTCGTGATCTTCGAGGTCGCTGCCGCGCCTTTCAAGCGTTCTTATATAGAAGAACACCGACTTTCTGGTGCCGTTCACTTCATTTTCAAAGAGCTCGTACCAGAATTCATAAAGCTCTCTTCTCGTCTCCGAGAAAGGTATCGTCACAAATCTGTATATCAGGAGCTTATCGCTGCTGATCTTTTCAAGGTCGCGGGCGAGCATGACCTCGCGCTCGACGCTGTTCTTGGTGAAAATATCGTCGTCAGGTATCGTTCCCCACCGCAGAAGTATCTCCGAAAGCGGCATATCCACCGATATGATCGTCTCGGGTATGCGCAGTCTCGCGGTCTTTACGCTGTGGCTCTTTTTGTGCAGCTTGCGGTTTATGTCGTCCGGGAATTCAGCAGATGTGAAATATCCCGTTTCAAACATTCCCATTCTTCCCGCTCTGCCGGCTATCTGTTTTATCTCGGTGCCATGTAAAAATCTGCGCCTGTGACCGTCGTACTTGTGTGTTTCGAGGAACACCACGCGCTTTATCGGAAGGTTAAGTCCCATTCCCACCGCGTCGGTCGCAACTACAACATCCGTCTCGCCGTTCACGAAACGTGCGACCTCGCTCCTGCGCACATCATACGGCAGATCGCCGTAGATAACGCTTGCTTTTATCCCGACGGCTCGAAGCTCGTCGGCATACATCAGCACCGATTTTTTCGAGAACGCTATAAGCGCGTCCTCGGGCTCGACGCTCTGCGGGAATATAAATCTTCTCTCGTCGAAAACAAGCGGCACCGACCGGTAATGTCTCACTATCTCGTATGTGTCGGAGCACAGCCTTATAAGCATGATGAGGATATCCTCGGCGTTTTCGGAAGCGCAGAGATGTATCTCGTCCGCCATAAGTCCGAGCACAGCCGCAGTCCATGCGCCGCCGCGCTCCTCGTCCTCTATGAGCTGGCACTCATCTACAACCGCAACGTCGTAATGCTCGTTCACATTGAGCATTTCCACGGTCGAAGCTGTATGCGACGCGAACGAGACTTCTATCTCTTCCTCGCCCGTGCGCATATTGCAGGGGACTCCCTCTATGTTGAATTTCTCGCAGATCTCATAAGCGAGCAGTCTGAGCGGTGCGAGATATACTCCCGTTTCCGCCTTCATGCAGGCCTGCAGCGACTGATATGTCTTTCCGGAATTTGTAGGTCCGAGATGCAGTATGAAATGTCTGTGCATCGCTCTCGCGCCCGGATAAAGGTCGATAACGTTGTCGGGTATCTCGCGCAGTATCATCTCATGCGCCTGTTCGGATATCGCTATCTGATCCTTCATGTGCGCGGTGAGCTTTTTATACTCCGCGCCCTCTGTGATAACGGACGTCAGCTTTTCGCGGTCGAACCTGTTTATCAGCAGCATATAAACGTTCGCTATCTGCGGATAGACCGGGCAGTACGATGCGAGAAACTCTCTTATAAGCCGCCTTTTGTTGACTGCGCCGTAGCCGGAATCTGCGAGCACGCGCTCTGCTATCGTTCCGCGCAGGAGCTGGTTGAGCGTTTCATACGGGAGATATGAGCTGTAGATAACAGAGTCTATCCTCTTTTTGTTGAGCGACGCTTCATCATACATTCTGCGCATGAATTTTCCGTACGTCTGTTCGGAAACAAATTCGCTGCACATCTCGCGCATATATTTCGGACTGAGTATCTTCCGCACATCGGAATAATGCTCGGTTATGAGCTCCGCCGCGATATCGGCGAGCCTGGCTGTATCTTCCTTTGTTATGATATAGTTCCTGTACTGCGCATAGTATTCGGCCTTGCGCGCCTGAGAACTTTTCTGCTTCTTTTTCTTCTTCGGAGCGGGCTTGTCCTTATCCGCAGACGGTGCGTGCACCGGCGTCAGCGATGATATGTAATTCGTATATGACTTCACGATGCGCGGTTCTTCCGCCGCATTCTCGGATATCAGAAGCCGGTAGAATTTCATCGCGTTCAGCGCTTTCTCTCGCGCTTCCCTGCCCTCTTCCGACTCCATATATTCCCGCACATACCTGTCAAACTCTTTTTTACTCGGTATATTGCAGTTTCCGAGTGAGGCTATATATCTGCGTCTTACAGTGAGATCTGCCGATGCCGCACAGTTCACCTTGCTGCGTTCTATAAATTCTTCTATCGAAGGCAGATCCACACTAACACCTCTTTTTAATTGAAAATTGATAATTATTCACTGACGTGTTCCATTCCCTGGTCGAGAATAGAACGCACATGGTCGTCCGCAAGCGAATAGAACACCGTCTTTCCGTCACGTCTGAACCGCACAAGGCTCGCCTGTTTGAGTATCCTGAGCTGGTGCGAGACCGCCGACACCGTCGCTCCGATAAGCGTTGCTATGTCACATACGCAAAGCTCCGACTCGAACAGCGCATACAGTATCTTTATCCGCGTGCTGTCGCCGAATATCTTGTACAACTCGGCAAGGTCGAACAGGCTGTCCTCGTCCGGCATAACCGCGCTTATTTTCTTAAGAGTCTCATCGTGGACATGATGAAATTCACACGACGGAACTTTCTCTTCATTCTTTTTCATCTGACTTGTTATCTCACGATCATTCTCGATTCCATGTAGAATCTCTTATCCGCTGCGTGGCCCATTGAGAACGTCTTTCTCGGAAGCGCGCCGTCCTTTATGACCGTCGGGAAAAGCTCCGACTTCTGCATATCCGGCAGTATGAAC
The DNA here is from genome assembly GCA_947166515.1 of uncultured Clostridia bacterium. GTDB lineage: Bacteria > Bacillota > Clostridia > Oscillospirales > Ruminococcaceae > Ruminiclostridium_E. The sequence goes on along the minus strand of CAMVEM010000076.1, from coordinate 1,804 downwards.
CCTATGCAGCCCTCTCTGTGCGAAAGCTGACGTACAACGTCCGCGCCGTGGATATAATCCACCTTGCCGCCGTTCTTCGCTATATACTCGTCTATGAAGTCCTGGAGACTGCCGACTGAGAGCTGAGACGTCGTGTTGTGGATATAGTGCAGATGCTCCGAACCGTTATCAACAGCAATGAAGCGCTGGCTCGAAAGCGTGTCGCTCAGCCCGAGCTTCTGCTTCGCTTCCGCCATGAATTTTTCGGTATCGACATGCTTTACTATTCTCTGTATAGCCTCAAAACGCAGCGCCGAGCTGTGGAGATTGACTATCTCCGTAAGCGCGTATCTTGCGGGGTGATCTGAAAGATCCTTGCCAGGATTTGCCGCCTTGAGCTGTTCATAATACTCCTTCGCTGTGGCGAGAGAGTGGTTTCCGTCACCGACAGCAAATAACAGCGTGGGATATCCGCTCAGGCCGTATTTTCTGTTGAACGCCGTGTTGTCGCCGAGCTTGTGCAGCGCCTCATAAACGCCGTTCTTGATCTCGTCGCTGAGCAGCCAGCCTCTTATCTTTCCGCCGCCTGCCATGAGCTTTGTGTCGTATAACGGAGCGTTGCCCTCTCTTATGCGCTTGCAGGGCTCAACTACCGTCTTTTCCGCGTCGTCTATAAGTATCATTATGTGCGGGACTTCTATCTGAGCTCCCTGTCTTACTTTAAGGCGCGGAGGGATGCGCTCAACCACGGTCGCTTCCGTCGCGCGCACCGATGATGTGCTTCCCTTGTGATAATCGTATTCTTCAAGGTCGATAGCTCCGATAAGACCGCGGCGCACCATACCGTCGGACTGTGTGCGCTCGATGTAAAGCATGGAGTCTCTGAAAAGTCTGAACACGCCAGTGCCGAGCATACTGTCCATGTTATGGTGGATAGCCTCAATTCTCTTGTCAACATCGGTGTCTTCAAGATAAACCTCGGGAAGTATCAGTCCGAGAGTCGAGGGAGCATCGCCCACATATTTCTCCGCCTTTGCCCAGTATTCGGGCTCGCCGGTGTACTGGTCGCACGCAACGACCGCCCATTTTTCCATATCTGCGTTTGCCGGAAGCAGTATATCCGCTGCGCTGAACGCTGTTCTTATGTCATTAGCCATAGTATTACCTCATTATAAATATATTCGTATTATTATATCATAACTCTGAGGATTTTGCAACATTTTTTTGAAAAAAACACATTATTTCCGCAGTTGACACCATATCACAGATATGTCAGACTGACAAAGAAGTCGCTTGCGCTTGAGAATTTCAGAGAAACGCTACGCTTGAGAATTTCAGAGAAACGCTGCGCTTGAGATTGGGGCTCCGCCCCAAGCCCCGCTTCCTTTCGGACGCGAAAGGAAGCGAAAGCGACTCGCTTCGCATATTAAATAACAAGTTTCTGCTTTTTTGACAAACTGACCTCTTTTTGTACATATTCTGAGATATTTACGGCATAAAAAAATAACCGCCCATAGCGACCAAACTGTGGCGGTTATTTCTATAACTACACATACGGGAGCGACCGTTTGAACAGGTGCTCTTTGTTGTATTTATTATAGCACTTCTCCGCCGATATGTCAACAAAAATATATTATTTTTTGATTGACACTAAAGCGAAATCGTTATAAAATATGTTTCGTCATATTAAAAAAATGTCCTTGAATGTCCGGACAAAACGCGCTAAAATAATATTGTACATAAATGACCGCACAGGCTTATACCTTTGCGGTCAGTTTGTCAAAAAAGCAGAAACTTGTTATTTAATTTGCGAAGCGAGTCGCTT
>CAMVEM010000075.1 GCA_947166515.1 uncultured Clostridia bacterium | reverse complement strand
ATCAAGTATTATATCAAATTTATTCATTATTTTTCTTTTCGCCCGGCGGAGTCAATCCTGCAAGCGGATTCATATTCATAGCATTGCGTATCTGCTCATTTGCAACGTGTGTGTATATCTGCGTTGTATCGAGATTCTCATGACCGAGAACTTCTTTGAGCGCTCGAACATCAACGCCGTTCTGATACATCAGGGTAGCGGCGGTATGACGGAGCTTGTGTACCGAAAAACCCATACCGCTGAGTCCTGACAATTGCAATTTCTCATCAATTATCTGTTCGACTCGGCGGTTGGAAATGCGTTTTAGACGTTTACTTATAAATAATGCTTTTTCCTTAGTATCCGGGCGAACTTTTATATAATCCTCATACGCAGATACGCACGCGGGATTCAGATAGATTATTCGTTCTTTGCTGCCTTTTCCGAGAACTTTTATTCTGTGTACGTTTTCTCCACCCTCTTTTGTAGAAATGAAATCGTTTACATTGATTCCTACGAGCTCGGAAAGTCTCATTCCGCAGTTAAGAAAGAACGTTATCATGCAGTAATCTCTGTGGTCAGTCCAGTCTTTAAAATCCGAGCAAGTTCTTAGAAGCTCCGTGGCTTGCTCAATAGTAAGATGCTTCGGCAGAGTCTTCTTAGGAGATGGAAGTTCAAGATTTTGCGCAGGACTTACGTCGAACCACATTTTCTTAACAGTAAGATACTTAAAGAACTGTCTGAGTGCAACAGCTTTTCTTGCTCGCGCCTGAGCTTGGTTCTCACGTTCGGATGATGTGTATGTCAGAAATGAAAGAATATCCGTAAGCGTTACTTTTTTTACAAGGTCTTCGGAAATATCCGCGATCTTTATTGTATCAAACTCATCTTCGGTCGCGAGTCCGTTCGAGACTTTGATAAATCTCAGAAACAACTTTATATCCGTATAATAATTCTTGACTGTAAGCTTTGAACGAAGCTTTATCGTTTCTATGTAGTTCAGATATTCCTGAAGATATCCCGGACAATCATCAAATTTCATATTTTACCTCAAGTATCATTAAAAATAAACCCCGCCGTAGCGGGGAAATCTATTAACATAATTATCTTATAATATATTATATCACAATTATTAATTATTGTCAACTTAATGTAGGTCTTGACTTCATTTCATATTGTAGTGCTACAATAGATATTGGACAAAAGTCTTGACTTCCTTTCTGATATGTGATATACTGTTTATACAATATAGGTGGTCGGATATAAGGCTACCGACCTTTCCTTTATTGTATTTGTGGGTTTAGTGAGTGTGTTCTTTGCGGGAGACACTCACTTTTGTTTTACTTCTCTGCAAGAAGTTTCTTGATTTCGTCTTTGAGTTCATCAAGAGATTTGCACTTTAGCGATATGCATGTTAGATTCCGAGGCCCGCCGGAGGCAAACCCGTAAATAGTAGAGACTAACGATCTGAAAAAATTTTTGGAGTACCCTTGACAAACGGAAAGAATTTGCTATAATGGAAAGACCGAAGGAGCCTCACAAACGAACGGCGCAACAGCGCCGTGAAAGCTCCCGGCAGGGAAAAGCCCTGCGCAGCAGAGAAGCGCGTATGCGACGAAGCCCGGAAGGGCAAGAAGAAGGCACTTTCCGTAACATGATCGTAAATGATTATTTGAATGACCGACCGGAGGAAGTATTCAAAGGTATTGAAATACATAAAGCTTCATGCGACGACTTTGTTAATATTTTGTCAGAATATAATAAAACAGCATATAGTTCAGAAATGCGGTTAAAGGCTATTAATCTTTGTAATGCCTTAAAGCTTGATGAAGCTAAACAGAAGCTACAGGAAGCTCATGCGGAACATCTTATAGAAGAATATAGACGTATGCACATACCTGATAGAAGCTATGTAAATGGAATGTACGATAAAAATATAACGGAATTCCGTAATGAATATCAGATCAATGCAGAATATCCGTTCTCAATGTATGGTTAATTATACACTTGATGATTTTGAAATATATGCTATAGCTCCGGACGATATGCGATATGCTGATTGCGTATATTGTTTATGTCGCTTGTGCGTAAATATGCTCAGCGTGTGCCGTATGTGTGTTATGTGTGAGTTTAAGTGCGCAAAGTTTAAAGGCTGCAGGTTTTTCGTGCCTTATGTTTTCGGCACAGAACCTTATAAGAGCTACTTCCGAGAACTTGAAAAGCTCCGGGGCGCAAAATATGATTTCTTAAGTCGTTTTGAGTGATTTTTCGCTTCCCTGTATTGCGTAAAATTTTTATTTTACGCAATTGCATGTCAAATTTTTTCTGTACAGTTCCCTCAGATAAATAATATCAAAAACGGGCGATAACTAAATACCGCCCGTCTGATTTATAATCACACCTTCGCAAAAGCCTGCTTAAGATCATCGAGTATATCTTCCACATTCTCAAGACCTACTGAGAATCTTATCATTCCGCCGTCAATTCCGGCAGCAACAAGCTGTTCATCTGTAAGCTGACGATGAGTTGCGGACGCAGGATGCAAAACGCATGTGCGGATATCTGCAACATGAACTTCATTGGAAGCAAGCTTTAAGCTGTCCATAAACTTAACAGCATTTTTTCTTCCGCCTTTGATTGAGAAAGATATAACACCTGCGCATCCAAGAGGCAGATATTTCTTTACAAGTTCATGATACTTGCTGCTATCAAGCCCGGGATATGATACCGACTCGACCTTATCGTTGGATTCGAGATATTTAGCAACTATTGTTGCGTTCTCAACATACTGCTTCATTCTTACCGGCAGAGTTTCAAGGCCGAGATTGAGCAGGAACGACGAATTTGCTGCGGGATAGCAGCCAAAATCTCTCATAAGCTGCATTCTTGCTTTTATTATGTACGGTGCAAACGGATACTTTTCAGTATATATTGTTCCATGATAGCTTTCGTCAGGCTCTGTCATACACGGGAATTTTCCACTTGCCGCCCAGTCGAACTTACCGGAATCTACTATTACTCCCCCGACCTGCACGGCGTGACCGTCCATATACTTTGATGTGGAATGAACAACTATATCTGCTCCCCACTCTATCGGTCTGCAAAGATAAGGTGTTGCAAAAGTATTGTCCACGATCAGCGGAACACCGTTCTTGTGCGCTGCCTTTGCAAATTTCTCAATATCAAGCACCGTCAGCGCGGGATTTGCGATAGTCTCACCGAATACAAGCTTTGTGTTCGGCTTGAACGCAGCATTAAGCTCTTCCTCAGTACAATCCGGATCAACAAAAATGCACTCAATGCCAAGCTTTTTCAGTGTGATTGCAAACAGATTTATCGTTCCTCCGTAAATTGAAGTGGAAGAAATGATGCTGTCACCGGATTCACATATATTGAGCACACTGCAGAGTGTTGCAGCCTGACCGGATGAAGTGCACATTGCAGCCACTCCGCCTTCAAGTGCGGCAATCTTCTTTTCAACAGCGTCAGTCGTGGGATTTTCAAATCTCGAATAGATAAGGCTCTTGGTGGGATCATCAAATACCGCAGCCACCTCGTCTGTGGAATCATAAACGTAAGTTGTGCTCTGAACTATCGGAACAACTCTCGGTTCCCCGTTTTTAGGAGTATATCCTTCGTGCAGGCATTTTGTTTCTATTTTCATTTTGTTGCTTCCTTTCGCTTTATTGATAGATTATATTATAGCACTGTCGTGTTACAATGTCAATCGCAGTTTATTTTACTGCAATATCATACACAAATACGTTCTCGGAGATATTCAGTGTAAGCGGAGTATCTGCCGGGATATTCTCCTGCAGCGCGAACTTATATTCTCCGGTATCGCTGTATGAACAGCTCGGTGTTATTTCCGCTTCAAGTGCGTTATCACCGAGCTTAATGGTAAGTTTTCCTTTTCCGGTGATGCAGCCCGCAGTTATAACAAGCTCCTTCTTGCCTGAAAAATCAATATCATTATAAACAGCTTTTGCGGACCAGCCCGAAGATATGATATAGTATTTTTCTATATCTTTGGCATAATCAATACGTATGTCCGAATGCTCATCAAACATCTGCGCTTCGAATTTATCCTTACGTGGTGTGATAGTATCTCCGTTGATCTTTACTTCGGCAGTTACCTGTATATCACCGGAGCTTCCGCCGGCGCCGAAAATGTAAGTTCCGCTTTCGGTGAGCATTTCCCCGCTGTGCGTATCGAATATCTGAAGGATATGCTCCGGTATCTCTACAATGACTTTTTTTGATATCAGGGACTCAACATGAACTCTTTCAAATCCACAGAGCTTTCTTATCGGACGCGAAACCGCAGAATCCTTTACAGTGTAATAAAACTGCACTACCTCTTCCCCGTCGATATCGCTTTCATTTGTAATTATCACTTCGGCTGCCGTTCCGAATTCGTTGTGTGTCACACGAAGTCCGCCGTACAGAAAATGCGAATACGAAAGTCCGTATCCGAACGGATAAAGCGGCTCGCCTTTATAGTACATATAGGTCGTTCCGGCATTTTCTATGTCGTAATCCTCAATGTCCGGCAGCTCGCTTTCCGATTTGTACCATGTCATAGCAAGCCTGCCCGCGGGATTATTTTTTCCGGTAAGCGTTTCCGCGACTGCTGTCCCGAGATGCGCACCCGCGTGCGATGTATAAATTATCGCGGGAAGTATGGCGTTTTCGTGCTCTATCGCGTAAGGATAACTTGAAACAAGCACCATTAACGTGTTTTTGTTCGAGTTGTAAAGCACATCGGCCATATCCGACTGGACATTCAGCTCCAGCGTTTTTCTGTCGTAACATTCCTTCGCGGTCTGTACAGGATGATTTCCGGTGCAGTAAATGACAAGATCGCACTTTTCCGCAAGCTCCTCGGCGCGCGTTTCACCGAATGAAACATTTACTATGTCAAAATTGTTTTCGGGCATTAAAGCACGGCGCTTTACAAAGGTTATGTTCCCTTCTCTGTCCGCGGTCATTTTTTGGTGGAACTGATAATCTTCTATAGCTATGTTATCATAGCCGTAGAACAGATTGAACGTTTCGCGCGTGAACCAGTCATAGACTGTATGGTTATGCAGCTTAAGTTTTCCGTCATCAAGTCTCAGGTATTTCTTATGCTTCACGGAGAAGAAATTGCACCAGTTCTCGCCCCAATCCTGAAGCTCGAAAACATCAGCCTTGCTCTTCGTCGCGTCGGCATATACTATTCCGTCATCGTGTATTTTCAGATATTTACCGTTGGACGCTTTTATTATTATTCTGTCCCAGAGAGTGTCATGTGTGATCTGTACCCCCGGAAATTCCTTTTTTATTCCTTTAAGAATTGAAACCTTGTCGCGGAAATATCCCGTGTACCAGTCGCGCAGATTCTCGTCGGCAAGCGGTCCTACAACCGCTATTCGTTTGGGCTTTTCTTTCAGCGGCAATATGCCGTTGTTTTTCAGCAAAACGATCTGTTCTCTCGCAGCGCGGAGATTTACTTCTCTCGATTCCTCATTGTCTATGATATTTTTTGAAATATCATTATAAGGGCAGTTCTCATCAAACTGTCCGAGCATCATTCTCGCATATATAGTATTTTGAACGGAACGGTCAATGTCTTTTTCGGTGATAAGACCATCTTTTAGAGCCTTTTCAGCAGACTTCACGACAAGATCATCACTGTCGGTCATTATATCGCATCCGGCTTTGAGCGCTTCGGCGAGCGTTTCAGAATGATCGCGGCAATATCTGTGAGCGGTTACTGTCTGTGCAAAATCTCCTCCGTCCGTTACGGTGAACCACATTCCCCACTTTTCCTTGAGCACAGTTTGTAAGTCGCGGTTCAGCATTCCCGGAACGCCGTTTATCGAATTGTAGCAAGCCATAACGCTTTTTGCGCCGCCGAACTTTATCGCATTCATGAATGCGGCGTAGTAGTATTCATATTTAAGTCTCGGCGGCATGAACACGTTGCAGTCTATGCGTGTAGCTTCGTTATTGTTTGCACAGAAACGTTTGAGCGTCGGTATCGTCATCAGATAAGTGTCATCGTTTCCGGCAAGTCCGAGCGTATATGCACGCGTCATTTCTCCCGCGAGAAACACGTCCTCTCCGTAGGCTTCTTCTGTTCTGCCCCAGCGAGGATCACGCTCCATATCAACTGTAGGTCCCCAGACGCACAGTCCGCCCTTTTTCTCTTCATTGTAGTATGCGCGGAATTCTCGTCCCGCTACACCTCCGAGAAGCCACATAAGCTCTTTGTCGAAAGTACCGGCAAGTCCTACCGGCTGAGGAAATACGGTAGAATACTTCTCCGGTTCCCTGCCGACATATCCTCTTGCCGCTTCACATCCAATATAGAACTCACCTATCCCGAGTCTTTCAACGGCGTGCTGGTGTGTGGTCAGCATATGTATCTTTTCTTCGGTCGTCATCTTTCCGACGAGTTTTTCAGCTTTTTTTCTCAGATCATCTTTTTTCTGCATAGTTTCACCGATATTTAAAGAAATTATGGCTTTTCATAATTTTCCCCCGCTGTCAGCGGGGGAAAAACTTTTATTAGTTACTTTTTATGCTGCAGCCTGATTGTTCTGTCCAGACTCTGCATAACCGGATAAATAAGCTTCGAGCAGCTCCGGGAAATAAACTTTAAGTGAATTTCTGTCTATCATACCGAAGTTCTCTTCGCCTACCTTGATACCTCCGTTGTCCCAGAGGAAGCAGGAAATTCCGTATGATGCTGCAAGGCTTGTATAGTCTTTCGCCCATGCGCAACGGTCTTCAAGGTTGTTTTTGTTGGTAGCGCCGAATTCGCCGATCACAACTCCGTAACCCTTCTGAATGAACTTCTGATCAAGTCTTCTGATGAATCCAAGTTCGTTTTTCCTTGAACTGTTCCATTCAGTATAGCCGTTCTTGTTCATAGCAAAATCATACGGAGAATATGCATGTACAGATACTATGAGCTTTCCGCTTATCGTATCAGTAGGCATTTCAAAAGCGCTGTTAAGTGCAAAATCCGGGCTTGCAGCATAGCTCGGTACCATGAGAAAACGTGTGTTGTTATATCCCTTGTTCTGTTTTCTTACTGTATCGACAAACACCTGATTGAGCTTTACTATATTCTTGATAGCAGCAACGCCTTTTGCATCGTTCGACTGGAACCACCATTCAATATTTGTTCCCGTGAGTCTCGGTTCGTTCATTGATTCGAATATAAGGCGCTCGTCGTAATCAGCAAATTGATATGATATCTGATACCAGACGTCTCTTATGTACTCTGATGCTTTATCATAATTTTCATCCGATGGATAATATCTGTCACAGTCGTGATGTGAATTTAAAATGATATACAGACCGCTGTCGTAAGCATAATCTACGACTTCTTTTACTCTTGCCATCCACGCTGCATCGATCACATTGTCATCGTCAACATGGTTGCTCCAGCTTACCGGGATACGGATAGAAGTAAACCCGCATTTCTTGATATACTGTATAAGTTCTTTTGTAGTCTTCGGCTGACCCCAGGATGTCTCGGAATTGAGTCCATTACCTGTTGCATCTAGTGTGTTGCCGAGATTCCAACCGAGTTTCAGATTTGCAGCCATATCAATTGAATTCTTTGCTATACCTGTAGAAGCCGGTTTTACTTCGGCAGTGGTTGTAGAGGCAGTAGTTGTTGTAGTTGCTTCCGTAGTAGTTTTGGTAGTTGCTTCTGTTGTTGCTTCTGTTGTTGCTTCTGTTGTTGCTTTTGTGGTTTCCGATGTTGTTTCTGGAGCAGCTGTCGTCTCAGAAGCGGACGTTTCTTTGGTAGTTTCTTCAGGCTTTGCAGTTGTTTCCGATTCTGATGATGATGCAGGAGAATCAGTTGATTCATCTGCTGCTGATGTTGTAGTTGTAGTATTTTCCGCAACTTTTGCAGTATCTTCGGAAGTAACGGAAACCGAAGCCTTAGTCGTAGTGGTAGTATTGTTATCTTTTTTCTCATTATTATTACCGCATGAAGCTACAGAAGCAGTAATAATTAACAAAGAACATAAAATGCTTATCAGTTTTTTCATAGTTTCTCCTTTTCAGTAATAGTCGTCCGGAACGTTAAAATACATTGCAGCATAATAACGATCCACATTTTCATATCATAAATTGTACTATTATTATATCACTAAATTAAGTATAAGTCAAGAAAAAAACGTTTACAATATAAAACAATTCATATAGTATTGCCAAACGCTTCGATTTGTGATATTATTATTATGTAAATAATATGGCATTTGCCAATGATCTAAGGAGGAACTCCATGGACAGAAAAGAAAGAACTCCCGTTGATAACGTTCAGGCTCTTGAGGCTGAACTCAAAAAGATACGGGAAGCTCAGAAGAAATTCTCGACATTCACTCAGGAGCAGGTGGATAAGATTTTCCTCGCCGCTGCTTCTGCTGCAAACAAAGCCCGCGTTCCGCTCGCAAAAATGGCGGTCGAGGAGACCGGAATGGGCGTCGTTGAGGACAAGGTTATCAAAAACAACTATGCCGCCGAATATATCTACAACGCTTACAAAAACACAAAGACCTGCGGTGTGATCGAGGAAGACAAAGCATACGGTATCAGAAAGATAGCCGAACCTATCGGCGTTATCGCAGCGGTTATCCCGACGACAAATCCGACATCTACAGCAATATTCAAGTCTCTGATCGCGCTGAAAACAAGAAACGGCATCATTTTCAGCCCACATCCGAGAGCAAAGAAGTCAACTATCGAAGCCGCGCGCATAGTACGCGACGCTGCAATAGCTGCCGGAGCTCCCGAAAACATCATCTCATGGATAGACGCTCCGAGCCTTGATATGACCACTCTCGTCATGAAAGAAGCCGACATTATCCTCGCGACTGGAGGCCCCGGAATGGTAAAGGCCGCTTATTCAAGCGGAAAACCCGCACTCGGCGTCGGCGCAGGAAATACTCCCGCGATCATCGACAAGTCAGCGGATATTGTCCTTGCTGTAAACTCGATAATCCATTCAAAGACATTCGACAACGGCATGATATGCGCGTCCGAACAATCCGTTATCGTGCATAAGGATATTTACGATGCTGTGAAAAAAGAATTCTACGACAGAGGATGCTATTTTCTGAAAGGTGCGGAGCTCGATAAAGTGCGTCACACTATAATCATAAACGGCGCACTGAACGCAAAGATAGTAGGTCAGAAAGCTGCGACTATCGCAGAGCTCTCCGGAATAAAGGTCCCCGACGGAACAAAGATACTGATAGGCGAAGTAACGAATGTTGATATATCGGAAGAATTCGCGCATGAAAAGCTCTCCCCTGTTCTTGCCATGTATAAGGCAAAGGATATACACGATGCGTTCAACAAGGCTGAACGTCTTATAGCGGACGGCGGCTTCGGGCACACATCGTCTATTTATCTGAACACTCAGAACGAAACAGAGATACTCGATGAGTTCACCGCAAGAATGAAGACCGGACGAATTCTGATAAACACCCCCTCCTCGCACGGCGGAATTGGCGATCTTTACAATTTCAAGATGCCGCCTTCGCTCACTCTGGGCTGCGGCTCATGGGGCGGAAACAGCGTAAGCGAGAACGTAGGTGTCAAGCACCTGCTCAACATCAAGACCGTTGCGGCAAGGAGAGAAAATATGCTTTGGTTCAGAACACCCGAAAAAGTGTATATCAAAAAGGGCTGCCTGCCCGTTGCTCTTGACGAGCTTAAAAACGTCATGGGCAAAAAGCGCGCATTCATCGTTACCGATAATTTCTTATACGGCGCAGGATTCACAAAACCGATAACCGATAAGCTCGACGAACTCTGTATAGTTCATTCTACATTCTTTGATGTAGAACCCGATCCGACTCTTGACAGTGCTGAAGCCGGCGCGGCACAGATGCGTTCGTTCAAGCCGGACGTTATTATCGCTCTCGGCGGCGGTTCTGCAATGGACGCAGCCAAGATAATGTGGGTGCTGTACGAGCATCCCGATGCTGACTTCAAGGATATGGCGATGCGTTTCATAGATATCAGAAAGCGTGTTTATACTTTCCCGAAAATGGGCGAGAAAGCATACTTCGTTGCTATCCCGACTTCTGCGGGAACAGGCTCGGAGGTCACTCCGTTCGCGGTGATAACCGACAAGCGCGACGGCTGCAAATACCCGCTCGCGGATTATGAACTGCTCCCGAACATGGCTATAGTTGACACGGATATGCACATGACAGCGCCTAAGGGACTTACAGCAGCCTCCGGCATCGACGCTGTGACACACGCTCTTGAAGCTTACGCATCGGTAATGGCTACGGATTATACCGACGGACTTGCGCTTAAGGCTCTCAAAACTATTTTCGAATATCTGCCGCGTGCTTATGAGAACGGCCAGACAGATGTTGAAGCGCGTGAAAAAATGGCAAATGCCGCCACAATGGCTGGTATGGCATTTGCAAATGCGTTCCTCGGTATATCACATTCACTCGCTCACAAGCTCGGCGCATACCACCATATAGCTCATGGTATCGCGAATGCTCTCGTTATCTGTGACGTAATGCGGTACAACGCTTCCGAAAAGCCTGTTAAAATGGGAACATTCTCACAGTACGACCACCCGCATACACTTGCGAGATACGCTGAGATAGCGGACTATCTCGGCCTCGGCGGAAAAACGGACAGTGAAAAGCTAGAAAACCTCATAAACGCAGTTGAAGACCTCAAAAAGAAGATCGGAATAAAAAAGACTATCGCTGATTACGGCGTCTCGGAAAAGGATTTCCTCGAATCGCTCGACGAGATGACAGAAGCTGCATTTGATGACCAGTGCACAGGCGCTAACCCGAGATACCCGCTTATAAGTGAGCTTAAGCAGCTCTATCTTAATGCTTATTACGGAAAGACATTCAAGGATGTTGAAATGCCCGGTGACAGCACAGGAAAAACCGCTCCCGCTAAGAGAGGAAGAAAGCCCGAAGCCAAAACAGCCGTAACGGCCGAGAGCGTGACCGAAGCTCCGAAAAGGAGAGGCAGAAAGCCGAAAACCGATGCTGCTGTGAATGAAACTGTTACCGAGGCTCCGAAGAGAAGAGGAAGAAAAGCTAAAGCGGAAGCCGCACCGGCACCAAAAAAACGCGGCAGGAGCAAAAAGCAGTGATAGGAGGGAACGATCAATATGAAGCTTGATAATATAATTGCAAAACGCAAGGATAAAACAATATACCGCGACGGTGACTGCGCACTGAAGGTTTTTGACGAGAGCTGTTCCAAACAGGGCGTTCTTAACGAAGCCCTCAATCAGGCGAGAGTCGAGCTTACCGGTCTTAATATTCCTAAGATACGTGAAGTAATAACCATAGACGGCAAATGGACGATAGTTTCCGATTTCATCGAGGGTAAGACGCTGATGCAGATGTGGGAAGAAAACCCGAAGAAGATAGACGAATACATGAATCTTTTCGTTGATCTGCAGATAGATGTTCTTTCTCACAAATGCCAGCTTCTCGGAAGATTAAAGGACAAAATGCACGGAAAGATCTCGGCTTCATCCTTCCCTGCTACCGTCAGATACGATCTTCACACAACACTCGAATCAATGCCGAAGCATTTAAAGCTCTGCCACGGCGACTTCAATCCCGCCAACATCATCATAACACCAGACGGAAAGCCTTATATAATCGACTGGGCGCACGCAACACAGGGCAATGCTTCTGCCGATGTCGCACGAACATATCTTGTTTTCTGTCTTGCCGGAAAAGAGGATATCGGAAAGCAGTATTTAAAGCTCTACTGTGAGAAGACAGATACAGCTCTGCAGTATGTCCAGAAGTGGATGCCGATAGTTGCGGCTTCACAGTCTGTAAAGGGCAACGAAAAGGAGCAGGAATTCCTCGCTTCGTGGGTAAACGTTGTGGATTATACTTGATATGCAAAAAAAGATAGCAATAGCGGCTGCCGTAATTTTACTTGCGGCAGCCGCGATCTACACAATTATAGTTTTTACTGTTCACGATCCGGAAAAACACATTGCCGAGATCAGATCGGACGGAGAAGTGATACGCACTATTGATCTCCGCACTGCTCCGGACGAGACATTCACGGTCGAGGCTGATTACGGCACAAACGTTGTTTGCATAAAAAACGGACAGATATATGTCTCCGAAGCGAGCTGTCCCGACAAGATCTGTGTTAATCACGGACCTTTAAAATCTGAATATCTTCCGATAATATGCGTACCCAACAAACTTGTTATAAAACTAAAATAAGGTGAGACCGGAATGATCTCACACTCCCCCCTCCCCTTGGGGAGGGGGATTTCTTTTTTCTGAGGGGGCTCCGCCCCCTCACCTCTATTTTCGGGTTTGCAAAAACTTTTTTAAAAGAAAAGATGAGACCGGAATGATCTCACCTTTTTATTGTGAAATGAGTAAAGTTTTTTGGAAAGGGGTTTGGGGGATAACCTTTTGTTCACAAAAGGTTTCCCCCAATCTCGAGTGTAAGCGTCGAAGATCTCAAGCGCAAGCGACGATCTTAAACCGGCATTACCTTGTTCGCTTTGTCGGCGTGAACGGCGTCGATACCGTTCTGCTTGTCGCGGCGCTTCTCGAAGAACTTCTCGGCTACCTGACCGAACATAGCGTAGCTGAGGACATCCTCGTCCTGCTGAGTCCACTTTGCTGCTTCTGTCTTGAGCTTTTCGAGCTCGGGTTCGATAAGGTCTGCGGGACGGCAGTCGATCGGCTTCTCATCACCGAGTATCTTCTTTCTGAACTCGGGATCGATCGTTGCGGGAGTCTTACCGTACTCACCCTTGACAAGACCCTTGAATTCCTTTGTAACAGTCTTGTAGCGCTCACCCATGATGACATTGAACACAGCCTGTGTACCGACGATCTGGGATGTGGGAGTTACAAGCGGCGGATAACCCGCGTCTTTTCTTACTCTCGGAACTTCCTGGAGCACTTCGTCGAACTTGTCGGATTTTCCTGCCTGCTTGAGTTGTGAAAGCAGGTTCGAGAGCATTCCGCCCGGAACCTGATAAATAAGCGCGTTAGCATCTACCGCAAGCATCTTCGGATCAAGAAGTCCGCTGTCGAGATACTTCTTGCGAAGATCCATAAAGAACGGACGCATCGAAGTGAGCTGTTTCAGATCAAGTCCCGTATCATAAGGAGTTCCCTGCAACGCAGCTACCATAGATTCAGTAGGAGCGTGAGATGTTCCGTTCGCGAGCGGAGACATTGCAGTGTCTATAGCATCAACACCGGCTTCAATACCCTTTAATAAGCACATCGAAGCAAGGCCCGAAGTATAATGCGTATGAAGCTGAATCGGAATCTTGACATTAGCTTTGAGAGCTTTTACAAGCTCTTCTGTGCGGTAAGGAGTGAGCAAAGCCGCCATATCCTTGATGCATATCGAATCCGCGCCGCATTCTTCTATCTGCTTTGCGTAGTTTACATAATATTCGGTTGTGAAAATCTCGCCGAGAGTGTAGGAGATCGCTATCTGAGCGTGAGCGCCTTCCTTCTTCGCTGCCTTTACGGCTGTCTG
>CAMVEM010000074.1 GCA_947166515.1 uncultured Clostridia bacterium | reverse complement strand
GTCATAGGCGACTACGGAAAGCCCTCCGCAAATTCCCCCACAAATTATGATTTGTCTACCAGATCATATTTTATTGATCTTTGTATAGATCTCCTCTGTTATTCCGGCACATATCTTGTATATACCGTTATCGTCACGTTCATGGCTCGCGCCTGTCGTGATCACTACAACAACATTCTTCGTTTTCGGGTCATACGATGCAAGTGCAATTACCCCGTATGCATTTCCGGTATGATAATAAATGCCGGAAGTTCCGTAAAAATCCTTTCCATATCGGAAACCGAAGCACTGTCTGAATTTTCCGCCGTTTTCCTCGGCTGTGAAATATCTTGTTTCAAGGAACTTGACAGTCTCAGGTGCAAGTATCTGCACACTGCCGTATTTTCCGTCATTTGCAAGCATATAGTACATCTTTGCTATATCTCTTGCAGAGCCTGTGAGTCCGCCGATATAATTACCGGCATTGCTTCCTATCTTACCGTCTGGAACAACATACTGAGCCTCGACTGCCGTCATTTCCAGTCCGTGATCCTCTTCATACAATGTGGCGAGTCTTGACTTATTATTGATATTGCCAGAGAAGAACGACATATCTACGCCGAGCGGCTGGAAAAGATTTTTCTGCGCATAATTCTCAAGCAAGTCACCGGACGCAAGTTCAAGCGTAGCTGCCGCTATAGCCGATCCAAAGTTATTATATCCCCATGATGCGGCGCTGCCGATCTCCTGATCGGTATATCCATCGCTGCGCATGAGCTGTTCAAGGAGCCCCTCTTTATCGGGCTTTATAGTAAGATATCTGAGCGTGGAGCAGTGAGCCATAAGCGTTGAGAGCGATATAGCGCGCGGAAGTCTTACTCCCCAGAATTTGTCGATGCGCTTGTTGAGATCTATTATTCCCTGCTCCTGCATTTTTGCAGCGCAGATAGCAACAGCTGTCTTGCTTATTGACGCAACACGGAACTTAGTAGCGTTTCCGACGCTCTTTACGCCGAGCTTGGAATATCCCCATGTCCAGTCAAATATACGCCTGTCGCTTCCTCTTATCGCTACGACCTGGACACCTACCGCATTCGCATCGTTAGATGAGTTGTTGATATATTCATAGATATCGGAATAAACCGTACCGTCTGAGGTGTATTCCACTTTATCTATCTTCGGCTTTGCATCTGTCTTAAAATATCTGCGCGCATAGTTGCTCGATACCCAGCCGGTAAATCCGTTTTTGTCCTGTACCTTATACCACAGGATATCAACGTCATCGAACTGCGCACCGAGATATGTAAGCGAGATAGCTCCGCCGCTGCGGCCTTTGAGCTTGTATTTTGTTCCGGGACCGCTCCTGAAATTGACATTTGCAGAGAGTACCTTTATATAATAATCTGTTTCCGCATAAGCTTCGGGAACAGAATTTATCACAAAAGTCAGCGCAAGCAAAACGGAAACTAATATTTTAACTATCTTCATACAGATCACCTTTTCTGACCGTAAAAAACCAACAAACTTCTATCTATTACTATATATTGTATCACTAATACCTCCAAATGTCAATACTTAGGATAAAATAACCAAAATCATATTTATACATTCATTTGAATTGTACAATAAATAGTTGACATATACCTTATACTGTGGTATAATAACAACATTAAAGCGAACGAGCCGAGAGAAGTACGGTGAAATTCCGTCGCAGCAGTCACGACCGTGGAGCATGATAAATGCTCCGAAAGCCGGGGCGCTTGTCGTTCGCTTCGGTAAAACGCATTTTTGGGCAAATGAAAAGTGCAGCCGGAAAAGATCCTTTCTCTTCTGTTGCGCTTTCCTGTCAGGGAAAGCTTTTTTTATGCGTTATTATGGAAGTAATTTCTTAAAATGAAAGGAAGAACAGGAAAATGAAAAAAACAATAGCAAAAACAGCCGCAATGATCGCGGCAATCGGAGCATTCAGCTTCTCGGCATTCGCAGACGTATATGTTACGATTGCAAACGACAAGGGTGAACTTGCAGTTCCTCAGTTCGGAATTGAGCTTTCCGACGCTGACGGCGACGGCACACTCACGATCAACGATGTTATGCTCATCACTCACGACAAGTATTACGAAGGCGGTGCTGAAGCAGGCTTCGCTACGGCAGATTCCGAATACGGTAAAATGATAACTAAATTCTGGGGCGTTGAGAACGGCGGAAGCTACGGATATTACCTTAACAACACAATGGCAATGGGACTTTCTGACCCTGTAAAGGACGGAGACTATCTCAACGCTTTTATTTTCAAGGATACCACAGGATTTTCTGACGTTTACTGCTATTTTGACCAGCACGAGGTTGAAGCTTCCGGCAATTCCGAAAATCCCGCGACCGCAAAGCTGAAGCTCTCCGCAGTAGGATTTGACGAGAACTTTGCTCCGATAACCGTTCCGGTCGAGGGCGCAAAGATAACACTCAGCGGTTCTCCCACAGACTATGTTACAGACGCGAACGGTGAAGTGGAGATAACATTCCCGCCGAGAGAGGGTAGCTATATTATCAGCGCTGTTTCCGAAACTCAGACTCTTGTTCCTCCGGTATGCGTTGCTTCCGTAAAAGCACTTGAAGAAGCTGCACCGGCTGAAACAAAAACAGAAACTAAGGAAGAAAACAAGGATGAGACCGCTGTACCTGGGAAAGGCACAGGCGCAGGTGATGTATCCGCAGCCACAACAAGCTCCAAGGGCTCGCCCGATACAGGTATAGGAGATATCGCCGTTATATCCGGTATCGCAGTTCTCGCAGCAGGTGCTGTGATAGTTTCCAAGAAGAGAAAGTAATGAAAAAAAAGGTCCTCTCCGTTTTATCAATTATCGTAACAGCCGCACTCGCATTGTCGTGTGCGGCTGTTGCCAGTTCAAGCGTTTCCGATATCGCCGCTTCCGCCGTTGAAGAAATAATCGGCTATGAACTCGGACTGTCGGGAGCTTCTTCCATTCAGGAATGGATAGACGGAGAGCTCTCAGACAACGCCGGAAAAGGCTCGGAATGGTTCGTGATCACACTTGCAAGAAGCGGGAAATATGATCTTACTGAATATTTACGTTCGCTCGAAGGATATATTGCGGAAAACAACATTCCTTCTGCAACCTCCCGCCAGAAGGACGCGCTCACAATGATTGCCGCGGGTCATGAGTCCCCGTATATAAACGAGACTGCGGAAAATTCCGTCGGCAAGCAAGGCATAATGAGCATGATCTACGGACTTCACCTGCTGAATAACGGAGCTGAGTGCGAAAATTATACAGCATCAAAGCTGGTGAACGAGCTTATCGGTATGCAGTACGACGACGGCGGCTGGGCGCTCATGGGCGAACACGGAGATATTGATGTCACGGCAATGACCGTGCAGGCACTCGCCCCCAATATAAACGAAAACAAAGCTGTTTCGGAAGCTCTTGAACGCGCGGTCGTATTTATGTCGGAAAAGCAGCTCGAAGACGGAGACTATCAGAGCTTCGGCACGAAAAATCCGGAGAGTGCCGCTCAGGTGCTGATAGCCGTTTCGGCGCTCGGGATAGATATTTCCGATGCACGATTCGTGAAAAACGGTCATACTCTGATCGACGGTATAATGAAGTATCAGCTCCCGGACGGAAGCTTTACACATACAGAAGGCGGAAACTCCAACAAGACTGCCACGGTGCAGGCGTTTATGGCGCTGACCGCTTATAGGCTCAATGCCGAAAAAGGTGATCGGTTCTATGATCTTACCAAAAGCTTTGATCCCGAAAGGAACACCGAACGGGATAACAATGAAAACATCACTTCCGAGCAACAAATAACAACTGCGCCCGAAACAACCGCATCTTCTCCCGCTGTCACTACCAAATCTTCGGGAAATGACTATATAAAAACAGAGTACGGCAAAACGTCCGATTATAAGATAATTGCATATATCATTATCGGAGCAGCTGCCGCAGCGGTTTGCATCATACTGTTTCTGCTGAAAAAGCGGAGAATATCAAATTTTATTGCTGTTATTATATTAGCAGCCGGAGCGGTCTGCTTCATATTCTTCACTGATTTCAGAAGCAAGGAAGAATACTACAGCGGCGATTTTCCGGAAAAAACAGATATCGTCGGAACAGTCACGCTGACGATACGATGCGATACAATAGCCGGGAAAGATAAAAACGAGTATGTTCCCGCAAACGGTATAATTCTCGATACAAAAGAATTTGCGATCGAAAAAGGCGATACCGTATATGACATTCTCACCGAAGCGGGAAGGAAATATGGCATACAGCTCGAAAGCAAGTCCGGCGGATACGTCGCGGGAATAAACTACCTGTACGAATTTGACTACGGCGACCTGTCGGGGTGGATATATCATGTGAACAGCGACGCGCCGTTCGTGATGTGCTCGGAATATGAGCTTTCCGACGGCGACAAGATAGAATGGCTCTATACCTGTGAACTCGGGAACGACCTTATGTAAGGGGGAAACAATATGAGAGGATTTGCGGAACTCAACCCCGCTGTGCTGATGATATACTATCTGTGTGTCATCGGTACGGCTATGTTTTCCATGAATCCTGTTATCATTACCCTTTCCTTGTTCGGTTCCCTCGTTTCTCTCATAGTTCTCGAAAAAAAAGCACATATAAAGCTGCACCTTTCGTTTCTGCTGCTTTTCCTGATACTCGCGGTCATAAATCCGATATGGTATCACAACGGCGTGACAGTTCTGTTTGTTGTGAATGACAGTCCGATAACGCTTGAAGCGCTTCTTTACGGCATTTTTGCTGCTGCTATGATAATCGGAATACTGTACAGGCTGCGCACATTTACACTCATAATGACCGCGGACAAGCTGCTGTACATATTCGGAAGACTGTCGCCGAAAATGTCGCTGATACTCTCAATGGCGCTGCGATATGTTCCGCTCATGAGGACGCAGACTTTAAAAGTCCGCAGAACACAGAAAGCTCTCGGCATCTATCGCGGCGACAATATTGCAGATACTCTCAAGGGCGAGATGAGGATATTCTCGATAATGGCGACGTGGTCGCTCGAAAACGGCATAATCACTGCCGACAGCATGGCTGCGCGCGGCTACGGAGAGCACAGGCGCACAAGCTTTTCGCTGTTCCATTTCAGCAAAGGCGACCTGATATTCCTTATACTCTGCATTATCCCGACAGCTCTGATAATCTGGGCTCTCGCAGCCGGTGAAGCGGATTTCACCTTCTACCCTGCTATGTCCGGGATAAATTCATCTCCGCTCGCACTGACGTGTTATATATCATACGGCTTTCTGTCGTTTCTGCCGGTATTACTTGAATGGAAGGAGGAGCTTCGTTGGAAATACTTGATGTCAAAAATTTAAGTTTTACATATCCGAAAGCGAGCTTCCCCGTCCTCAGCAACATCTCACTCTCCGTTAAGGAGGGTGAATTCGTTGCAATATGCGGAGCTACCGGCAGCGGGAAATCCACGCTCCTTCGCCTTTTAAAGCCGGAGCTTTCTCCGCTCGGAGATGTTTCCGGTAATGTATCTTTCTGCGGAAAACCTGTGAGCGAGTGTTCATCTGCATCGGATATCGGATTCGTAATGCAGGATCCCGAGCATCAGATCGTTACCGACAAAGTCTGGCACGAGCTTTCGTTCGGGCTTGAAAACATGGGACTCCCGCAGAGCAGCATTGCCCGCCGCACAGCAGAAATGGCCTGTTATTTCGGTATAGAGGACAAGTTCGACAAAAACATATCCGAGCTTTCGGGTGGTCAGAAGCAGCTTATAAACCTTGCCTCCGTAATGGTAACGGAACCGAATCTGCTGATACTTGACGAACCTACTGCACAGCTCGACCCGATAACCGCTTCCGATTTTATAAACACCGTGAAAAAGCTCAACCGCGAGCTTTCACTTACCGTTATAATTGCCGAACACCGTCTTGAAGAGATAATACCGGTATGTGACCGGCTTATCATAATTGACGGTGGAAGAATCATCGAATCCGGCGCTCCGAAAGACGTTATCTCCCAAATCTATGACAAGCAGGAGATAATGTGCGCCATGCCTGCCGCGGCAAGAATATCCGCACTTCTCGGAGAAAAGAACTGCGCGCTTACCGTCCGTGAAGGAAGAGAGCTCATCAGGAGCTATAAAAATGACAAAAAAGCCGAGCAAACCACAATATCCCGGAAAACTGAAGAAAAAGCGGTTCTCGAATTCAAAGACGTTTATTTCAGATATGAACGAAGTCTTCCCGATGTTCTCCGCGGGCTTTCATTTAAAGTATATGAAAGCGAGATATTCTGCATACTCGGCGGGAACGGCTCCGGTAAAACAACCACGCTCGGCATAGCGTCCGGGATAATGAAACAATACGCCGGCAGCGTCCTAATATTCGGCAAAAAAATAAAAGACTATAAAAATCAGAGCCTTTACAATGAGTGTATCGCGCTTCTTCCGCAGGACATACAGACGGTATTTCTGAGGAATACCGTCCTCGAGGAGCTCTATAATGCGGACGTGGATATATCTTCCCTGCCGTTTGATCTTTCGCCGCATCTTGACAAGCACCCCTACGATCTTTCCGGCGGTGAACAGCAGCTCGTCGCACTCGCAAAGGTGCTTGCGCTGAAACCCAAAATTCTTCTGCTCGACGAACCGACAAAGGGGCTTGACGCCGCATCAAAGCTTCGGATAATGTCGCTTATGCGGGACCTCACCGCTTCCGGAATGACCATAGTCACCGTCACGCACGATGTGGAATTTGCAGCGGGCATAGCGGACAGATGCGCGCTTTTCTTCCGCGGGGAGATAGTTTCGGATGCTCCGCCCCAGGAATTCTTCTCTGCGAACAGCTTTTATACCACTGCCGCCAGCCGCATCACAAGAGGTCACTTCGAAAACGCGGTCACAGCGGAGTCCGTTGCGGAGCTATGTAAACTCAACGGGAAAAGGAGCAGTGACGTATGATCGTAATAGAGAATGCAGGTATCCGCAGATTTATAAAAACAGCTTTCCCGTTCATTTTTATCCCGGCGCTGGTGATACTCGGAGCAGTCGTTTTCGACAGCAGAAAACATATCATTATTTCTCTCGGAGTCGCGCTGATGACGCTGTTCGTGTTCTTTTCGGGATACGAAAAAAAGAAGACCGGAACGCGAAGAATGGTGATTGCGTCGGTCATGATCGCACTGTGTGTGTTCGGCCGGTTCATACCGCTTTTCAAGCCGATAACGGCTGTAACGATAATCACGGGTATGTATCTCGGCAGCGAAACGGGATTCCTGGTAGGCGCTATGTCAGCGATAATTTCCAACATATTCATGGGTCAGGGACCGTGGACAGCTTTCCAGATGCTCGCATGGGGACTTATCGGATTCATTGCGGGACTGCTGTCCGACCCTCTCAGAAAGAGCCGCGTACTGCTGCTTACTTACGGAGTTGTTTCGGGCATTGCTTATTCGTTCATAATGGACATCTGGACGACCTTATGGTACAGCGGAGAATTTGATACAGCAGTGTATCTTTCCGCACTTGTGACCGCTATACCCTACACAGTGAGCTATGCCGTATCGAACTTTATATTTCTGATGTTTCTTGCAAAGCCGTTCGGAGAAAAGCTCGAAAGACTGCACATCAAATACGGAGTTTAAAAACCTGTCACATTGCGCTGAGTATCTTATACAGCATACGGTGAAGCTCCCCCGCTTCTTCGGGTGTAAGCGATACGCAGCAGGCTATCTTCGGCGGTATCTCGGCTGCTCTCTCTTTGAGTGCTTCGCCGTCTTCGGTTATCTCAACGATAAGCACACGTTCGTCCTCGGACGAGCGTGTTCTTGTTACAAGGCCCTTTGAAGCCAGACTTTTAAGCACCGGAGTGAGCGTTCCGGAATCAAGATAAAGCTTCTCGCCAAGCTGCTTTACACTTATCTTTCTGTCCGCCCACATGACCATCATCACGATATATTGAGTGTAGGTCAGACCTATTTCCTCAAGATGCGGATTGTACTTTTTCACGATCTCGCGTGAACAGGCATAAAGCGGAAAACAGAGCTGATTTTCAAGCTTCAGCATATCATAGTTTTTTTCCATGATGTCGCTCCGTTTCTCACGCAGGCTTACGGCTCTCGTCATACGCCTGTCTTACCGCCTTTGCAAGCTGATCGGCGCATGATGTGGGACGTCCGCTGCAGGTATTTCCGCCGAGCTTGCGTTCTATCTCATCGACTGTCATTCCGTCAACAAGTATGGATACAGCCTTGAGATTTCCGTTGCAGCCTCCCTTGAACGATATGTTCTTTACCACGTCTCCGTCAAGTGTAAAGTTTATCTCGGTCGAGCAGACCATTTTTGTCTTGTATTTATATTCCATAGATTATTACTCCTTTCAATTTGATTGAGTTTAATTTAATTATATGCACTTTTTCCCGTTTTGTCAACAGCAATGTTGACATTTCCTCGTTTTAGCGGTATAATATAATGTGTTTTTATGTACATTCCCAACACCGGAGGCTGTGTTATTAGCCTTTCGAAAAGTACAGTAATAACATTATTACGCAAATCCGATGTCACATCACCGTTTTCCCGCATATAATGAAGCACCCGGGAGGTGTTTCAATGCAGACAGTATGCTTTTTTATCACAGTTTTCTGCGGAATATTCGGTGCTTATACGATATTACGGATCATGTATGATGCAATAGTAAGAATGATAGAAAGAAGAGTTAACCGAAATGCCCGGAACGACCGAAGAGCTTCTCACCATAAGCGGAACGGCAGAAGAAATAATATATAAAAATCCCGACAACGGATATATAGTGCTTATGATGGACATTGACGGAGCACCCGAGACCGTTGTAGGCACTCTCGGCGACATTGTTGAAGGTGAATCCCTCATTCTGCGCGGAACATACGGTGACAGCGTAAAATACGGCAGACAGTTCAAAGCCGTGACCTGTGAGCGAAAGCTCCCGACCACGCCCGAAGAGATCCGCCGATATATCGGAAGCGGTATTATCAAGGGCGTAGGTCCTGCGATGGCCAAGAAGATCGTCGCTGCGTTCGGCGAGGATTCGCTCGATGTTATCGAAAATGACCCGAAAAGGTTATCGACTCTCAATGGTATCAGCGTTGATAAGGCGCTTTACATCGGGACAGAATTCCGCAAGATAGCGGGTATAAGAACGATAATAGAGTTTCTTCAGAAATATGATATAAGTCCGCTTACCGCATCTATCGTCTGGAAAGTTTACGAAGGCGAGAGCGTGCGCAACGTGAAGGAAAATCCATATCTTCTGTGCGAGGGTGATTTTTCCGTCGATTTCTCGATTGCCGACAGAATGGCGAACGATCTCGGACTTTCCATGTTCAGCACCAACCGCATAAAAGCGGGCATATCGTACGCTCTGCGCGAGAACGCCAGCGCTGGTCACACCTGTGTTCCGAGGACTCAGCTCTGCGTGGTGGTATGCCGTCTTATAAATATTGACGAGGAAGATTTCGACAAGGCGCTTTTTGAGGGTATCGACGAGGGAATGTTCGCGATCATCGAAACGATACACCGCGAATATGTTTTTCTCGCCGAGTTTTACTGCGCTGAAACATATATCGCCAAAAAGATCTCAACTATGCTTAAGCTTTCAGCTCCGCTCGAAAAGGACTATTCCGAGGATATCGCCGGCATAGAGTGGGAAGAAAACATTCATTATGAAGACTTACAGAAAGCCGCGATAAACGCCGCTCTCGGAAACAACATTTTCATACTCACGGGAGGTCCCGGAACCGGTAAGACCACAACGCTCAACGCTGTGATACGTCTGTGTGAGTTGAAAAAGAAACGCCTTCTGCTCGCGGCGCCTACCGGACGGGCAGCAAAGCGTATGTCCGAGCTTACGGGACGTCCGGCTAAAACAATACACAGACTGCTCGAAGTAGATTTCTCGTCAAAATCCGGAAAGCCGAAATTCAAGCACAACGAGAAAAATCCGCTCAAAGCAGATGTAATAATCATAGATGAGATGTCTATGGTCGATGCGCTGTTGTTTGAAGCTCTGCTGCGTGCAGTGAAACTTGAAAGCAAACTGATAATGGTCGGAGACTCTGACCAGCTACCGAGCGTGGGCGCCGGAAACGTGCTGCGTGATCTTATAGCTACAAAGCTTATCCCGACGGTCGAGCTAAAAGAGATATTCCGTCAGGCGGCAGAGAGTCTGATAATCACAAATGCTCATAAGATCGTGAACGGCGAGATGCCGGAGCTCGACAACCGCAAAAAGGATTTCTTCTTTATGAATACCGCGAGCGATGAGGAAACCGCGAAGCTCGTGCTCGATCTCGCACGGACAAGGCTCCCGAAAACATACGGATACTCCCCTATCGACGACATTCAGGTGCTCTCCCCCACAAAAATGGGAACTGCGGGAACAAAGGAGCTGAACAACTCGCTGCAGCTTGCTCTTAATCCGCCAGCTCACAGTAAAAAGCAGATACGGTTCTTTGATACCGTGTTCCGGCTCGGCGACAAGGTCATGCAGATAAAGAACGACTATGATGTTGTCTGGAAAAAGGGCGGAGAAAACGGGACAGGCATCTTCAACGGCGATATCGGGATAATATCTGAAGTCGATGTAAGCAACAATCTCCTGCATATTGATTTCGACGGCAGAAAAGCAGTCTATACGGGTGAGATGTTCAGCAAACTCGATCACGCGTACGCCGTAACGATACATAAAAGTCAGGGCAGCGAATACAAGGCGGTCATAATGCCGCTCACGCTGTATTCAAACAATCTGCTGTACCGCAATCTGCTCTATACCGGAGTCACACGTGCGAAAGAGATACTTATAATCGTCGGGAGCCGTGAAGCCGTCGTAAGAATGGTCGAAAACAACAAAAAAACCAACCGTTTTTCCTGTATAAAAGCACTGCTTACCGAGAACTACGAAGACGATCTGAATGAATAAAACAGATCATGAGATAAAGGAATAACATGGAAATAACTGAATTTTTCAGCTCCGACAGAAAAGACCACTGGATCGAAAAAATAAGAACGTGCGGCTGGAGTGCGGGACCTTTTCTGTATGAACTCGTACGCGACGGAAAAGTGAGGAAACTTCTCGGCGAGAATACAAGGATATTCCTGCTGACGGAAGGCGACGAGCTTGTTTCGTTCTGCACTCTGTCAGATATGGACGATATACAGCCTACCGGGCTTACTCCTTGGATAGGGTTTGTGTTCACAGCACCGGAGTACAGAGGAAACCGCCACGTCGGGAAGCTGATCGCTCATGCAGAAAACATTGCCGCATCGGAAGGATACAGAATGACGTATATCTCGACCAATCATACAGGGCTGTATGAAAAGTACGGATATCATTTTCTGCGTACAGCGAAGGACATCCGCGGTGAAGAATCGAGAGTTTATGCAAAAGAACTGAGAGGATAAAATGCACGATAAAATCAAAGAATACATCTGTTCAAACAAAGAATATATGCTGTCGGTACTCTCGGAGCTTGTCGCGATACCGAGCGTAAAAAGCGAGCCGGAGGCCGGAGCTCCGTTCGGGAAAATGCCGCGCAAAGCGCTCGACAAAACGCTTGAAATATGCGAAAACGCGGGATTCAAAACAAACCTTTTCTATGATGTCGTGGGAACTGCCGACCTGTGTCCGGACGATGACTTCCCCGCTCTCGGCATCTTATGTCACCTCGATGTTGTTCCTGCAGAAGGACAACGCGGCTGGGAGACCGACCCGTTCACAATGACAGAAAAGGACGGCGTTCTTTACGGCAGAGGAGTCATTGACGATAAGGGACCGCTTGCCGCTTCACTTCTCGCTATGAAGTGCGTTAAGGAACTCGGGATACCGCTGAAAAAAGGTGTGCGGCTGATATTCGGTACTGACGAGGAAAACGGCTCGGAAGACCTAGAAATATATCTTGCCAAGGATAAACTCCCGGAAAATGTATTCACACCCGACGCTTCGTTCCCGATAATCAACATCGAAAAAGGCATGATGCGCTCGCGGTTCTCGGGAACCTACGTCGGCGGCAGCATAATAAGCGTTCACGGCGGGAGCATACCGAACGCTGTACCCGATACAGCGGAATGTGTCATTACCGGGATATCCGCGGAGCAGATAGCTGCTGTGGCATCTGGAATTTCCTGCGGTTTGACATTCACATCTGAGAAACAGGGAGAAAACTACATCATAAAATGCACGGGACGCTCGGCGCACGCTTCCACCCCGGAAGGCGGACTTAACGCCGTTACCGCGCTTATCGCCCTGCTGGATAAGCTTCCGCTTGCAGACGGCGAGCAGAAAAAAATAATACATGGACTTGCAGCAAAATTCCCGTTCGGTGAAACTGACGGCGAGAGCATCGGGCTTAAATGCTCGGATGAACGTTCCGGCGCGCTGACGCTCGTATTCAGCATTTTCAGCATGGAAAACGGCAGATGCAGCGGGTGCATAGACGTTAGATTTCCGGTATGCTTGTCACTTGCAAAAGTCGAGAAAGCCGAAAGAGAGGCGCTCTCGGAGGCAGGCTGCGAATTTTCGGGATATATGGGCGACGAACCGCACATAACCGACGAAAACAGCGATTTTGTGCAGAAGCTTCTCGCGGTATATGAACACTGTGAGGGCGAAAAAGGGCACTGCATAGCTATCGGCGGCGGCACCTATGTCCATAACATCACAGGCGGGGTTGCATTCGGAGTGGAACGCGGAGATACCGACTATCACATGCACGGAGCAAACGAATTTATAACCGTGGACGAGCTGCTCGAAGATGCCATAATATATGCCGAGGCTATCGCTGCGATCTGCGGGTAAAACGCAATGACAGAACGGATAAAGAACGGAAAAATGTCGGAAGATCTACCGAAAAGACTGCCCCTGTACTTCTTCGGACTGTTTCTGATGACAACGGGCATAGCATTCTCGGTGCTTTCCGATCTCGGCGTATCGCCGCTCAGCACGCTTCCATACGCGGTACAGCTCTGGACAGGCTTTGACATGGGTCTCGGAACTATGATAATGCACGCATTCTTCGTGCTGATACAGATAATACTGCTCAGAAAAAAGTTCAGACCTATAATGCTGCTCCAGATTCCGGTCGGGATAATTTTCGGCTGGTTCACAACTATGTGCAACGGCTTTGTGGGAATGATACCGAAAACAGGATTTTTCCCGCTTCAGATAGTTTTTCAGCTGATAAGCATTATTCTTGTTGCGGTAGGTATTCACTTCTATCTTCCCGCAAATATAATGCCGCTCGCAGGAGAAGGTATAGTCAGCGCGATAACGGAAGTGTCAGGCTGTAAATTTTACAAAGTAAAGATAGGGTTTGACGTTTCGGTAGTTATCATATCCGGTGTGCTTTGCTTCATTACTATCGGATATCTCGGAAGCGTAGGTATCGGGACCGTGATGTCCGCTCTGCTGACGGGAACGGTTCTCGCGCTTATCAACAAAATTGCGGATAAAGCCAAAAAGAAAAAATAAAGCTTGCATTTTTCTGAAAATATGGTATAATAAAAACACTATTTATTACTTAAGAATTTTTTGCTTGTGTCTCTCCCGCCGGAGGCGGGAGAGACACAAGCGTGAACTTCATTTTTCTCTTAAGCAATTAAAAAAGTATACTATTCACAAAAGAAAGGACATTTTAAATATGAAACTCGGTATGGTCGGACTTCCGAATGTCGGAAAAAGCACACTGTTCAACGCACTGACCAACGCGGGCGCTGAGAGCGCGAATTATCCGTTCTGCACCATTGAGCCCAATGTCGGCGTGGTATCGGTACCCGATGAACGCCTGGACAAGCTGGCGGAGATGTACAATCCTGAAAAATTCACTCCCGCTGTTCTTGAATTCGTCGATATTGCGGGACTTGTAAAGGGCGCCTCAAACGGCGAGGGTCTCGG
>CAMVEM010000073.1 GCA_947166515.1 uncultured Clostridia bacterium | reverse complement strand
CTTTATCGCCGAGAATATGCGCCTTACGGGGAGTATCGCACCTGTTTCGTTGTTGACCAGCATACAAGACGCGAGGAAGGTATTCTTATCCACCGCATTGATGAATGCCTCCTCGTCGATATCCCCGTTGCGCATGGCTTTTATGCGTACTATCTCAAAGCCGTGCTCTTCAAGGTGCTTTACCGGCATGGCAACGGAAGGATGTTCGATATCGGTAACGACTATTTTGTTCGCACGTCTGCCGTAGCGTTCCGCGGCACCGAGTATCACAGTATTGTTAGCTTCAGTGGCGCCCGATGTGAACGTGAGACATTCGGGGTCGCACACCAGTCCCGCGGCGATAGCCTTCCGCGCTTCGGTAACGGCATTTTCCGCCCTGATCCCCAGTCCGTGCAGACTGGACGGGTTGCCGTAATTCTCCGCCATAGCCGAAAAGCAGGCGGTGATCGCGGGTTCGCACGGACGTGTCGTCGCGGCATTATCCAGATAGATCTCCATAACAGAACACCCTCTTAGTAATCAGAGATTTATATATCAGAGACCGGATGTCAGAACTCATAAAGCAGAATGACATTCCGGCGTCATCAGATGCTATTCGCTTTGTTCCTCATTTTCTTCAGAAACCTTCACCATAAGCTTTTCCACATGGCTTTCCCCCGCGGAGAGTATCTTCACGGTGAAAATACCGTTCGTTATCTCCTCGCCCTCTTCGGGTATGCGCCCGAAAAGCTCCATTGCCCAGCCGCCCGCAGTGTTGCTGTCTCCCTGTATCACATCATCGGGCAGACCCATTCGCTCGGTCATGTCACCTATTGCAAGCGATGCAGAGACTTCATAGCAGCCGTCACCCATATCGGTGAAAGAATCGTCCGCTTCGTCGCTCTCGTCGTATATCTCACCGACGAGTTCTTCTATGATATCCTCCATCGTCACGATGCCGCAGGTGCCGCCGTACTGATCGTTCACGACAGCGATATGCTGCTTGCTGCGCTGCATTTCGCGCAGAGCCTCGGATATCGGCATGAACTCCGTGAAGTGGAGCGCTTTCTGTATTATCCTTTCGATGCCGGAGGGATTTCCTCCGGACGACACCAGCTTGAAGAAATCCTTCTCGGTGATGATGCCGGTGATATTGTCGATGCTGCGTTCATACACGGGCAGGCGCGAGTAGCCCTCGGTGAGGAATTTTTCGCGTATCTCATCTATATCCGCGTTCTTTTCGACTGCGCACACCCGCACCCTCGGCACGAGTATCTGTTCGAGCGTCTTTTCGTCAAATTCGAGCGCACTGCGCACGAGGTCGCTCTCCTGCTCTTCAAGGACGCCTTCCTCCTCTATCTCATCGATGAGAGTTTTCAGCTCGTCCTCGGTCACGCTCGGCTTGGATGCCGAGCTGTACAGCTTGGATACGCTTTTTTTCAGCGCCATGAAAAGCACCGAGAAAGGCGTGAATATCTTTATCAGAAAATTGAGGAAGCCCGCCGATGTGAGCGCGAGCTTCTCGGCATTTTCCTTGGCGTAGGTCTTGGGTATGACCTCTCCGAAGATCAGCACCAGCACGGTCATCACGGCGGTGGAGATGCCCACGCCCGCATGGCCGAACAGGTCGGTGAAGATCATCGTTCCGAGCGATGCCGAAAGTATATTGACGATATTGTTCCCGATAAGTATCGTGGTAAGCGCCCTGTCGAAGTCGTCGGCTATCCTCAGGGCGAGCGCAGCTTTTTTGCTGCCCTTGTCGCTGTCATGTTTCAGACGTATCTTGTTTACGGATGAAAAAGCGGTCTCCGCCGCTGAAAAGAACGCCGAAAGCACGAGCAGCATCAGAATGACTGCGTATCTCATGATGTTCCTCCGTTACGGCAATTCCTATCGCGGCAGAACCGCCTGCGTTTGTGATTATTTTCCGGATCCATTTCTTACCCTGTGCACCTTTACCCTGACTCTTTTAACTGCGGACTGCTGCTGTACGGCAGGTTTTTCTGCCGCCGACCTGACCTTTTCCGCTCTTTCGTATGCTTCCTTTATAAAGTATTCCTGACAGTTTATCCTCGGAGTATCGGGAGTTATCTCCTCGATGTCCCTGCGGTGCATATACGAACCGTCGGGGAGCATCACCCGCGCCTTTACGTTGTCGGCGAGCATTGTCCCGAAGATGTTCAGTATCCTTTTGCGGATATCCTTGTCCAGCACGGGAACGGCTACCTCTACGCGGCGTATCGTGTTTCTCGTCATGAAATCAGCGGAGGAGATGTACAGTGCCATATCCTCGCCCCTGCCGAAGATGTATATGCGCGAATGTTCAAGGAACCTTCCCACAATGCTCGTAACGGTGATATTCTCCGTGCGTTCGGGTATCCCCGGCACCAGGCAGCAGATGCCGCGTATCACCATTTCGATCTTCACGCCCGCACGGGATGCTTCTATCAGCTTATCCATGAGCACCTTGTCGGTCAGCGAATTGAGCTTCAGACCGGTATAGGACTCCCTGCCCATTTTAGCGGCGGCGATCTCCCTGTCGATGAGGCTTATAATCTTGTTGCGCAGACTCAGCGGAGCCACCAGCAGATACTGGCTGTTCTCGACGAGCGTGCCCATCGAGAGCGCGTTGAACACCGTGCCCGCTTCGGCGCCGATATTCCTGTCGGCGGTCATCAGCGAAAGATCGGTATAGAGCGCCGAAGTTTTCTCGTTGTAATTTCCGGTGCCTATCTGCGTGATATACCGCAGACCGTTCTCGGTCTTCTGTGTGATGAGGAGCAGCTTTGAGTGGACTTTAAGGCTCTCCGGACCGTATATGACGGTGCAGCCTGCTTCTTCGAGGCGCTTTGACCATCCGATGTTGTTCTCCTCATCGAAGCGTGCACGCAGTTCAACGAGAACGAAGACCTCCTTGCCGTTCTCGGCGGCATTGATGAGTGCCTCCACTATCTTGGAGTTTGACGCCACACGGTAGAGCGTTATCTTTACCGATACTACCTGCGGATCCTCCGCAGCTTCGTTCAGCAGTGAAATGAAAGGCTTTATGCTTTCATACGGATAGGAAAGAAGGATATCTTTTCTGAGTATCTGCGGTATCAGTTTCTCGTTCTTGATGATATCGGGGCTTTCCTGCGGACGGAAAGCAGGATAGAAGAAATCGGGGTGTGCCTCGCCTATCTTGTCGCGGAGACGGAACACGAACGACATATCCGCGGGCGTCTCACAGAACAGAAGCTGGTTTTTGCGCAGTTCGAGCTTTCCGAGCAGGAATTCCTCCGCTTCACTGTCCAGCTTTCCGGTCATTTCAAGGCGCACGGGCGAGAGCTTCTTGCGCTTTTTGAGGAGCTCCTCCATTACATCGCGCAGATCGACATCATGGTCGTACAGCGCCTCCTCCAGGTTGATATCGGCGTTGCGCGTCACCCTTATGATCGCACTGTCAAGTATATTATAATTCTCGAACACCAGGGATACGAAATGCAGTATCAGCCGCTCGGCGAGCATGAAGCGTATCTTCGTGCGGCAGGGCAGGAAGATGAGTCTCGGGAAGCTGCCGCTCGCAGCGATTATGCCGAGCTTTACGGAGCTTTTCGATTCTATATGAGATACTATATAAGTGGATTTGTTCGCAAGGAACGGGAACGGGTGGCGTTTATCGACGACCTGCGGACTTATCAGCGGACGGATCTCCGCATTGAAATACTCCTCGAGGTAGCGTTCCTCATCGGGGGAGAGGTTCTCAAAGCGCACTCTTTCGATGCCGAACTTTTCAAGATCCTCCATTATCTCGCGGTAGGCAGCATCGCGCACGGGGAGAAGGGCGGCGGATCTGCGGTATATCTCATCGAGCTGCTCGGCGGAGGTCATGCCGGTCTTGTTTTCGGTGCTGTCGCTGTCAACAAGGGTCTGATCGTACAGGCTGCCTGCACGTATCATGAAGAATTCATCGAGATTTGACTGGAATATTGACGAGAAGAGCAGTCTTTCGCAGATAGGCACGTCCTTGTCGCGCGCTTCCTCGAGCACTCTTTCGTTGAATTTCAGCCAGCTGAGTTCACGGTTATAATAACAATCTTTCATGGAGCGATCACCTTATACTATAATTAATTGAGCAGTGTTTCAAAGCACTATATAAAATATTATCTCACATTTTTACCCGAATTGCAATAGGCATTACACAGCAATTACAGAGTTGTTACAAATTTGGTGAAAATATCCAAAAATGTTAAAAATTATTTTATGTAATGCACAATGGAATTATACAGAAATATCTGCTATAATATATATGTTACGCGGAGATCATGGACAGGCTGTGCGGTATGCCCCTGCCCGGACGGACTGCGGAAAATGAATTTTTGGAGGTAATACACCAATGGCGAAGAAGTATTGTTATCTTTTCTCCGAAGGCGACGCAACAATGAGAGAGCTCCTCGGCGGCAAGGGCGCCAATCTTGCAGAAATGACCAAGATAGGCCTTCCCGTTCCCCAGGGCTTTACTATTTCTACCGAGGCGTGCACTCAGTACTATGAGGACGGCAGAAAGATAAACGACGAGATCATGGCTCAGGCTATGGAGTGCGTTAAGAAAATGGAAGAGATCAACGGAAAGAAATTCGGCGATCTCAAGAATCCTCTGCTCGTTTCCGTTCGTTCCGGCGCAAGAGCATCCATGCCCGGCATGATGGATACGATCCTCAACCTCGGTCTTAACGACGAAGTTGTCGCTGCTATGATCGCAGGCAATTCCGACCCCGCTTTCGAGCGCTTCGTTTACGACTCCTACAGACGTTTCATCCAGATGTTCTCCGACGTCGTTATGGAAGTCGGCAAGAAGTACTTCGAGCAGCTCATCGACAAGATGAAGGAAGAGAAGGGCGTCAAGTTCGACGTTGACCTCACAGCTGCTGACCTCAAGAGCCTCGCTGAACAGTTCAAGGCTGAATACAAGAACCAGCTCGGCAAGGACTTCCCCTCTGACCCCGTTGATCAGCTCAAGCTTGCTATAGAAGCAGTATTCCGTTCCTGGGACAACCCCCGTGCCAACGTCTACCGCCGCGACAATGATATCCCCTATTCCTGGGGTACCGCAGTTAACGTAATGCCCATGGTATTCGGAAACCTCAACAATGAGTCCGGTACAGGCGTTGCTTTCACAAGAGACCCCGCAACAGGCGAAAAGAAGCTCATGGGTGAGTTCCTTAAGAACGCACAGGGCGAAGACGTTGTTGCAGGCGTTCGTACTCCTATGCCTATCGCACAGATGGAGCAGGAGTTCCCCGAAGCTTACGCTGAATTCGTAAAGGTTTGCGACATTCTCGAAAAGCACTATCACGATATGCAGGATATGGAGTTCACCGTAGAGAACAAGAAGCTCTATATGCTCCAGTGCCGCAACGGTAAGAGAACAGCCCCCGCTGCTCTTAAGATCGCTTGCGACCTCGTTGACGAGGGAATGAAGACAGAGCAGGAAGCTGTTCTGATGATCGACCCCCGCAACCTCGATACACTTCTCCATCCGCAGTTCGACGCAGCCGCTCTTAAGGCAGCTACACCTATCGGCAAGGGCCTCGGCGCTTCCCCCGGTGCTGCTTGCGGTCAGATCGTATTCACAGCTGATGACGCAGAAGCTTGGAAGGCACAGGGCAAGAAGGTAGTTCTCGTAAGACTTGAAACATCCCCCGAAGACATCACAGGTATGAAGGCTTCCCAGGGTATCCTCACTGTAAGAGGCGGTATGACATCTCACGCTGCCGTTGTTGCAAGAGGTATGGGAACATGCTGCGTATCCGGATGCTCCGAGATCAACATGGACGAAGAGAACAAGAAGTTCACTCTCGCAGGCAAGACATTCGTTGAAGGCGACTGGATCTCCATCGACGGTACAACCGGTAACATCTATGACGGTCAGATCAAGACTGTTGACGCTAAGATAGCAGGCGAATTCGGCAGAGTTATGGGCTGGGCTGACAAGTACAGAAAGCTCAAGGTAAGAACAAACGCTGATACACCTACAGACGCTAAGAAGGCAAGAGAGCTCGGTGCAGAAGGTATCGGTCTCTGCCGTACAGAGCATATGTTCTTCGATCCCGACAGAATCGGGCCGTTCAGAGAGATGATCTGCTCCGACACAGTTGAAGAGAGAGAAGAAGCACTCGCTAAGATCGAACCCATGCAGCAGGCTGACTTCGAGAAGCTCTATGAAGCTCTTGAAGGTTATCCGGTAACGATCCGCTTCCTTGATCCTCCGCTTCATGAATTCGTTCCTACAGAAGAAGCTGACATCAAGGCACTTGCTGACAAGAAGGGCAAGAGCGTAGATCAGATCAAGGCTCTTATCGCTTCTCTGCACGAATTCAACCCGATGATGGGTCACAGAGGATGCCGTCTTGCGGTTACATATCCTGAGATCGCAAAGATGCAGACAAAGGCAGTTATCAAGGCTGCTATCAACGTTAAGAAGGCTCATCCCGACTGGAACATCAAGCCTGAGATCATGATCCCGCTGGTATGCGAAGTCAAGGAGCTCAAGTTCGTCAAGAAGGTAGTTGTTGAGACTGCTGACGAAGTTATCAAGGCTGCAGGCGCTGACCTCCAGTACGAAGTTGGTACAATGATCGAGATCCCGAGAGCTGCTCTTACAGCTGACGAGATCGCTAAGAACGCTGACTTCTTCTGCTTCGGTACTAACGACCTTACACAGATGACATTCGGCTTCTCAAGAGACGACGCAGGCAAGTTCCTCGGCGCTTACTACGATACAAAGATCTTCGAGAACGATCCGTTCGCTAAGCTCGACCAGACAGGCGTAGGCAAGCTCATGGAAATGGCTATCAAGCTCGGCAAGCCCGTTAACAGCAAGCTCCACTGCGGTATCTGCGGTGAGCACGGCGGTGACCCGACATCCGTTGAGTTCTGCCACAAGATCGGTCTTGACTATGTATCCTGCTCGCCGTTCCGTGTTCCGATCGCAAGACTTGCTGCTGCTCAGGCTGCTCTCCGCAAGTAAGCGCTGCTGTATCGGCAGGAATGTGCTATATCACACTCTGACGGAGACGCAGAGTTGAGGTAACAAACACAATCAAACAATCTAAAAAAACGAGCCGTCTCTGATATGAGCGGAGACGGCTCACAATAAAAACAAACACCCCTGTACCGGCGGTTTTCCGTCAAGTACGGGGGCTGTTTCTGTTTATTAAATGCGAAGCAAGTAAAGTTTTTAGGAAAGGGGTCTGGGGGATAACCCTTTGTTCACAAAGGGTTTCCCCCAGTCTCAAGCGCAGCGGCGAAAATCTCAAGCGCAGCGGCGAAATCTCGAGCGCAAGCGACTATTTATTCACAAGCTTTTCGAGAAGCGGAGAGTAGTGCTCTCTGAACGCCTTGAACTCGCCGGCATCTATCGCATCGCGTATCTTTTCCATGAGCGTGTTGTAGAAATACAGATTGTGAGTTACCGCAAGTCTGCCGCCGAGCTGCTCGCCCGCTTTGAACAGATGCCGGATATATCCGCGCGAGAAATTCCGGCAGGTCGGACAGTCGCACTCTTCGTCGAGTGGCTTGTCGTCGGTCGCGTAGCACTCATTCTTCGCGTGCGCAATGCCTTTCCAGGTGAATATCGTCGCATGACGAGCGTTGCGGCTCGGCATAACGCAGTCGAACATATCCACGCCGCGATATACCGCCTCGATGATGTTTGAGGGAGTTCCCACTCCCATTAAATAGTGCGGTTTTTCGTAAGGCGCATACGGCACCACCTCGTCGAGTATGTGGTACATCACGTCGGTAGGCTCGCCCACGGCGAGTCCTCCGATAGCGTAGCCGTTGAGATCAAGCTTTGAGATCTCCTGCATGTGCTTTACGCGCAGATCATCATAAGTAGCTCCCTGATTTATCGCGAAAAGGAGCTGCTTTTTGTTTATCGTCTCGGGAAGTGAGTTTAAGCGCTCCATTTCCGCTTTACAGCGGATAAGCCAGCGCGTAGTGCGTTCGGTGGAAGCTTTCGCATAGCTATATTCCGCAGGATTTTCGACGCATTCGTCGAACGCCATTGCTATCGTTGACGCGAGATGCGACTGTATGCGCATACTTTCTTCGGGTCCCATGAATATCTTTTTTCCGTCAACGTGAGAGCTGAAATATACGCCCTCTTCCTTTATCCTGCGAAGCTGTGCAAGCGAGAATACCTGAAATCCGCCGCTGTCTGTGAGTATAGGCTTGTCCCAGTTCATGAACTTATGAAGCCCGCCCATTTTGTATATCACATCATCACCGGGACGGATATGCAGGTGATAGGTATTGCAGAGCTCGACCTGAGTTTTCAGCCCTCTGAGGTCTATCGACGAGACTCCGCCCTTTATCGCAGCGGAAGTTCCCACATTCATAAAGAACGGTGACTCAATCACGCCGTGCGGGGTGGTGAATCTTCCGCGGCGGGCTTTTCCTTCTGTCTTTAATATTTCAAACTTAGAATTTTCGCTCATTCGCTTATCCTTGTAATCCTCTCGACTGTCTGTCCATATCCTCAACAACTATATCGTATATCTCGCCGAGGGACGCGCAGTATTCGAGCACTTTCCACGGCTCATTCGTATGGTAGTGTATTTTTATCATGTCCTCGTCGCCGACCGCGAGAAGGCTGTCTCCCTTGAAATTGGCCTTGAAATAGGCGTCGATCTCGTCCTCGTCGAGTCCCTCGCCGTCAATGAGCAACTGTGTGTCATATCTGTATTCGAGCATTGTTCTGTTATCTCCTTGAAAGTATTTTTTATATTCCGGGGTTTCGCTCAGAACGGCTTTTTCCTGTCGAGCCAGCCCATAGCTTTCCAATAGTCCGAATCGGTCTTGTTCCAGCCGTTTTTCTGCGTCGCTCTGAATAACCCGTAAAGGAATTTTGTACCGAAGCCGACGCGGTTTTTCTTAAGCCGTCTTTTTATTGCCGCAGCTTTCTTTTTTACCTGTTTTTTTATCTTGTCCTTGTCATTGTAATCCGCGTAGTTGCCTTTCATTTTCATGGTAGTGGCACTGTAGCTGAATACCGACGGCACACCCCAGAATGAAAGGTTGCTTTTGAGGAGCTTTACGGTCGCCTTTATGCCGGAGCCGCCCGCAGTCGTGATTATAAGTCCGACCTTGCCGAACATGCTCGCTTTCGGACGGTGGACCATCCAGATATACGCGAGGTGGTCGAGCAGCGCTTTCATCCCCGCAGAGCAGGAACCGACAAATACCGGCGTAGCGAGGATAATAAGGTCGGCGCTCTCAATTCTTTCGAGTATAGGGCTTATTTTTGCGTAATGAGGACATTTGTCCTCGCCGTTTAAAATACAGTTGGCGCAGCCGCAGCAGAACGCGTCGAAATCTCTCGGAAGAACGAGCTCGTCGAACTCATTTCCGTTTTCGGCGAACTCACCGGTGAAAAGATCGGTTATTGCGCGGGTGTTGCCGTTATGGGGCGTTCCAATTATAGTTAATATCTTCATATTATTATCAGCACCCGAAACGTGCATCTCCTAACTTATAAACATACTGTCGCCAAACGAGAAGAACCGGTAGCGTTCAGCTATTGCTTCTTTGTACGCCGCGAGCGTCTTTTCTCTTCCGAGGAACGCGCTCACAAGCATTATAAGCGTGCTTTCCGGCAGGTGAAAGTTCGTTATCAGCCCGTCTATGACCTTGAAATCATATCCCGGGTAAATGAATATCCCCGTGCTTTCGGAGCAGGCGCGGACTTCTCCGTATTTCTGCGCGCAGGCTTCGAGCGTGCGGCAGCTCGTTGTTCCCACCGATATTATCCGCCCGCCGTTCTTTTTATGCTCAGCTATCTTATCTGCTGTTATCTGCGGCACTGTGAAGTGCTCGACATGCATTTTGTGGTCGAGGATATTGTCCTCTTTCACGGGGCGGAATGTTCCGAGCCCGACGTGAAGCGTCACGAACGCGGTATCAACGCCTTTCGCCTTTAACGAGCCGAACACTCTTTCTGTGAAGTGCAGTCCCGCTGTCGGAGCTGCGGCGCTTCCTGTCTCGCGGCAGTAGATAGTGTTATATCTGTCCTTGTTTCTTAGCTTTTCCGTGATATACGGCGGGAGCGGCATCTGACCTATGCGGTCAAGAATGTCGAAGAATACGCCGTCGAACTCAAAGCGCACTATCCTGTTGCCGTCGTCGAGAACATCAAGGACTTCTCCGGTCAGCTCGTCCGAGAATTTTACTCTTGCGCCTTTTTTGAGACGTCTGCCGGGACGGACTATCGCTTCCCATGTGTCGTGCTCACGCTGTTCGAGCAGCAGGAACTCGCATACAACGCCGGTAGGCTCCTTCACGCCGATTATCCGCGCCGGGAACACCTTAGAGTCGTTCATCACAAGAAGATCGCCCTCGCGCAGGTATTCCGCAAGGTTGTAGAAGTGATCGTGCGTAACGCTTCCGGTCTCGCGGTCTATCTTCATAAGCCGGGAGCTGTCGCGGGGTTCAAGTGGAGTCTGCGCTATGAGCTCCTGCGGCAGATCGTAGTAGAAATCTGATTTTAGCATTTTATCTCCGTTATTTTTTCTTTCCGAAATGTATAAATGACAGTATGCCGATCGGGAGGAAATATGCGCACCATGCGACAAGTGCGATAGTGCCGCCTTTGCTTCCGCCGCTCTCGGAAAGGTTCGCGAACATACCTGTCAATGGCATAAAGAAGCAGCTTAAAAAGAACACGCCGTGTATCATCATCAGCGCCTTCAGCCATTTATCGGGCTTATTTTCCGCTTTCACGGACAGCCCGACAAAGAAGGTCGAAAGAGCCATGAGCCCGTATCCGAGCAGATCGTAATTGAAGAGAAGCCCGCCGTACCGGTAATCGAGGATCTTTGCCGCCTGTTCGGTCAGCTGCTCCAGATTGACGGAAGTCGTCTGAGCGTAATACACAATAAGTATCAGCACCGCATAAACGGCGGAAAGTATCAGTCCGATATTTGCGGAAACGCGGTTCTGTTCGGAGCTTTCATGCTGAAAGCCCGCCGCCGTCATGATATATCCTATCGGCAGGAACATACACACAAAGTATGAGCCGAAAGTGAAATCAATTATAAGGAACACGGCAAAGAGAAAAACGCTCACGGTCACTATTGCCGCGCCTGTTTTGGGAATCAACCTGTTCATTTCTTTTACCTTTTTTTCTTCGGCGCAGGCAATTCGTCCGCCACCGCGCTCATAAGCTCCGCAAGAAATGCCTTGTTATCGGTATCCTCAATAAGCAGCATCTCTTTTGCGCCCTCGTACGGCAGCTCATACGGCGCGTCCGGCATAAGACGTTTTGCTGAAGCTGTCGGCTTTATGAGAAATCTGTTGTCGTATATTCCGCCGACGACCTTTCCCATGCAGTAAATAACATATTCGCCCATCATAGCTCTGTGAGTTATTTCGGGCGCTTCGGAGAGGCAGTCGAGGATATATCCGAGATAATCGGCGCTTGTTGCCATATTACTTTTCTCCCTCTTTAAGGAGCTTTTTCAGCTCGTCCGACGTGAATTTATACTTCTTGTCGCAGAAATGGCAGCATACTTCGGTCTCGTCCTTTTCTTCCGCAAGCTTTCTGAGCTCGTCATGTCCGAGCGAGAGCAATATCTGCTCGGTGCGCTCGCGTGAGCAGTTGCAGTAATACTGACATTCCCAGGAATCGAGGACTTCGCCGTTTAATCCTTCGAGCCCCATGAGAGCTATCTGCTCGGGAGTTTTGCCGGCTGCGAGCATCTCTGTCATGCTCTGCATATTTTTGATGTTGTTTTCGATGAAATCTATTGCTTTTTCGTTGATCGGCGGTACGAGCTGTATCAGATAACCGCCTGCGTGCTTTACTGTCCAGTCGCGGTCAACGAGAACGCCGAGCGCGCACACGGTCGG
Organism: uncultured Clostridia bacterium; assembly: GCA_947166515.1. Classification (GTDB taxonomy): domain Bacteria; phylum Bacillota; class Clostridia; order Oscillospirales; family Ruminococcaceae; genus Ruminiclostridium_E. The sequence goes on along the minus strand of CAMVEM010000073.1, from coordinate 2,222 downwards.
TATCTGCTCGCTTATCGCGTAGTAGCTTGTTATGTCCTCGGCTATCTCGCCGGAAACTATCGGCACCTGCGTCGCGTAGGGCTCTTTAAGTCCGAGGTCTTTTATCACGCCGAGAAAGCCGTCAGTTCCGACGTAACCCGAAACATCGAGCTTTCCGTTGGGTTTCAGCGGAAGATCGACGTTCACGTTGTCGGCGTAGCACTTTACGTTGCCCATATAATCCGCAGCGACGACGATGTTTCCTGCGGGGCCGTTTCCGTTCATGCGCAGGGTAAGGCGGTCGTCCTCGGATTTTAACATTGCTCCCATTATCGAGCCGGCAGTCGCGAGCCTTCCGAGAGCTGCGGTCGCAACAGGTGTAGTTTTATGAAGTCTGAATATCTCGTTGGCAATATCCGTAGAATCTATCGCGGAGCACAGAACGCTCCCGTCTGCGGATAATGCTCTTACTATCTTTGCCAATTTTGTTATCTCCTTTTTGTCGCTGCGCTTGAGAGTTCGTCGCTGCGCTTGAGAGTTCGTCGCTGCGCTTGAGAGCAGGGCTCTGCCCTGCACCCGCTACTTTTCGTACGCGAAAAGTAGCAAAAGCGACTCGCTTCGCATTTTAATTTATAGATTTTCGCTTATTATATATTATATGTGTAAAGTTTTTTGAAAAAGGGTCTGGGAGAAAAAATTTGTTCACAAAATTTGTCTCCCAGTCTCGAGCGGAGCAGCTTCTGCGTTCTTTGATTCTACTATCTTAGCGACGAAAGTAAGCTTCTCGCTTGTTTCGGTCGGGTTGTTCAGAGTCGGATACTCATATACTGCGCAGAGCTCGAAGCCTGCGCCTTTGAGCAGCTCTTCTACCGTTTCCCGCGGATATGCAGTCTCGGTGAATCCGTCGGAGCTGCGCCGCCACAGGTCGCCGGCGCGCTCAAAAAAATCAAGCTGTATGTCCGTCGCCCCGTCGCCGAGATATTCGTTCTCCCATACGCAGAAAACGTCCTCGGTCTCATACACGAACGTACTGTCGCCAAGAATGTGCTCGTGCTTGTAAGGCGTGTTCACATCAAAAATGAACAGCGCATTGTTGTCCGAAAACAGCGCTACCTTTTCAAATACCGTCCTCACATCGTCGATGCTTTCAAGATGATTTATACTGTCGAGCGCGCAGACCGTCGTATCTATCGTTCCGAACATATCAAGCTCCGTCATATCCTGGCAGAGAAACTGAACTCCGCCATGCTGCTTTGAGAACGCTATGTCAAGCATTTCCGGCGACGCGTCCGTGCCGATGACATCATAGCCTCTCTCCGCGAGCAGCACAGAAAGACTGCCCGTCCCGCACGCGAGATCGAGCAGAATGCCCCGTCTGCCGCCGAAACGAACGTTCAGCTCGTCATAATATGCGGCAAGCAGGGCATAGTCTATGTTCTGTGTGAGATCGTCGTAATAGCGCGCGAACGTGTCGTAGCTCATTACATCTTTCCTGCTTTTTTCAGGCGGTCAAATACCACGCCGTAGCCGTCATTTCCGGTCTGGAGCGTGCGGTTCACGCGGCTGATAGTAGCTGTGCTCGCGCTTGTTATGTTCACGATGTCGGCATATACCTTGTCTTCGGTCAGGTATTTTGCGACAATAAGGCGCTGAGATATCGACGCAAGTTCCTGAACTGTGCAGAGGTCCTCAAAAAACGCAGCGCATTCTTCGACATTTTTGAGCTGAAGTATAGCTTCATACAGAAATTCACGGTTCTCATAGTTTATCTGACGTTTTTTCATGATAACTTATCCTTTCGGTAAAATACTTTTGCGGTTGATTATATTACCATATTATAGTTTACCACTCAAAAGCCGAAAAGTCAATACTTTTTTTAAAATATCATTCACTTGACTTTTTTCCGTGTTGATGATATACTATATAATGGATTTTTATCCGCAAAGAGTCGGCGGCTTAAGGCGGCCGATCTGATAATACCGGGTCTGTTACGCTTTCGGACCCGAAAAGATAAGAGGGGATATATATTATGTTCTGTACAAAGTGCGGTAGTAGTTTACCGGAAAATGCGAAATTCTGCACAAATTGCGGAAATAATATGTCAATGTATATTCAGCAGGCAACTGCGCCTGTATCGGAAGCTCCTGCTGCTCCTGCGGCATTTGTCCCGCAGCCGGAAGCTCCCGCCGCTCCCGCGGCATTTGTCCCGCAGCCGGAAATGCCTGCTGCTCCCGCGGCATTTG
>CAMVEM010000072.1 GCA_947166515.1 uncultured Clostridia bacterium | reverse complement strand
TCTTTCGGAGATAACAGGCGAGTTCAGCCTCAGCGTCGGCGCCATAAAGAAGGCGCTGCGATATGCGGAGATGTTCTCCGGCGGCAGAAAGATAGACGCCGCGATGATAAAAGAGGGCTGTTACCGTTCCGTCAATTCCGACATGGGCACCAAGGCGGTGAAGATAAACTGCGTGTTCGGCTGGGACGATATCGTTCTCCCCGAGAACAGCAAGAAGCTTATGCGCGCGGCGTGCGATCAGGTACGGCTGCGCCACCGCGTTTACGACGAATGGGGATTTTCCTCGCGCGTGCCGTACGGCAGGAGCGTCGCTATGATCTTCACGGGACCTCCCGGAACCGGAAAGACCATGGGTGCGCAGATAATTGCATCGCAGCTCGGACTTGATATCTACAAGGTCGATCTCGCAAATGTCGTGAGCAAATACATCGGCGAGACCGAAAAGAATCTCGGCGAGATATTTGAGAAAGCAAAAAAGAGCAGGGTAGTGCTGTTCTTTGACGAGGCTGACGTATTGTTCAGCAAGAGGACAGAAGTCAAGGACTCAAACGATAAGTACAGCAATATGGAGTCCGCTTTCCTGCTCCAGAAGATAGAAGAATACAACGGCATCGTGATCCTTGCGACAAACCTTGTCCAGAATTTTGACGAAGCGTTCAAGAGAAGAATGAAGTTCCTGATAGACTTCCCGTTCCCTGACGCAGAGCGCAGGCGCGAGATGTGGAAGAAAGTATTTCCGCCGCAGGTGCCGCTCGGAAATATAGATTTTGAATTTCTTGTAGAGAATTATGAGCTTTCGGGAAGCAATATCAAGAATATCGCTCTGCACAGCGCGTTTCTTGCAGCGTCGGACGGTGAGCCGGTCGGAATGAAGCATCTGATCGCGGCAGTGAAGAACGAATATTCAAAGAGCGGAAAAGCGTTCACAAAGGCAGAAGCAGGGGAGTATTTCTATTATCTTACGGAATGAGGTGAAGCTGTGGGTTACGAGGATTATATTGAAAAGCTGAATACGTCGGAGGCTATACATCACGAGCGTGACAGCGAGATGAAGGACAAAAAGCCCATGGCTAATTACGACCAGGAAGAAAGAGTCGGAAAAGACGGCGGCGATGACCGTTATTATGAAGTTTCCGGCATCAGCAACGCGTTCGACAACATCTCGATAGGCGCGGACAGACATGGTTCCATGACTATTTCGGTAAGCTCCGGCAAGGAATTTGACGGTCCGGTGCAGGAGAACGACCGCAAGAAGCTCCGTGATTCGAGAAAACGCCGCGCTCCGGAGCATTTCGGCGAGTTCTTCACGAACCTGACCTCCGGCGGCAAGGGAGCATTCGCGTTCAGAACTGACAAGAACCTTTCCGAAAGGCGCGTGCTTACCGAGTTCAAGCGCGCCGCAAGAAAAAGAGTAAGCGAGGAGCGCCGAGAAGCCGTGCCGTTTTTAAATCTTGAAGAGGATATCGCACGCCTCAACAAGCTCAGAGAAAAGAGCGGCTCGACAAACGAAGGCGTTGAACAGCGCGCAAGACTTGAAAACAATATACTGAAGAAGAAGGAATTCCAGAAGCGATTTGTAAGAAAGATAAAGAGCGCGAGAAGACGCACGATAGTGAAGGACGATTTCGAAAGAGATCTCGTGAACGACTTATTTGATCTTACCGGTGACAATGCCTCTCCTGATGACATAAACGATCAGAACAGTGATGATATTCTCGATGAGGATGAGCTTCTCGATATTCTTGACGATCTGGATGATGACGATACAATAATATGACCTGTAAAAAAGTTCTTTCTTCCGCACCGGAAAAAAGAACTTTTTTATCTTCGGGCGAGAAAATTATTATTGTGTTATAGAAAAAATTATTATCGTTATTATAATAATATATTATAATAATAAATGTAATCAGACCGGAGTATGACGTCGTACCACCGGCAAACAGTAAAGTATCTTACCAACGAAAGGGGGAAGAGGTTTTTATTATAAGAATAAAAACCGTTTTTCATGGCTGAGTATTTATCTCCCGGCGTATATGTCGAGGAATTTGAGTCCGGCGGAAAGCCGATGGAGGGTGTCGGAACAAGTACTGCCGGTTTTGTAGGCCTTGCAGAAAAAGGCCCGGTTGGCGGAGTTCCGCAGCTCATCACTAATTTTGCAGATTTCAGAAGAACCTACGGCGGTTTCCTCTCTGAAAATGAATTTGGCGAGTATCGTTTCCTCGCTTATGCTGTAGAGCACTTCTTCGTAAACGGCGGCACACGCTGCTTCATCACAAGAGTTGCTCCTTCGAGCGCAAAGTGCGCAAAGGCATCTGTAGGCGATCTTAAGTTCCTTGCAAAGAACCCCGGCGCATGGGGCGACAGCATCAGCCTTAAGATAACTCCCGCTTCCAAGGCTAAGACACAGGCCTTTGAGGCAGTAGGTCCCAAGAAGTACAGAGTAAAGAACGGTGCCGGCTTTATACCCGGAGATATCGTTGCATTTACCGACGGCGAGGTCGTAGAATATAACAGAGTTGAAAAGAATCAGGATAACATCATCACATTCGACGGTGATTTCTCCGCTGATATCACAGATACTAACCTCGTTCCCGAAAAGCTCCTTACGACCTGCGAGATCAATATCGAAGCAAGATATGAAGATATCACAGAATCCTATGACAACGTATCGTTCAACATAGATTCTCCCAACTTCGTTGCAAAGAAGACCGCTAAGTCTGATCTTATCTCGGTTGACTACACAGGAAACAACAAGAAGCTCGAACCTCCGTTTGCTTCACTCGTAGGCGAATCGGAAGAAGATCTTGTTACAGTTGAATTCAAGGGCGGCAGCAACGGTTCCGCTTCCGATATAAGCGCAGCTGATTTCATCGGTACAGACGGCGGCGCAGGAAACAGAACAGGTATCCAGTCCTTCCTTGATAACGATGTAGTATCCATTATGGCTGTTCCGGGCGTTACAGACCCCAACGTTCAGCTCACACTCGTTGCACACTGCGAGAACCTCGCAAGCAGATTTGCAGTACTCGATCTTCCGAAGAATGCAAGAAAAGTTGACGAGATCATCGCTCATCGTGATATATTCTCTTCGAGCTATGCAGCACTCTATCATCCGTGGCTGTCCGTATTCGATCCGCTCGATAAGAAGAACATAGCGATCCCGCCGTCTGGCTCTATCATGGGTATCTTCGCAAGAAGCGACAACTCCAGAGGCGTTCATAAGGCTCCGGCTAACGAAGTAGTCAGAGCTTGCGTAGGTCTTGACGTTGCATTCAACAAGGGCGAGCAGGATATACTCAACCCGAAGGGCGTTAACCTCATCCGTTCTTTCCCGGGACAGGGAATCAGAGTATGGGGCGCAAGAACAGCTTCGAGCGATCCGAGCTGGAAGTATGTAAACGTACGTCGTCTGTTCATCTTCCTCGAAGAGTCGATCAAGGCAAATACGAACTGGGCAGTATTCGAGCCCAACGACGAGGCTCTCTGGACAAGAGTACAGAGAACTATCAGCGTGTTCCTGAATGGCATGTGGAGAAACGGCTCTCTCGCCGGCTCGTCGGCTGATGAAGCATTCTTCGTAAATATCGGCAGAAGCACAATGAGCCAGGACGATATAGACAACGGCCGTCTCGTATGTGTAATCGGTGTAGCACCTGTTAAACCTGCTGAATTCGTAATATTCAGAATCACTCAGAACACAGGTTCTGCCGAATAATAGGAAAGGGGTTTGAAATAATATGGCTTATCCGAATACCAGGTTCAGATATAAGGTCGAGATCGACGGACTTGACGCGGGCGGCTTCTCCGAAGTAACAGGATTTGACGCTTCTATAGACGTAGTCGAGTACAGAGAGGGCGATATGGTAACCACGCCCCAGAAGGTACCGGGACTTAAGAAGTACGGCAACATCACCTTAAAGCAGGGTCTTATCGATTCAACAGTTATGTATGACTGGATGATCACAGGCGTTAACGGTGCTGTTGACAGAAAGACTATCACAATAACCCTTCTCGACGAAGAAGAAGCTCCTGCAGCTTCTTGGCAGGTTATAAATGCCTGGCCGATGAGATATACTGCTCCGGACTTCAATGCGACCGCATCTGAGATCGCTATTGAGACTGTAGAAATAGCTCACGAAGGCATGACAAGAATTTCATAAGATCTGTTTAAAAGCCCACCGGAAAACCCGGTGGGTTTTTGTTTTTATAGGGCTCCGCCCCTATCTAAATGTCGTTCAAAGGGGTGCGGGGCGAAGCCCCACAAAGAAAAAAAGAACCCCCTCCCCTAAGACACGGATGTCGTAAGGAAGTTTTTCGGGCGCCGCACGATGCGGCGCATACGAAAGAAAACTTCCGAAAAGGGGAGGGGGCATGGGGTAGGGTCCCATTACTGCTGATTGACTTTGAAGCGGGCAACCTGATCTTTAAGCAGCCTTGACTGGCCGGAAAGCTCCTGGCACGAAGCCGCAGTCTCTTCCGCAGTAGCTGAGTTCGTCGAGATGACCTGCGCTATCTGCTCGATGCCGGCTGTGATCTGCTTTATGGAAAGATTCTGCTCCTGGCTTGCGTCTGCGATCTTTACAATGAGCGCCGCAGTGCCTTCGGTCATTTCCTTGACTTCCTTCATGGATTCCGCAGTTGACTGCGCGATCTCGGAACCTCTGCTTACTGCGTCTATCGCCGCGTTAATGAGCGTTGTGGTGCTCTTTGCCGCATCTGCGGACTTGCTTGCAAGATTTCTTACTTCGTCTGCAACTACCGCGAAGCCCTTGCCTGCGTCACCGGCACGCGCAGCTTCTACCGCAGCGTTGAGTGCGAGAATATTGGTCTGGAACGAGATGTCCTCGATCGTCTTGATGATCTTTTCGATCTGCTTTGATGTCTCGCTGATGTTGTCCATAGCCTCGACCATCTTGCGTATCTCGTCGTCCTGATAAATTACCTTTTCTTCGGTCTGACGCGAGAGCTCGCCGGCCTTTGAAGCGTTCTCCGCTGTTCCGGATATCTGCGAGCTTACCTCGTTGATCGTAGCCGATATCTCCTGTATCGCGCTCGCCTGTTTCGTTGTACCGTCGGCAAGCGACTGTGAGCCTTCCGCCATCTGGTTGGAGCCCATGAGAACTTCGTCCGACGAAAGATTCATTCTGCTGAGTGTTTCGCCGAGATCGCTCTCGATCTTGTTTATGTTGTCTCTGATAGATTCGAAATCTCCGGGATATTCAACCGCGGGAGAAGTCGTGAAGTCGCCGCCCGCCATATTTGAGAGTATGCCGGAAATATCCTCGATGCACGCGCTTACGCCCTTTTTTGCTTCACGGAGCTTTCCTGCAAAAGAACCGACCTCATCGTTGGTGAATACATAGTTGACCTTGGTAGTGCTGAGTTCGCCGTTCTCCATTTCATCTGCGAGGATATTTACCTGCCTGATAGGAGTGATGACTCTCTTCTTTGTGAAGATGAACATTACCACCGCAGCGACTGCCGCAAGTATCAGCGCAACAAATATGGAGAATGTAGTGACGATAGCGAACTGCTTGTTCGCATTCGTAGCGTCCGAGCCCGCGAAGAACGCACCGGCAATGTTGTTGTTCAGATCATACATGGGTGTATATGCAACATAGTAGGGCTTGTCGTTGATGACAGCCTGACCGGTGAATTTTTCCCTGCCGTCTATTACCTTCTGCTTTATATTGTCGCCCATGGGAGTTCCGAGAACGTTTGATCCGAGCGTTGTTGCATAGCGTATGTTTCCGTTGAATATAGTTACGTCGCATTCAGTCATCTTCTTGACGTTATCGAGCCATGTCTGCTTTTCAAGGCTGAATCCGAGGATAAGAGCGCCTTCCGCGCCATTCTCGCTTACCGGAGCTCCGTAAATCGCACAGAGCTTGCCGTCCTGGGGATAGATACCGTCTATGATCTTTCCGTTGATTACGGACTGATAATCGAAATTTGAGTAGGGGAATCCGTCGCTGAATATAACTTTTCCGGATTTTCCGACTACCGCGCAGAAGCTGCTGTCGCTGTTCTTGTATTCCGACCACGACTCAGTGAAGAAATCGGGACTTTCTTTGTTTATAGCCGGTGCGAACGGCGGGTCCTGACACCACATCCAGTAATCGCTGTTGAGTTGGTTTGTCTCAGTAGTCAGCATGTTTTCGAGAACGTTCACGCCGACATTTGCTCTTTCAATAAGTATAGTGTCGTTGTACTGCCTGAACATCGTCATTGTCAGCAGCATTGACAATCCTACTGTTATGAATATCGCGCCGACTGCGAGCGCGACAATCGCCAGACCGAGCTTTCTCTGTCTGCCTGTATTATTTCCCATATATCGCACCTCCGTTTATTTAAACAATGTACATAAATGTATATTGCTATGAACTATACATATTTAACATAACATCATTTTACAGATTTGTCAACAATATGAGTAATTTTATCAAAATTCAGGCATTATTAACATAAAATTCTGAAATATGTCAGAAAATGACACAAAAAATGGTGACAAATCGTGAGATTTGTGATATAATGTATGTAACAGGTTTTTTCATTGGGGCTGCTCTGTCGGTCAGCCCTCTCTGGCGCTTCGCGCACTTTGCGCACAGTTTGTGCTCTGTACAAATGTTTTGCTAAGCTTTTCGTATAAGATGACGTTCAGAAACGGTATTGTTTCTGAGCAAGCGTGCCGCACCGCAGGAGGCGGTGAAGGAGTTTTCCAAAGCGTCGCACGATGCGACGCATACAAGAGAAAACTCCGAGCTGTAAGTCTGATAAACCTGCGGCGGCAAGTGGGTGCAGCGTCACGCTGCCCTATAAAGGAGGACAAAATATGAGCAATTATGTTGTCACTGTTTCAAGAGAATACGGTTCCGGCGGAAGACTGATCGGAAAACGTCTCGCCGATGAACTCGGCATAGCTTTCTACGATGGCGAACTGCTATCCCTTGTAGCAAAAGAAAGCGGCTACACCGAGGACTTCGTCCGCAGAAATGACCAGAAAAAAACACAGAGCCTTCTCTATCATCTCTACATCGGAAGTCAGATTCTCCCCGCTTCCGACGTGATCTTCATTGCCCAGTCAAGGGTGATAAAGGATCTCTATAATAAGGAAAGCTGCGTTATAGTGGGAAGATGCGCAGATTATGTCCTCAGAGATATGCCGAATGTCATAAACACGTTCGTCACCGCTCCGATCGAGAGCAGGATAGCACGAGTGCGCGATGAATACGGCGAACAGGCGGATAATTACAAGTCCTACATACTAAAAAAGGACAAGAACAGGATAGCCTATTACAACTATTTTGCCGACGACGCATGGGGAAAGGTCCAGACCTATGATATCTCCGTGAATTCGGATATCGGCGTTGATCTCTCCGCAAAGCTCATAGCGGAATATGTCCGGGAGAAGATCGCAGCGAAATGACATATCTCGGTAATTTCGGATTTAAGGCAGCCATTTTTGATCTCGACGGAACGCTGTTCGACTCAATGCCGTTCTGGAACGGTATTGACGAGCGTTTTCTGAAAGGGAAGGGGATAGAAGAAGTCCCCGAGGATTATCTGCTCGCGATCGCGCATCTCGGAGCGGAAGAGACTGCGAGATACACAAAAGAACGCTTCGGACTCAAAGAATCTCCCGAAGAGATGATGAAGGAATGGTATGACGAGGCGCTGCTGTTCTATAAAAACGACGTTGAGTTCAAGGACGGAGCGTATGATTATCTGAAAGGGCTGCATGACAGGGGAGTGAAGCTCGCGATCGCCACCGCAAGTCAGGAAGACTTTTTCATGCCGGCGCTGATACGTCTCGGAGCGGATAAGTTCTTTTCAGCGTGTGCAACGGTGAACGAATGCGGGAAGATAAAGGAATTTCCCGATGTGTATGAGCTTGCGTGCAGAAAGCTCGGAGTGAGTGTTGCGGAAACGGTCGTGTTTGAGGACATATATACTGCTGTGTGCGGAGCGAAAAGCGGCGGATTTTACACTGTCGGCGTATCTGACAGCGTATCATTGCGTGATGAAGCGCTTATCCGCGCGAAAGCAGATGTTTTTATCACAAGCTTTACTGAATTGATTTGACGTAATTCGGACTCAGAATGCGAGCATCGCTTATGAACGGATAGGACTCTGCGCAAACGGGTACTCGCCTAAGAAATATGACAAAGCACATTACACAATTGTTAAATGTGAATTATGAAACGCCTCTTCTTTTTCATGAATTTGGATGAAAGTCCCAAAAAATTTTATTGCAAATTGGAAATATCGACAAAATGATTGTTAAATTTTTAATAATGTTGAAATTGTTAAAAAGTTGTGGTATAATGATATTGTATGATTTTGCGCAATGCTCATAAAATGCGCAGAAAAAAATAATTCAGGAGGGAAAGATCAATTATGACTTCTCCGCTTACTTGCGAGCAGATCAGCCAGAAGCTGAAAGAAACGCTCAACTATGATTTCAGAATAGGTCCTGCTGAGGCGACAAGCACTCAGATCTACAAGGCGCTGTCAAAGATCGTTGTGAACGTACTGAGAGAAAAGCGCCACATGTTTATGACAAAGTGCAATTCTGTCGGCAAAAAACAGGTGTATTACATTTCAATGGAGTTCCTTATGGGACGTTCGCTGAAAACGTCGCTCTACAACCTCGGAATGAACGAGAATGTCGAGAAGGTACTTAAGGACGACTATAAGATCAAGCCCGAGGCTATCTACGACGAAGAGCCCGACGCAGGTCTCGGAAACGGCGGTCTCGGAAGACTTGCAGCCTGCTATATGGACGGCATGGCTACCTGCGATTTCCCGGCGACCGGATATTCTCTGCTCTATGAGTATGGTATCTTCAAGCAGAAGATAATCGACGGCTGGCAGACAGAGCTCCCGGATGACTGGCTCCCCGGCGGCGGCGCATGGCTGACACCTGTTGAGGATCAGGCGGTGGAAGTTCACTTCGACGGCGAGATCCGCGAATACTGGGACAACGATTATCACCACATCTCTCATGTTAATTACAGCACAGTTCTCGCTGTTCCTTACGATATGTATGTTTCCGGATATGACAGCGAGGGCGTTTCAAAGCTCAGACTGTGGGACGCAAAGAGCATGTCCTTTGATATGGGCGCGTTCAACTCCGGTGATTATACCGCAGCTCTCGGCGCGAACAATATCGCTCACTCGCTCACAAAGGTGCTTTATCCTAACGATAACCACCTTGAGGGAAAAGCGCTCCGTCTGCGTCAGCAGTACTTCATGTGCGCCGCTTCGGTAGGCGATATCGTAATGCGCCACATGAACGTTTACGGAACTCTTGAAAATCTTCCCGACAAGGTAGCTATCCACGTAAACGACACACACCCGACTCTTGCTATCCCCGAGCTGATGAGAATACTTCTCGACGACTGCGGTTATGACTGGAACAAGTCGTGGGATATCGTATGCCGCACTTTCGCTTACACCAACCACACCGTTATGGCGGAGGCTCTTGAAAAGTGGGATCAGAACCTTATCCAGCGCATACTTCCGAGAATTTACTCGATAATCTGCGAGATAAACCGCCGTTACTGCGAGAAGCTCTCCGAAACTCTCCCTTACGAGAAGGTAGAGCAGATGTCGATATTCCAGAACAATCAGATAAAAATGGCTACACTGTGCGTTGCAGCGTCGCATTCGGTAAACGGCGTTTCGAAGCTGCACAGCGAGATCATCAAGGAAAGCGTATTCCACAACGAGTATGAGCTCACACCGAACAAGTTCACGAACGTAACAAACGGTATCGCGTACAGACGCTGGCTCTTACAGTCCAACCCGAGACTCACGAAGCTCATATCCGAGTGCATCGGCGAAGGCTTCAAGAAGGACGGCGCCGAGCTCAGCAAGCTGAACGGTTTCGCAAACGACAGCGACGTTCTCAGAAAGCTCGCGGAGATAAAGCGCAGCAACAAGGAGGACTTCGCAAAGTATGTCCTCAGCTCGACCGGCACAAAGCTCAATCCGGACAGCATCTTCGATGTACAGGTAAAGAGACTGCATGAATACAAGCGCCAGCAGCTCAATGCCCTGAACATCATCAGTGAGTACAACTTCTTAAAGAACAATCCCGACGCCGATTTCCAGCCGAAGACTTACATCTTCGCATCAAAGGCGGCTCCCGGATATTACATGGCAAAGCAGATCATCAAGCTTATCTGGTGCATCGGCGAAGAGCTGAAGAAAGACCCGAAGCTTTCGCAGAAGCTCGCGGTAGTATTCCTTGAAGACTACAGAGTAACGCTCTCCGAAATGCTTATGCCTGCTGCGGAGATATCCGAGCAGATATCACTTGCCGGAACCGAAGCGAGCGGAACCGGAAACATGAAGCTTATGCTCAACGGCGCGATCACCATGGGAACCTACGACGGCGCTAATGTCGAGATACACGGACAGGTCGGCGATGAAAACATCTTCATCTTCGGTATGTCCACTCCCGAGGTCGGAGTAATGAGAGCAAACGGTTATTCGCCCGACGGATATTATGAGAGAAACGATGTTATAAGAGGCGCTATCGACGCTATGTACAAGGGCTTCAACGGCGCAACGTTCGATGAAGTTGCAAATGCTATCAGATATGTCGATCAGTATATGTGCCTTGCGGACTTCGACAGCTATCGTTCGACTCAGCAGAAAGCAAGTGAGACTTACAGAGATCTTCTCAAGTGGAACAGAATGTCGCTCGCCAACATTGCCGGCGCAGGTATATTCAGCGCAGACAGAGCGGTCACCGACTACGCAAGAGACATCTGGAAGCTTAACTGATTTAAACCCACCCCCAACCCCCTCCCAATGGGAGGGGGCTTTCTTTTTCTTTGTGGGGGCTTCGCCCCCACGCCCCTATGCGGAGGGCTTTCTTTTTCTTTGTGGGGGCTTCGCCCCCACGTCCCTATGCGGATGGCTTTCCGTTCGCCCTCCGCACCTCCTTCGGGCTGCCCCCATAAAACAGGTGTTGAACCACACACCACACCTGTTTGCGGGAAAACAGCCCACCTGTTTTTATGGCGGCATACGAAAAAAACACTTGCAATAAATCCGTAAAAGTGATATAATATATGTCAGATTATTTTATATGGAGGTCACATACTTATGGCTATGTTTGACAAGCTGCTTGCAAACCTCAAAGCAAGCAAGAAAACTATCGTATTAACCGAAGGCACCGACCCGAGGATCCTCTCGGCTGCGGACAGACTTCTCAAGGAAGATCTCATGGGAGTTATCCTCTGCGGAGTTCCGGAAGATGTCAGGAAGGCTGCTGCTGACGGCGGTTTCAACGTTGAGAATGCTACTATCATCGACCCGCTCACTTATCCCGAATTCGACGCTATGGTCGCTGCTATGGTAGAGCTCAGAAAGGGCAAGATGACCGAGGAAGAATGCCGCACACTCCTCAAAAAGTCCAACTATTTCGGAACCATGCTCGTTAAAATGGGCAAGGCTGACGCACTTCTCGGCGGCGCTACTTACTCGACAGCAGACACAGTTCGTCCCGCTCTCCAGATCATCAAGACAAAGAAGGGCTCGTCGCTCGTAAGCTCGTCGTTCATTCTGTTCCGCGAAAAGGACGGCAAGGAAGAGACTATCGCAATGGGCGACTGCGCTATCAATCTCGGATATTCCGACAAGCTCGATAAGGACGGAAACGTTGTTCAGACCGCTGCTCAGCAGCTCGCAGAAGTTGCTGTTGAGACCGCAAGGACCGCTGCTTTCTTCGGTATCGATCCCAAGGTCGCAGTTCTGAGCTTCTCAACATACGGGTCCGGCAAGGGCGGCACTGTTCAGCTCAGCCACGACGCTGTTATCGAAGCGCGCAAGCTTGATCCTCAGCTCGTTATCGACGGTGAATTCCAGTTCGACGCTGCTGTTTCCGCGGAAGTTGCAAAGACCAAGTGCCCGGATTCCAAGGTGGCTGGTCAGGCTAACACATTCATTTTCCCGCTCATCGAAGCAGGTAATATCGGCTATAAGATCGCACAGCGTCTCGGTGGATATGAAGCTTACGGTCCTATATTACAGGGACTCAACGCTCCTATCAACGACCTCTCCAGAGGCTGCAACGCTGACGAAGTTTACAAAATGGCGATAATCACCGCCGGCATGGCATAAGAGATACCCACCCCCAAACCCCCTCCCAATGGGAGGGGGCTATTTTTATAGGGGCTGCGCCCCTATGACCCTTTTTCGGGGGCTTGGGGCAAAGCCCCGCCCGAAGGGGGTTGCAGGGGTGCCGCAGGATGCGGCAAGCAATGCCGCCAAAAGCGCGCACGAGGCGCGCATAAAAGCGGCTTGCGAGCGACACCGGAAAGCCCCGCATTTCAGGGGCGTGGGGCGAAGCCCCACAAAAAACAAAAGCCCCCTCCCTTTAGGGAGGGGGTTGGGGGTGGGTCAACTCAGTATTCCACACCGTAGGTGCTTCTGTATTCCTTCATAGCAGCGATATATTCCTTGCCCTCGACGATGCCGTTCTCGATAGCCGAGATGATATCGTTGATAGTGACGATAGAATATACCTTAACGCCGAACTCCTTATCAGCGGCCTGAACTGCGCTCATATCGCTGTCGAGAGCCTTCTCCATGCGGTCAACGGTGATGACCATTCCGGTGATATCGACATCAGCTGCGCCTTTGAGCTTCGGGAGCACTTCTCTGAGCGCTTTTCCGGAAGTCATAACGTCCTCGATGATAACAACCTTTTCGCCGCCGGTGAGCTGCTTGCCGACGAAAACGCCGCCCTCGCCGTGATCCTTGGCTTCCTTGCGGTCGAAGCAGTAGTTCACTTCCATTCCGTATTTTTCGTACAGTGCGCACGCTGCGCTTACTGCGAGCGGGATGCCCTTATATGCGGGACCGAACAGAGTCTCAACGGGAATATTGTTCTCCTTGATGCACTCGGCATAGTATTTTCCGAGCTGTGCGAGATGCGCGCCAGTCTTGTAATTTCCGGTATTCACAAAGTACGGAGCCTTTCTGCCGCTTTTGAGAGTGAAGTCTCCGAAGGTGAGAACTCCGCAGTCCGCCATGAATTTTATGAAGCTTTCTTTGTAAGTCATAATGCCTTGTCCTTTCGTAAATGCTTTCATAGTGATAGGAACATTATAACATTTCTATCCGGAAATTGCAAGAAGTTTATTTCATTTTTTAAATCTTAAATGTAAAAGAATGATCTTCGTTTATGTCCCCCGGCTCCGGCGGGAGGCATTTATCAGGCTGCAGATAGTGATTATGAATTATTGCTTATGAAAAAATCATGTATCTGCATATAATGCGAGCGACTGGCGCTCGATCACGCTGAGATCATAGCTCGGCTGTTTCGGAGTGAGAGAAACGTGCTGAGTAAATATCTTTCCGCTTTCTTCATCACGCTTTCGCCATTGCCGGACAGCAGCTTTCCAGTCTTTCATTGGATTTTTACCGACTTTCCAGCCGTTGCTCTGATAGTAATTAATAAATGCGTCAGCGTCTATGGGTTTACTTATCTCTGAGCAGTATGCGTTTATATCTTTTATATCCCGAGGAACAAAACATTCGTCGCTTTTTCCGGACGAGTGCGCGGGCGCGTCAGCGCAGGAATTACCATTACTCATACTATGTAATTCAGTATCATTTTCATTATCATTCTCACTCTCACTCTCATTAACAGTTACATTTACATTTTCAGTATCATTAACAGTAGCAGTATCATTAATATTATCAGGTTGATTTGGTTGTTTTGAAAAGCAATTGGTTGTTTTGTCAGATTTTGATGCATTGGTATTACCGAGAGGTGCACCGCCCTTTTTTCCTGCGATACGTCTTCGCTCGCATATTTCCGCGTATTTCTCTGTATCGCGGTTTATCTGTTCCGAGATAAAACTGAACGCCATTTTAACGCATGAGTCAGTGAGTTCCGGCGCTGTCTGCTGAGAAGCATAGCTGTATATCGCTTTGAGGAGCTGTCCCGCCTGCGCGTCTGTCAGCATCGAGATGTGCTTTTCCTGGTCGGTATAGAGAATGAAGCTTTTCTTTTTTTCTTTCATGGTAATTTTCCTCTCCCTGAATACAAGTTTTATTTCCGTTTCTTTCCCCCCCGGAGGCTGGGGAAGAAACAGATATGATGTTAATTTGAAATCAGAATAATACCGCACAGGTATAAGCCTGTGCGGTCAGACTGTCAAAGAAGTCGCTTGCGCTTGAGAATTTCAGAGAAACGCTACGCTTGAGATTGGGGCTCTGCCCCAAACCCCGCTACTTTTCGTACGCGAAAAGTAGCAAAAGCGACTCGCTTCGCAAATTAAATAACAAGTTTCTGCTTTTTTGACAAAC
>CAMVEM010000071.1 GCA_947166515.1 uncultured Clostridia bacterium | reverse complement strand
GTCAAGCCTTTCTGATGACCGTTCCCTGTCTCGTTTCCTCAACGATCCAGCCTTTTTCGGTTATTTTCGCTCTTATCTCGTCCGCCTTTGCGAAATCTTTTGCTTTTCTCGCTTCGGCGCGCTGCTTTACAAGCTCATTTATCTCGTCCGGGATATCCGAAGCAGCGTTTTCTTTGCTCTTAACCGACTTTTCGGCAGCAGCGATAAGTCCCACGGACAAGACATAGTCCATATCCTCGATGAGCTTATATTTCGTTGCATTGTCCGCGTCCGATTTGAGCACATCATACACGGCGGTTATCGCCTGCGCTGTATTTATATCGCCGTCGAGAGCGTCCCTGAAGCCCTTTATCAGCTCGTCATACTTTGCCTTATCAACGTTTCCGCCTTTTCCGTCAAGTACGCAAGCCACCTTTGCGACAAGCTTCTGATACGCGCCCGCAGCATTGTCGAGGTTATCATAGCTGAATACAAGGTTCTTGCGGTAATGGGACTGTAAGCAGAAAAATCTGTAAACGAGCGGGTCATATCCCTTGCTTTCGAGCAGCGAGACCGTGAGAAATTCTCCGGACGATTTGCTCATCTTTCCGCTGTCGGTATTGAGATGATGTATATGGAACCAGTATCTGCACCACGGGTGACCGAGATAGGCTTCACTCTGCGCGATCTCGTTTGTGTGATGCGGGAACTGGTTGTCAATTCCGCCGCAGTGAATGTCAAGATATTCGCCGAGATGCTTCATGCTTATGCACGAGCACTCGATATGCCAGCCGGGGTAACCCACGCCCCACGGGCTGTCCCATTTGAGTTCCTGATCGTCAAACTTCGATTTCGTGAACCAGAGCACGAAATCCGCCTTATTGCGTTTATTCGTATCTTCTTCAACGCCCTCGCGAACTCCGACTTCAAGGTCTTCTTCCGCGAAATCATTGAAGATGTAATATTTTTCAAGCTTTGATGTATCGAAATAGATATTGCCGCCCGCTTCATAAGCATAGCCCTTTTCGATAAGCGAAGATATCACTTTTATAAATTCACTTATGCAGTGCGTTGCGGGCTCCACAACATCAGGAGTCTTTATATTAAGCTTTTGGCAATCGTCAAAGAAAGCGTCTGTGTAGAACTTCGCTATCTCCATGACAGTCTTATGCTCGCGCCTTGCGCCCTTGAGCATCTTGTCGTCGCCGGTGTCGCCGTCGCTGGTGAGATGCCCGACGTCCGTGATGTTCATTACGCGCTTTACGTCATATCCCAGGAAACGGAGATATTTTTCAAGGACGTCCTCCATGATGTAGCTGCGCAGATTTCCGATATGAGCATAATGATACACCGTAGGGCCGCATGTGTACATAGCCACTTTGCCCTCGGTGTGCGGTATGAATTCTTCTTTTTTTCTTGATGCGGAATTATAGATATACATATATCTGCTTGCCTTTCTTATGTTCTGTTTTTTATCTGCAATTTAATGAAATATTACGGATATTTTTTATTTTATAAAGTAATAGCAAAGTATTATCAGAGCAAGGCTCACGAACATTATCGCCCAGTTGCGGATAATGAGCCTTCTCATTTTCTGGTCTGCTTTGTCTTTGTCATATTTTTTCTTGTGCATTGTGATCTGCGCCCGTAAGGGCGAAACTCCTTTCACTCCGATGCTTTGTTTCTCCTGAACGCGAGATAGCTCTCAAGTATTACCGCCGCGGCAGCCGCGTCTATCACGGCCTTGCGTTTCTTTCCCCTGCGGTCGAGCTCGTTCATTATGTTATGCGCGGTAACGGTCGATGAACGTTCGTCCCACATCTCAACGGGAATGTCGAGACGCGCTCTGAGGAGCTCCGCGAATTCGCAGCACTTTTCGCTGCGCGGGCCGTATGTTCCGTTCATATTTATCGGATTGCCGACCACCGCAAGCTCCGCGCCAAGCTCTTTTATCTTATCCGCGACCTTGTCGGCACATACTTCAAAGCGCTTCTCGTCTATGATGCAGACCGGAGTCGCAATCATCTCGAGCTTGTCGCAGGCGGCGATCCCCGTGTGGATGTCGCCGAAATCCACAGATGCTATCTTCATTCCTTCCAGGCCTCCGCGACTGCCTTCGCGACTGTATCCGCAACACGTTTGTCGAGCGGGCTCGCTATGATATTTTCCTGCGTTATCTCGTTATCCGGGATAATAGACGCGATAGCGTACGCAGCCGCGCGCTTCATCTCTTCGGTTATACGCTTTGCCTGAACGGAGAGCGCTCCCTTGAAAAGTCCCGGGAACACGAGCACATTGTTTATCTGGTTCGGGAAATCGCTGCGTCCCGTGCCGACAATGAACGCGCCGGCTTCCTTTGCCTTGTCCGGCATGATCTCGGGAGTCGGGTTCGCCATTGCGAATACGATAGGCTTTTCCGCCATGCTCTGTATCATTGCCGCGTCAACGAGGTTAGGTCTTGATACGCCGACAAACGCGTCCGCGCCCTTCATCGCATCAGCGAGCTTACCCTTGCGGCAGTTCTTGTTCGACTTGTTCTTTATATCATCATGTGCGGGATTTTCATACTTGTCCTCGCGGTTTATTATACCGCAGAGATCGACCATTATAAGATCGCCGATGCCGAGACTCAGCAGGAATGTTCCGATAGCGATACCGGCTGCGCCTGCGCCGTTGATGACAACGGTCATTTCGGAGAGCTTCTTCCCTGCGCACTTTGCAGCGTTTATGAGCGCCGCTCCGACTACCACGGCAGTTCCGTGCTGGTCGTCGTGGAATACCGGGATATCAAGACGTTCCTTCAGCTTTTTTTCTATCTCAAAGCATCTCGGAGCCGCGATATCTTCAAGGTTAATGCCGCCGAAGCTGTCCGAGAGCAGTTCGATCGTGTGAACTATCTCATCAACGTCCTTGCTCTTTATGCAGAGCGGGAAAGCGTCAACACCCGCGAATTCCTTGAACAGACAGCATTTGCCCTCCATTACCGGCATTCCTGCAAGTCCGCCGATATCGCCAAGACCGAGCACAGCCGTGCCGTCGGTTATTACAGCAACGAGATTTTGGCGTCTTGTGAGCTTATAAGAGAGCGACGGGTCTTTTTGAATTTCGAGACACGCCTGCGCAACGCCGGGAGTGTATGCAAGGGATAAATCCTCGCGGGTGTTGATCGGCGCACGGGAGATCACCTCGATCTTTCCCTGCCATTCGTAGTGTTTTTTGAGTGCTTCTTCTTTGATGTCCATTTCTTTTGTTCCCTTTCTTTTTGTCGCTTTGCTCAAGAGCGGGGCTCCGCCCCACACTCCGCTTCTTTTCGGCCGCGAAAAGAAGCAAAAGCGACTTGCTTCGCGTACAAATCAAAAAGTCTATACTCCTGATTATAAACTATTCATTTTTCAATATTCACTGCGTCTAAGCGCAGCTTAAACATTCGGTCCGGAGCCTTTTATTACCAGTATCTCTTGTTGAGGTCTCTTTTTCTGACCATTATTCCCACGAAGCAGGTGAACGGTCTTATGATGCGGTCAAAGAACATTTTGTCCCTGAGTGCATAGTCATGCGAAGTATTGAACCATTCCTGCCATGGGATATAGAACCCGAAAAGATCCCAAACCTTGGATTCTACTATGTCGGGTGAACTGCCTATGATCTTTCTCCACTCATCGGCGCTTCTGAACAGCAGGCATTCGTCTCCGAGCCACGATCTGAGATAAGCATCGGCGCGGCCCTCGTATTGCTTCTTAAGTCCCGGAACGCAGATAAGCACACTGCCACCCGGCTTTACCAGAGGAAGTATCTTCTCGGCGAAGAAGCCTTCACGTCCGCCAAAATAATGGTAAGAATCAATACTTACTATCGCGTCCAGCGATCCCGGCTCAAACTTAAGGTCGTTCACATCGCCGCTGATCGGGATTATTCTTTTCTGCGCGCCCCATTCTTCTATGCGCTTGCGGTTTTCGGATTCCTGCTTCCACAGGTCGGCGGCATAGACCGTAGCTCCCGTTTCCGCTGTCAGATAAAGGCTTGTAAGTCCGCTTCCGCAGCCGAGGTCAAGTATCTTATTGTCCGGTGTGAGATCGAGCGGGCACATATCCAGAAGCTCATCAAGGAGCCTCAGGCTGTTTGGTCCCATAAGATACGGCACGCAGAAATATCTCTCATATTTGTCACTTCTTAATTTGTTCATAATATACCAATCTTTATACGTTAAGATGTTCGCCGCGTGTTATGATAGCGCGGACTGACTGTTCGGGCGTGAATTTGTAGCCGAGCGATATGGCGTAATGATTGTAGAATCCGTGGAAATCCGAACCGCCGGTCGGCAGGACTCCGTACTGCTGGCAGAGATCAAGAAGCTGTTCTTCCTCGGTCTCATCGGCGCTCTCGTGATATACTTCTATTCCGTCGATCTTGCCCTGCGATGCGAGTTCCTCGATAAGCTCGAAACTGTTATATACCTTCGGGTGCGCAATGGACGCGGTACCGCCCGCCGAATGTATCAGTTCAAGCGCAAAGCGCACATCGGGGATACGTTCGGTCTCCTTGCGGACTTCCTCCGCACAGAGCCCGTCCTGCGCATTGAACAGCTTGTTATATACATCACCGTAAAGCTCGGTTGTATAGCCGTAATCCATGAGCGCGTGCATAATGTGGCACTTGTATATGGTCTTTCCGCCTGCCGCGTAACGAAGTATATTCTCAAAAGCTATGGGATATTCCTCGATAACCTTGAGCGCCATTTTCTTTCCGAGCTGCTTTCTCGCCTCGCTGGTACGCAGACACAGTCCCTCAAGCCTGTCCGGCTTATGCGGCATATAGCAGAGGATATGTACCTTGCGGCCTCTTGTTCCGTCAACGGCGGATATCTCCACCGCAGGCAGGACTCTTATACCGTATCTCTGACCGAGTATAACGGCCCTGTTGGTCGAGGCAAGATTATCGTGGTCGGTTATCGAAAGCACGTCTATCTTATTTCGCTTTGCCTGCGCGATGACCTCTTCGATGCCGAGCGATCCGTCCGATAAAGTTGTGTGACAATGTAAATCTGCTCTCATAATATACTCCATTCTCAGAATTCCGACCTTAAAGCGCCCATGCGAAGCAAATCGGAGACAAAAGCGCCCACTTCCGCTGCTTACATTACAGCGTCCTTTTAAAACTTATTTTATTACTCTTCCCTTTGATCTTACCTTTACATTTCCACTCGATACACGGCCTCCGGCAACCGGATCCTTCGGGATATTCACGGGAGCTTCCGAGCCTCCCTTATCCACGAATACGGCTTCCTCCTCCGTATCATAAAGTGAATATTCGGGGTTTTTCTCGCCTTTCGACTCATAGAACGGGTCGATAATGTGCTTCTGTATGACAGGATATGCACAGAAAGTAGCTATGAAGCTCATCCATGCGACCGGCAGGAACGGCAGCACAAGCACCGTATAAGGGAATCCGAGCACCATGAGCACGACCAGGGCTCCCCACGAAAAGAAAGCGATGAAGCTTCTCTTGAATCCGACGACCATAAGAATGAACGAGTTCTTTATGATCTGCCTGAGATTCAGGTCGAGCGTTACTATCTGCGGATAGATATAAAAGTGCATCATTATCACGAAAAATCCCATTGCCAGCGAGAGCGCGAGCATAAGTCTCATGCTCATGTCCGCTTCCTGCTGAAGCAGCGCCACATAGAAATTTATATCGAATACAAGCAGCGCGATGAGGAAAAGATCGATTATTCCGATTATCAGACCCTGTTTGAAATTCTTTTTAAATGCCGCCTTGAACTCGTGGAAAACGAATATCGGGTCGCCGAGGTAGAATTTGCGCATGATCTGCGTCATTGCCGCAGTTGCGGGGCCGAATGTCACCACCGGGAGACAGAACAGGGTATAGATCAGATTGATCTCAAAGAATTTCCAGAATTTTGCTCCGAAGATCTCCCAGAAAAGAAAGAACGGTTTTTTTCTTGGTCCGCCTTTCTGTACGCCGCTTCCAGCCTTTCTGTAGCTGTAAAATCCAAATGCCATAAAAGTCCTTCCATGTTCTAAAAAATATTATACCAATCATATTATACTACATTTCACCTTATTTTGCAAGCTTTTTTTGAAAAATAGTTTAAAACAGGCCCTACCCTCCAGATTTTTTTTGAGATATGGGGCTCCGCCCCAAACCCCGCTTCCTTTCGGACGCGAAAGGAAGCGAAAGGAAGCGAAAGCGACTCACTTCGCATTTGTACCGATAAGTTTCTGTTTTTTTTCATAAGTGTGAGGGCAAAGTTCCCCGCGGAATAAAATAATCCCCCTCCTTTCAAGGGAGAGGGAATAAACGTGTTCAGGAACAGAACCTGTGGTCTCCGATGACAGCGATCACCGGGCGTGAATAGATAAATCTGTTGCTCGTTTTTGCGGGATTGTAGTAATATATCGCGCCGCCGGTGGGATCCCAGCCCGCAAGCGCATCTCTCGCCGCGGAATATGCGCTCTCGGACACAGGCTGGTTGAACTGGCCGTCGGATATCGCGGTGAACGCGCCGTTCTGGTAGATGACACCCGCGAGAGTATCCGGGAATGACGGGTGCTCGATACGGTTACAGATAACCGCGCCGATAGCGACCTGACCGACATATGACTCTCCCCTGCCCTCGGCAGAGATCATACGCGCGAGAAGATTGATATTCGCGTCCGTCGCAGCGGGCACGGTTCCGATAGTGATACCAAGGCGCTTAAGAGTCACGGCATCGGCAACTCCGGTCTGAGAAAGTCCCTGCTGGCGCTGGAACTTCATCACTGCCGCCTGCGTCTGCGAGCCGTAATATCCGGTTATCTCACCCGTGAACAATCCGCGCTCTTTAAGTACACGCTGGATCTCCTCGACCTCGGTCCCGGACGAGCCTGTGCTTGAATATACCGGCGTGCTCTGCTGTGATGTCTGAGCGACCGCGGCGCAGATGATCACCGCCGCCATTACAAAAAGCATTTTAAAAAAGCTGTTCATTATCATTTTTCCTTTCATCGGGAATTTTTGTGCTCCCGATGATAATTTCCGCAGTTTTTTCCGGATTATACGGTTTTTGTATGCAATTTTGGCGCAGGAAAGATTTTACACAAAAAAAGCCCCGTAAACCGAGCGTTCGGTTTATGGGGCTTATGTTAGTTTTTGATTATTATTCTTGGCTCGCCGTCGAGGGTGTAATATGTCAAAGACTCTCTTAATTTGTAAACTATATAATAACCTGATTTTTCATCGTAGTCGATAAGCTGACCGTCGATCTCACGTTCTGTGACATTGCCGTTGAGATCAATTATTGAAAAACTGTTATTTCTCTCGTAGCTGAATATTATTTTATCAGAGTTTATTGATAGATAGGTATAAGAACCGGATCCGAAATCATAATTAATTTTAACAGGTTCAAATATTGTTTTACCATTGCTGTCAAGGCATGCAATATAAGCTGATTCACCGACTTTAGCTTTACATATAAATGCTGCATGACCGTTTTTAAATGTAAAAGTCCGGTATGGCGTACGATAAGGATCATTATTATAATCAGCCAATTTTATATCAACATCGCCATACAAACCACAACCAATAAATATATTATTTCCTTCAATTCTGTTGTATAATTCCGAAGTGTAAAAATCATCGTACAATGCAACGCGCTCGTTATCTAATCCGAATTCATACTCATTTACAGGTTCAGGTAATTCTGTCTCACCCTTTGTTTTCAGTTCTTTGATTTCCTCTTCATTTGAATTGATTTTGAGAGGTGACCAATCCAGGCTGCCTGTTTCTGACAATAATAAAATAAAGGCATTATTGCTGTTTTTTTCCAACTTATAAACAGCCAGATCGTTGGCTAAAATATACTCGTTATCCAGATCAATAATAGTTGTTCCTATTACCCTATCAGCGCCATTACCGTTGCTAAAAGAAGCGCGGCTGTTGTTTTGGTTCTCTTCACTTTTTTATTCCTCCGTATAGCATTTGATCTTTGCGCACTTCGGAAAACAAAAAGTGCGCAGCCTTTCAGAGCCGCGCACCCGTAAAAATGCAAAAGCTCTGAATTGTTGCCACACAATTAACTAATCACATATTCTCTATTGTAATACGCGAAAAAGAACACACATTTCTACCTGTGGTAAAATGTGCGATTACAATAAAAAATACTATGTGATTTTGATCAGTTAAAACTGTGGCACATTGATTATACTATAATCAGCGCGAATTGTCAATATACCGATAATTTTTTCAAAAAACTATTGCTTTTTTTCACCGGATAAGCATCATCTGTTGGAAAATTGGAAAACTGCATTATGAGTAGTAAAATCGCAGAAGAACATACTTCCCACGCCGGAAATGAATGAGCCCAGATAATATTGACTGTGTTTACTGGAATATTCCAGATCAAATACAGCTGTGTATGTGACATTTCCTTCGTTGTCAAAAAAGATCGTATAATCTCTGTGCGTCCATGCAAAACCGTCAGGCGTTTCAAAGACATGATCTATAATGCCTTTAATACCCGGAATATCGCAGATCTTATTCAGATCCGGATCGTAAACAGTCCCTTTTCTTTCTTCGCCTTTACTGAATACCAACGACACTGTTTCATCGTTGACAAAGCAGTTTATGCTGCGATAAGAAGCATCGCTGAACATTTTTGAAACTGTTCCCGCTGACGGCTCAACTTTCAGAATACAGGTCATATCTTCTTCCCCATAATGAACAGGGATATATATACCGTTTTCGGTTGACCACGACTGATCAGAAACGGTAGCATCAGCTATTCCTGCGGTTTCAGTTGAGAACTCATCAATTATCTTATCGGTGTCAAAATCGTATATTACTAATGAACGGTCAGAAGTAAGCAATATATATCTGTCACCGGAAAAATTATATACGCTCCTGTAACTGAAATTTTCATTTCGTGCTTCTGCATCTTTCAGAAATTCTGAAGCCGCATTCTCAACAGATTCTGAGATCCAGTTGCCGTCATAATCCATTGCACCAATAAGAGATCCCCGGATATCCTGTTCAATCATGACAACGAAATAATTATTGCAAAGATGAAGATAACTTTTGCTGAAATCAATCTCATCCGTGATAAGCTCCCCCTTATCATCTACAATAAAACACTGACTTCCGGTGTTATTGTTTTTGATCGCGTATTTATTGTTACCTACGGATATAATACCGTGCGGGGTCACCTCTTTATCTGTGTTGACACTGAATTCGGCAAGTTCACCGTTTTCTTCCATTATCAATAAGTCACTTTTCTGCCCTGTTACAGCATACCCGCTTCGGTTATTGATAAGTACTTTCCCGTTTCTGAAATCAGAAAATCCGGGGAAATACGGCTTATTAAGTCTGTATGTTTTCATATTTATCCCGTCAGCAGCTTTAGTCTCTGCCGATGTCGTAACATTGGCTGTCGTTTCATCCGCTTTCGTTGTCTGAACTTCGCTTGCCTGTACATCAGCCGATACTGCCGCAGTAGTTGTCGTGCTGTTTTCGGTCTTCTTTTCGGGGGCATTGCTTTCCTCTCCGCAGCCCGACAATGCCATTACCGCCGCTAAAAGAAGCGCGGTTTTTCCGAGGTACTTCATTGTCTTCTTCCTCCGTTATAATCTGGTGAGATTTGGCTTTGGTATTATACTATATTCTTTTGAAATTGTCAATGTTCGTAAAAGCAAATGTCAAAAAATAATTGCAATAGCCCCTTGCATTTTCTTCCGGAATATGATATAATGCAATAGTAAACGTTTTCATTGCAATTCAGTTGTTCGTAAAAATCAAGGCATATCTTTCCCCCCTGAAAGCGGGGAAAAATACAAAAATAAAACTATACAGCGTTTTACGAACTGCTATTTTCATTGTATCTTTTACGGAGGACAACTTATGGAAAACAAAGTGTACAGAATACACATGGGCGCGGCGCAGTGCGCGGTGGATCTCGGCGACGGAAGCGAAAGAGGAGAATACGTCGATCAGGACTACATACTAACCCGTCTCGGCAGACCACACAGAGCGATAAACCTGATGTACTGCTATTATCCGCTCGACAAGGAGTGGCCTCAGCGCATCAGCGAAGCCTGCAAGGATAAACAGGTATCTTTCGCGTGGGATTATCCCTACGACGATTACTTCACCTATAAAGGCGGAATAAACGGCGATCTTTCCGACGAGCCGTTCAAGTATATGCGCGAGATAAGAAGGCACGGACAGGACGTCATACTGACTCTCACTATCGACCCGAACGTTCCGGACGAGCATCTTGTCGCGATAGCAAAGGACGTTTCCACATTCGGCAGGATACAGATGCGCATAAATCACGAATGCACAGGCAACTGGTTCTCGTTCAACAAGCGTGCGACATATCAGCAGATCGCTGATTTCTATGTCAGATTCCATAAGATAATAAAGGAATACGCGCCGAATGTCTCAACTATCCTCTGCGCCGGAAGCATAGAAGGTCCCGATTTCAAGCATATTGAAAAAGAAGAGGAGTTCACGGAGGCTGTACGCACGACCGATGTGTGGTCTATCGACAAGTATATGTCACTGCACTGGGGCTGGCCTTATGATATCGCCGAGCGGGGCGGAAAATCCCACAACCGTCTGGCAGTAAAGGAAGTTTACGATATGGCGAAGCGAAGCCACAAGCGCTTTACAGAGCTCTGTGACGGAACGGTAAAGCCCATGGTACTGAGCGAGCTCAACTCCGACGGCGACGTTACGGGTGCTTATGAGCAGGCGGAAATGCTGAAGCTCTTCTGTGATATGCTCAAAGCGGACAATGACCGCTGGCTCACCGGATTCACGCTGTATCAGTTCCGCGACAGAGGGAGACTCGGACTTGAGATCGAAGACCCGAACAACAAGAATGTCGGCATCGAACAGCCGATAATGAAAACATACAAAGAGATCATCAACGATGAATTCTTCCTGCCGGAAATTAAGCAGGGTGAAAAAGCGGAACTCCCCGTGAAGCTCCGTTGGGGCGGCTCCGAGGACGCCGAAGGTCTCGCGATAAAGATCAAATTTGAGAAGGACCCGGTGTTCTGCGAGGTAACGTTTGAGGAAAATCTCAACCTTATGCTCGAAATAAACGGACGCTGGTTCTACAAATCGCCGAACGTTAAGACGATAGATCTCATGAGCGCATTCTATAACAACCGTCTTTCCGGAGAGACCGAGCTTACGCTGAAAATATTAGCGCCTCCCGCTTCGGGTGAAAATGACCCTGCCGACGGCGACGACTGGAGAACTAACAGCTACACAACTATTAATAAACTCCCCGACATCCGCATCAGATATGAAGCTACCGAGCTTTCCAAAGACAGATGAACAGCAATAAAACACCCGTATCAAGTGATACGGGTGTTTTTGTGCTATCTTATCCGAGCATATTGAAATACGAGCCGCTGATATTGGAGATCTGGGTGATGTTTCCGCCGTCGGAATAGGCGCTTGATCTCTGGTAAAGATCGGTCTGAGCATAAGCGGAGAGCTGTTTTGTCTGACCTTCTATGAATTCCGCAAAGGAATCTTTCTTGCCGAACACTTTGTCGATATCCTTCTCGTCCGCTGTGGCAAGCTTATCCTTATTGACTGAAAGATCGCCGTTCTTATCCTGTGTGATGCCGACTTTTTCAAGACTTCTCGAATACGCTTTCAGCATATCATCAATGAAACCAGCTTTGCCGGAAACTGTACCGTTCTTTTCGCCCTTTATCGCATCGGACAGGCTGTTGTAGCTGTTAACAAAATCCTCGGCAGCCGCATACGCTTCGTCACGGTCTTTCGGCGTGGTCTCTTCCTTCTTCTCGAAAGCCTTCTCGGTGCGCTCTACCGCCTTTGCCATTTTGTCGGTGACGGCAGCAAGCTTGTTGTTATCAGCAGAGACCTTGTCGGCGTTCTCCTTGTTTTCCTTTGTTTCCTTTACCGACCTGTCCTTTATCTGATCGGCCGATCTGTCCTTCGCATACTTGCTCAGAAGCGTGTCGGTAAGATTCTTTTCGTCCGTCTTGTCAACGCCGTTATTCATAGCGTCGAGAAGAGTGCCGACCTCGTCAGTGGGCTTTATTCTCAGGTCTTCGAAAAGACGGCTGATATTTTCAATAGATGTATGCTGAAGATTTGTGAACAGTCTGTTGGTGGTTCCCGCCGGGCTGTTTGTAAGACTTTCAAGCAGCTTTTTGGTGTTGTCGTCGGCTTTTTCTCTGAGTCCGTTGAAATAGGATTTGAACAGGCTCTGTGAAGCGGCAGCCTCATTCTCTTTCTTGGTAGCGTCCGCAGCAAGAGAATATTTTGAGATGTCATGCCACAGCGATGTCTTGGTGTTATTATTGTTCGCCGCATTATTCATAGAGGAATACAGAAGATTAAGATCACTCATGATATTCCCTCCTTTCTGAAAACCGTCTGAAATGACAATTATTCACAATCGTTCTTTATGTAATATCGTACAGAAAACGTAAAACTTTAGCATTTTTACAAAAAAATTCAAAGTTTGTCTATTTTCTACAAACAAACAGAAGAAATATGCTTTTCTTCCTGCTTTTTCCGACAAAAAAATCTTTCCTTAAGTGGTATAATATTCTCGTTATCCGGAATAAAAACACGAGAGATCAAAAATGATAGTTTACATAGATGTTCTTATCATCATCAATGTTTATGCCACATACTTTTCGCTGAGAGCAACTGCACGGCTCTTACATACCGAACCGTCTTTTGCGCGCACTGCAGCGGCTTCGGCAGCCGGAGGATTCTTCGCACTCGCGGCGCTCATCCCCGCGGACATCGTCACTTCCCTGCTGATAAAAACTGCACTTACGGTCATCATTGTGCTTATTGCATTCGGCTTCGGTAACATAAAACTGCTGATGATAAGATCGTTCTTCTGCATTGCCGCAGGAATGCTGATATGCGGTACTGCAGTTATGCTGCACGAATTTGCGGGAACAGATCTGATTTTCACTGCAAACGGATATGTCTATATGAACATATCAGCACTTGTGCTCGTTATCTCCTCTGCAGTAATTTATGCTCTGCTTTCTGTAATGCGCAGGATATTCGACAGTCCGTGCTCCGACATGAAGATAAAGCTCACCGTCACAGGAAAAAACGGAGTCGCAGCAACACTTACGGGAATTTCAGACAGCGGAAATTATCTTAAGGATTTCCTGACAGGAAGACCCGTTATAATCTGCCGGAGAGAGTCTGTGGAGAGTATCATGCCGGACAGCGCTCTCTCGTACATTTCCGGAAATACAGGAAACCTTGCGGGTATTCGCCTGATACCGATAACGACAGCTGCGGGAAACACGCTCTCTCCGGCTTTTAAGCCCCTGCGGATAACTGCGGAATACGGACGCACATCTAAACAGCTCGACGCGCTTATCGCTGCGGTAGACGGTGCGTTTGAAAACGAGGATTTCGACGCACTCATAAGCGATAAACTGCTCAGATAACATCAGCCCATAGAAAATAAATGTTAACAACTTAAGTGAAAAGAATGAATTAATGTTTATGTCTCCCCGCCGGAGGCTGGGGAGACATAAACAAGAAATTTCTTAAATTGCAGATAGTGCATAGATAATATATAAATCAAACGAAAACGGAGAACTGAAATGAATATGACGGCAAAGATCAACGAGATTATCAGACGTATAATTTCCCGCCGCGACACAGGCGGAGTTTACTACATAAACGGCTCGGACAATCTCCCTCCCCCGCTCACAAAAGAAGAGGAAGAACGCGCGTTCGAAGGCCTTGCAAATGACCGGGCAGAAGCAAGAGATACTCTGATAACACACAATCTGAGGCTTGTCGTATATATTGCAAAAAAGTTTGAATCCACCGGCATCGGCATTGAGGATCTGATCTCAATCGGCACTATCGGACTAATAAAGGCAGTGAACACGTTCAGCACGGACAAGAACATAAAGCTCGCGACCTACGCTTCACGCTGCATCGAAAACGAGATACTGATGTTTCTGCGGAAAGCAAACCAGTACCGTTCGGAGATATCAATAGAAGAGCCGCTCAATATCGACTGGGACGGCAACGAGCTGCTGCTGTCAGACGTTCTCGGGACAGACGACGATGTGGTGAATGAAAGCATCGAGAGCGAAGCGGAGAGAAAGCTCCTGCTCGAATCGGTGGCAAAGCTGCCGGAGCGCGAGCGTTTCATAATGGAAAAGCGGTTCGGACTTATAGACGGTAAGGAGCTGACGCAGAAGGAAGTAGCCGACCTTATCGGTATTTCACAGAGCTATATCTCAAGACTCGAAAAGCGGATAATAAAGCGGCTCCGACGCGATCTTGAGAAGATAACATAGTTTGAGATTGGTGCTCTTTCTGTCGTAGTCAGCTATGACCGCTGTATAGCGCGCATCAATGCGCGCCCAGACTGTCAAAGAAGTCGCTTGCGCTTGAGAATTTCAGAGAAACGCTACGCTTG
>CAMVEM010000070.1 GCA_947166515.1 uncultured Clostridia bacterium | reverse complement strand
GCATGGATGCGCGCATATAAGCATCAGCGAAAAGTAAGTGCAAAAGCGACTCGCTACGCAAATTAAAAAACAAGTTGCTATTTTATTGACAAACAGTAACCTGCCGTTCAGAACAGTAAGCTCTGCGCGGCAGGTTTCACAACATTCAGTATTGACAGGTCATTTCTTCCCGAAAAGTCTGTGTCTTTTTTCCTTTCCTTCTGATGAATCGCGGACTGCTTTGACCTTATCGAAGCGCTTCATCATGGATTCGTTGTCTTTCAGTGTTTTACGTTCGATCTCTTTGCTGAAGAAATACTCGTTCAGGAACTCGGCTGTCGGTTCTCTGAAAGCAGACAGATTGATCTGCTTATAGTCCGGCTTCTGCATATCGCTTTCGAGCTCCGTAATAAAACGGTTGAGCTCGCGAAGCGTCTGTTCACGGTCGCAGCCGGTCGCTTCATAGAACGCT
This sequence comes from uncultured Clostridia bacterium, assembly GCA_947166515.1. Classification (GTDB taxonomy): domain Bacteria; phylum Bacillota; class Clostridia; order Oscillospirales; family Ruminococcaceae; genus Ruminiclostridium_E. The sequence continues at coordinate 14,077 of CAMVEM010000070.1, read as the reverse complement.
TTGTATCCGGACAGATAATCGACATTAAATTCCATGCTGCCGCCGGCGACGATGCTGCAGGTCGTGTAAGCAAGCAGCGAGAGGATAAACTCGGGAGCCTTGCTGTTGTAAGCGGCACACCATTCTGCGAGCATTCGCTGTTTTTCCGGCTTGTTTACAAGAGACGAAAAGCTCAGCAGAACACCTATCCCGCGTTTTCCGAAAATGATATCGTATAGCATACGGAAAACTGCAATATCTTCAATGTTGTTCAGTTCAGGATATTCGTCTGCGCGCGTGACAAAATCGGAGATAACGTTCCTGTCTTCCGCCATTTTTGCAGCACATTCCTTTGTGAATCCTGATTTTACAGACTGGATAAAGCAGGAGCTGAAGAAATGCTCATATACCACTGTTCCGAGTTCGCTGCCGGGAACGCAGATATTTTCTCTGAGCGAACGTATGACTTCAAACTTGCTTATAAGCCCGGCATTTTTTATCATATCCGCCACGCCATTCTCGAACTGACTGAGAAAAGCGGGTGCAAATACATCGTATTCCGTTGACTTGTCAAGCGACATTTCATCATAATATCTGTCGAACGCAGAAATTGTCTTTGCGAGCATTCCGAAAATGTTTGAAGCGTCTTTTCCGCTGAACGCGTTCTTTATCATGCCGCCGACGATCTTTTCATAGACATCCTTCATTGATGTATTTGTATCTTTTCGGCAGATAAATCCGGCATACATATAAAGGATGTAATCAAACACGTCGTCTGCGAGCTGAGAGCCTCTGTATCCGAATGAGATAAGCTTGTCAAAGAGCACGGCATTTCCGCCCTGGAGCGAATATATCAGCAAGAACGACCATATTCTCTGCGCGGCTCGCTTGTCATCTTCGCCGAAGCGCGGATAATGCCGGTTCACCACATCAAAGACATCGGTCGAAGGCGCATAGCCGCCGGCTCTGCACTTTTCGATCTCTTTCTCCCAGTAGCTGTTTATTCGGTAAAGAAACTTTGCTTTGTTATCGACTATATCGTAGAAATCATAGAACGATGTAATTATCCTGCACGCAGAGTCGCTGTCGATAGCATCGCTTTCCTGCCCCGAAAGGAAACGCCACATACAGAAAATATCGTTTATCTTCGAAAGGCTGAAACGATCATAGCTGTCGATGTTCGGCAGGATATCGTTATAGTATTCGTTGAGCGCCGGGGTGTCATAGGTCAGTACATTGCCGATGACAGCGCGGATAAGATCACGGTTCTCTTTGACAGAAACATCGTCAATACCGCCTATATAGCTGTCATTACCGCTCAGATCAAAGCAGTATGCGCTTCCCATAAACTGACGGCGAAGCTCTATACCGGTGGTGAAATATACGCTGACATCCTCATAAGCATAGGTGTCGGTGACATGAGTCATAAATCCTAACTTCTTCTTGTATTCCGCCGGAAAAGCCGGAATTATCGCATTCATAAGCCTTATCGCATTGAAGGACGACTCTCTTGGCGTACCGGGAAGCGATACATAAACGGGATATCCGTTTTCCGCAGAAAGGAGTATCGCAAAAATGAACTTTGCAAAATCGTCGCTGCGGAAGAACTTGCTAATGATCGCTGTAACATGCTCGCGGTCGGCGCACTCTAAAAATCTGTATTCGGTATCGGGCAGGAATTCCGTCGCCGGGCGCGCGAAATCGTCCGATCTCGCATTCATGAACATACCCGGGCTGAACGGACAGACATGCTCTTTCAGAAGATGATCGCTCTCGCTCTCGGTCAGAACAAGCGTATGTGCAATGGAGGAATTTCTTCCGACATAGTCATACTCGAACGACACAGCGGACTGGATAAAGCATTTCTTATATTCCTTATAATAATGACAGAACTTTACGGGGTGCTCGTCTCCGCCGACGAAAGAATAGTTGTTGTAATTGCTGAGTTCGTCATCGGTCATGACATTATAGAATTCCGGTGTTGACGCGAGCGTTTTATAGCCTGCTCCCGATGTGCCTCCGGAAGCGCTTCCGAAAAGATGCTGATATGCCATTGTCTGACTCCCCTCTCAGATGATTTGACCGGGCTTTATTTTGAGAACAGCTTTCTGAACAAGCCGCGGTTCTGCTTTTCCTCAGGCGGCTTGTCGGAAATTATGCCAAGCTGTGAAAGGATCCACAGGAAGGGCTCTTCTACGCGTATCTCCTGCGGTATTCCATTCATTATCTTTTTTCTGTCGATGCCGTCAACTTTTACGGTCTCGGTCGGACCGCCAAGCGCCGAAACTGCGAAATACTTCACGTTATTGAACATAAAATCGACATTTTTTCTGAACAGCGGCGCAGTTATGCCAAAAAAGTTGTGCACCTCGCTGTTTACCGTATCGACCTGGCTGACATCAAGAAAGCCTTTATGCTCGCTCTGTTTGTAAATTATGCTGTCGCGGTCGAAATAACGCTGAGTCGTTTCCGTTGACTTCAGCAGGTCGCTTTTGGTGAGAACGATCGCAGTGGGCTTATCCTTGAAATCTATATCCTGTGTGAAGAATGACTCAAGGATCTTCACTGCGTCGCCGCGTCCGATAATATAATCCGCGCTCGCATTTGCGTTAAGTGCCGCAAGTCTCTGCGCGGCGCCTGTCTGCATAGGATCGACCATATAAATGAATGCGTCGGCATATTTAAGATGACGGGCTCTTGTGTTCACATATTCGGCATTTTTTATACCGTCTCCCGCTACATCATAAAACGTCAGCGTAACAGTCTTGTCTGCAATATTGTCGCCGTTCACCTTATTTATGCCTACTCTGAGCTCATATATGAGCGGCTCGACTACCTCGTTTACATGAGTATGTTCGGGAAGAAGACCTTCCTTGTACATCGGAGTAAAGTAATATGTGTCATATTTATCCGAAACAGCGCTTGTTAGCGGCATTAGCATTGAGCGGAACCCGTCGTCAAGAAGCTGCAGGCGGTTTATCAGCGTTGTCATATAAACGGTCTTTCCAACCGCAGTATCACCAGCGAACGCTATAGTATAGCTCTCGACCTTTCCGGCCGACTTTGGTATGTCATTATGGCAGAACGGGCAGATGCGCTTTGAGGTCTCGTTTCCGAATTCGTCCCTGACGGAATACATTATGCCGTCTTTGTACTCAATACTGTCCCCGGGCGCAAGACCTATGTACTCATCACCGCTGACTCCGCCGTTAGGCGCGATGACCGGAAATCTTCTCGGCGCCTGACGCCCGAACTGACGGTAATAATCCGCAAGATTGCGGTCTATTACGCTGTCTTCTCTTATTTCCCTGGTTTCGTCCATCTGTCTTGTGACATAGTGTTTCGGCGCAGCGGCACGAAAATGTACCTCTCCCGGATCAAAGCATTTGAAACAGTACGGGCATTTTATCGGGTAAACCTCCGCGGTTTCAGTCCCGTCCGTTTTTTTCTTTATCATGTCATCATTTTCCTTTCGATGTTCTTATTTCTGCAGTTTAAAGCTCTTCTGACTCTGGTCGTCAATAAGCTTGAGCTTTGACAATATCCACAGGAACGATGTTTCGATCCCGGTGCTGTCGCCGATCTCCGCGCTTCCGTCCTCGTGCATCTCAAAAGATGCCTTTGCCGGGAAAAACATAGTGTCCTCCGGGCTGAACAATGCCGACACTGTCGAGCTGAACGCAGGACAATCCTGTTTCAGCACAGCCGATATCTTATTGCTGATCTTTCTGAAATACTGTTCGGGGAAATCCCTTTCCGGCGGTTTCGCCAAAGCCGCTTTCAGAAGCGAGCTCCATTTCTTGTCCGTAATTGCCGCTTTATCCGCTCTGTCAAGTACTATCGCCGAAGGTACGCCGACGGTCATGGAGCCGTATATTCTGCTTATTGTCTCGGTCAGATATCCGAGCCACGGATCATAGGTCGGATCACTGTTCATGACATTCTCTGATATATCGGCAACAAACACTACCGCGCTTGCCTGGGACAAGGCTGTGAACGCGATCATAGGATATCTGTCGCACAGATCTTTGTCTATATTATAGATATACACGAGCGCGCGATTATAGGTCACTGAATCTCCCTTCCATTCCTCGGGATTCTTTGTGCCTGTCCTGCGGAAATCATATATCAGCGGAACTACCGTCCCCATTGCTTCAGGCACTGTTTTTGAAGCGTACAGCGGTTCATCGTACTCATCGTAGAATGTTTTGGCAGTCTTATGATCCGCCGGCATAAAGCTCACGCCGAAGCGCGACTGCATCTCCTTATTGAGCTTATGCAGAACAGAAGCTATATAAAAGCTCCTTCCTTCATTGCTCTCGCCTATCACCGCAACAGAGAACGACTTTTCTTTTCCCGACGCCGCAGGCAGAATATTGCAGCAAAAAGGACATGCGCGGGTAAACGTAAGATCACCCGACTCTGTCACCGCACAGAATTTGTCCTGAGCGCCGTCGTTCACATTTTTCGTGAACAGCAGCGGCATTTTCCTGTTATTTACGGACTCTATCCCGAGAAAATATCTCAGATATTCTATGTATTCGGGATAAATCGAGTCAGTGAATTGCTTACTGTCCACAAACAGTGTCCGATAGTCCGTAAAACGCTTGAAACAGTACGGACATACTATATCATATGAGTTTGAGCTGTTGTTATCGTTAGCCATATTGCCTTCCAGTTTTTCTGTAGATCAGGTTTCTTTTTTATCCGAAGATCGCGGAGTACAGCCGCGCTGTAAGAGTCACTCCCTCGCCGTCTGTCACAGGCGAGACCGAAGATACCGGAAATACCCTTATCCCGCTGAACGATCCGGCATATTCCTTCACACACGGGAATGCGGTATAGATGTAATTAATGAGAGCTCTCTCATTTTCACGGACTGTCAGTATATCAGAAGCCGCACCTCCGAGCTTTTCCGCAAGGTCAAGCTTCGTGACCGCAATATCAAGCTCGGGCGGAGAGTCATTTCCGCCGAAAGAATGTGTCATCGCGTCAAGATCGAGCCGCACGCGCATATCCGCACCCATGTCAAGTGAGATCAGAGTATCCGCAAGCGCATCTGTGGGTATGCAGTAAACGAAGTGCTCTGCACCCGCCGCAAACGGAAGCGTCAGCGCGATAGAATAGTCATCTTCCGTGTCGTTGTCCGAAACGTCGTGCATAACGTCACAGACAACTATGCTTCCCTCAGCCGCACTTGTCATTCTGAACACGACCAGAGGATCACGCAGATCGTCAGGCTTTGTTCCGCCCGCTGATCCTGCAGTCACATTCTGAATGAATTCACTGCTGTATGTTTTGTCGCAGAAAATATATCTGTATCTGTCATCGTGAGAAAAACCTGCAGTGATACACTCATTCGCAAGCGCTGCGACAAGAGATGTCTTTCCGCTTTCGGGTCTGCCGAAGAAAACGGCCGTGTTCACCGAGCCCTGCGAAGTGTCCCTGAATATCTCATTGTGACAGGACGGACATATAAGCGTGTCGAGGCTTCTGCCTGTCCTGGTGGTAAGTACGGGTTTTCCGTTTTCGTAAACCATTCTGGCAGCGTCGGCCGAGCCGATCCCGCATACATCGGGAAAATCCGTCCTTCTGTTAATGCAGCGGATCTCAAGATAAGTGCGGTAAACATCATCGGGGACATGCCTGTAGTCGGGAGGAAGACGAAACAGAGCGTATCTGTCAAGGTCTATGAGTCTTCCGCAGAAAACACACTGCCTGTTGACCATATACGCTCACTCCTTCCCTTTCACTTTTCAAGTATTTTATATTCATCCTCATGTCCGGGCGCAAGAATAAGCTCCACACTGTCCGAAACCCCGGCTATGACAGTTGCCGTATCAGACTCGCCCTTGGGTACGGGAGAGTTTATCGGATAAACAGCTCCGGACGGGTTTATGCGGTAAGCAAGGCTCCCCGCGGGGACGGCAGCGTCACAATCAAGCCGGAACATGATTTTTTTATACAGCTTGCCGCTTTTCTTTTCACTGACTTTATATCTTACATTCAGTGTTATCGCGGTGACACGCGCGATCCCGCTGTGCCTGTCTGTAATCATTCTATCGGGAGATTCGCAGCAATAAACGCAGAATCCAAGCAGTCCGGCGTCGCCCGCGCTTACGGGATAGATATACTTTCCGCCCGCTGTACGGAATTCGTCCGTAAAGCAGAGATCCGACACTTCCGACAGTTCACCCGCTGAAAGCGCTGAAACATCTCTGCCGCCAAGCTTATGTATAAAGACTATCCGCACGCAGTCATAACCGCTCGGCCAGACCCACGACACGGCTATATTACCGCTGTTGTCGCGCACGGCAGATATATTTACGATAAAGTCGTCCATCAGAGTGTCCTTTCCGAAGCGGCGTGCCTTCCGATAAAGAAGCTGTCACCGTGCGCAGCACAGGCACCCTCATACACTTTCATACATTCGTTTACATATACGACGCTGTCAGGCGACGGCACGTTATATATAGCAAGATGCTCATAAGGCTCGCTTCCGGAGCCTCTGATATGGCTCGTATCAAAGCCGGGATCTTCATAAGCAGCCATTTTTCTTACAAAATCAGAATCTCCGTTTCCGATGCAGTAAAGGCTGTTATCGGGCTGGAATACGCTGTATCTTAAGTTTGCACGGCTTACTTCGCCGAGCTTTTCTATAAGTCTCGCATCGACCCAGCCGGGGTCTTTTCCACCGTCAGAATCGCGGTACCGCGCATACAGCTCCTTATCAAATCCCTGAGCAAATATTTCGCGGATATCGGGATCGGACAGGAGCTTCTGATATAACGCGAACGCTATCTCTTCGAGAGCGGCTGTGCCGTTTCGCTCACATGACATCAGAACGCCGTAAAGCTCACGTTCTTTCAGCAGCGTCGTCATCCCGCCGGAGCGGTCGAACTCGGCGAATGCATTTTCTGTAACGCGCGCATAATGCTCATTGAACGCCTTAACATCATTCAAAGTGGATTCATTCTCAAATATCTCGTGAAGTATCTCTTCCGAAATCCTGCCTGAGAACGCCTTTATAGTTTTCACCGATGCCGCGGTATCCGACGACAGCCTGTCAGTCTGGGCAAGTATGCCTGCCGTTATGCGCTTCATCATATTTATGCGAAGCAGTTCAAGTTCTTTCGAATATTTTGCCGATACTGCGGCAGCGAGTATCTCGCACCCTACGGGTCTTGAGAACAGGCCGTGCGAAAGTCCGGGACAAGGCTCAGACAGGATATTATCAAGCTCAGCTTTCAGCTCTTCCGCTTCTGAGTCGAGTCTTTCGGACACCTCGTTCATACAGACGGTCACATCGCCGTCATGCACGAGATATCCGAGCATCTCGCTGATGTTGAGCGTGCCCTTGTTTATATATCCGCGAAAGATCTCCGGAATGTCAATGCTTCCGCTGTTATCGACAAGCGTCTCGCATCGTCTGCGGTATGCCCTGTCGAAATAGTCTTTGTCTGCGCCGCCGTAATAGTCAAGTATGCTGCGGACATTTGTGTTTTTGACGTTGTCGGGATCACGCGACGCGTCTTTCGGCATGACGGAGAGTATCTCGGAAGTTCCCGGAAGTCCCGTCATTGCTCTGTCGCAGACCGTAGCCACAGCGTCATAGCCGATAAGTCTTGAAAGCGGCAGCGACGCGGAAGGTCTGTCCGTTTCCCCTGCGAGGATATTCAGCACCGACCTGTAAATAACGTGTGAGATGACCGCAGACGGCTTCTTCACCGAAGCAAGACCGGCTGTAAGGAACACTCCCCTCGGCAGCCTTATCGGTTCCTCCCTGTCAAGCAGTGACGCGGTCAGCGCCTCTATCCGCGTGTTGACATCTTTATTGGCCGCGCTGAATTTCATGTCGCTGCGGTAATTTTCAAGGAAGAACACTCCGTCAAACACCGGGCCGTCCTTATGAACGGGGATCCTCTGTCCGCCGCGGATCATTGCCGTATCATACGAAAAACCGCTGTCCGAACATTCGGACAGCTCTTTAAAAAATGCGGCAGCTTCGGAAAGCTTTTCGGAGTTTTCATCAAATTCCGTGTAAAGGTAAGAATACACACGTATATGCACATTTTCGCCGAAAAGTATTACAAGCTCCGGCAGAAGCGCATTATAATGACAGCCCGGTTCTGTAACCGCAAAGACAAAACATTTGTTCATCTGCGGAAAACCCGGCGCTGTCATAAGCTTATCGGCAGTAGCCTTTATCCCGGCACTGAATTCAGAGAGTCTGCGCTCGTCTGACATTACATAGGAAACAGTGCCGGCGCGTGCTGCGGGGATGTCGGCCGTTATCGAGATATCCGCGTCCTCGGATACGGTCCCGAACGCTGCGTGAAGTATGCTCCCGCCGTTTGCCGAAATGTCACGGAGATGCGCTTTTACAGCGTTTATACGGCGTGCCGATCTCTCGCCGACATATATGAACATTGCAGGGTATTCAACCGCCGCGGTAACGGGAAGTCTGTCGGCGGAGACTTCCCTCAGGCATTCTTCTGCTCTTTTCAGAATCTCATTCATTTTCGGTCCCGATCATTCAAGAAGCTCAAGCGAGCTGTCAGCCATATCTCTGAGCTTTCTGTATTTTCTGAGTATATCGTCTGCTCTGTCGTCCTCGTACTCCGAGAATTCCGCTTCCATATCGTCTATTGCTCTTATCGAAGCGGTAACATGATTTTTCAGCTTCTTAAGGAACTCGATATGTTCATCGGGGATATCATCGGTGTGCGCTGCGATAGCACGCTTGGCGATATATGAGCGCTTGCTGTCGTCAAGCTCATTGAACTTTTCAAACAGCACATAGTAGAAGAAATAGCGCTGCTCGGTCGTATCGCCTATAGTCAGTGTGTTGAGCACATTCACGTTATCGCCCGAAGCGTCAACAAAGCGGAAGAAGTTCTTCTCCTTGAAGATAACCCCTGCGAACAGCGCATCAAACATAGCCTTTAGGAGCTTGTTGGCATCCTTTTCTTTATTTAGCGCACCGTCGCATTCCGCAATGCCGGCCTGAGCTGCGTCATACGCTGCGAGCATACTCTCGGCATATTTCCATGCGCCGTAGGTGCGCACATAAGCCTCGCGGATCTTGTCGATCTCGGTAGCGTTCATATAGTTCACGGGGTTCAGTGTGAACAGAACATTTGCAGACTTGATCCTGTTCATGAAGTCATCATATTTCTGCTTGGCTTCTTTTATTCCGGACGGCTTTGTTGCATCGAACGTTATTGCCTTCACCGCGTCGGCTGTCAGGCTCTCATCATATCTTACGTTTCCTACGCCGTCTATGATACCTGCCGCGAATGCTCTGTCGAATACCGCTCTGTGCTCTTCGTTCTCACGGTGTACCTTTCCGGAATTCTCGGTCACGAACTCCTTCGGACGAAGCGTATCATGTATCGGGCTCGGAAGCTTGAACCAGTCTGTATCGCGCAGTCCGCTGAACGTCGAATAAAGGTGCTGGCCTATCATATTGATATCCTTGGTACCGCCGGTCTCGGACACGAATGAATAGTAGTCCGACTCAAACAGATGAACGGTGTTGTGATGTGCAACTGCAAGTCCCGCTCCGAACGTGAATATCGAGATTCGGTTGGTGTAGGGGCTGATTATCTTGTGGCGAGACAGTATCTCATCGTCATCGGCAGCCGCCTCGATAGGTCCCGACTGGCTCGGCAAAGAAACATAGAGTATCTCCGCTGTATCGGTCGAGGTCGAGCAGGGATACATGATATTCGAACGCGCTCTCAGCTCCTTGAGAAGCTCTTTTGCCGCATCCGCTCTTGAAGCCGCGCTCGGATAGCGCGCCTCGAAGAACTCACTCATCGACTGGCTGAGAGCCTCGGAGAAATGCGCAGATATCGCGTCGCAGATAAATGTCGAAACATCGAAATCATCTCTTGAACGTGAAGCCTTGAAGTCATTAAGGAAGCGGCGGAGTATATCGGATACGGCGTTTTCAAGATCTATGGCGCTCATCTCGGCGTCAAGCTTCTCGATAACGTTCTGCTCGCTCTTTATGTCATACATCTTCCACTCGTATGTCTTAGTAAGCCCTGTGGTCGCGTTCTCAACGCCCGTTACGATGTTCAGGTTCTTCTCGCAGACGATACGGAGCTGGTCGAGGATACCGACCATATTGTCGATAAGGTCGTTGTAGTAGTTGCTGATACGCGTAATGAGCTCGCTGTAAAGCTTTATGGTATAGTCACAGCGCAGAGAATCGGCGCGGTTGGTGTAATACTGAGTGATCGTGTTGAAATAGTCTTTTCTCGTATTTGAAGTAAGGTCAAGGAACTTGTTCACAAAGTTGCGGTAAGCAAGATCAGCGGCATTCTTCTTGTCTGCAAGCTTCTGAGAGCTGAACTCCGCCTGTACTCCGAGCTCCTCATTGATGCAGGTGCGAAGCTTCTTGATAAGGCAGAATTTGTCTTCCGAGCTTATAAGGCTTGCAATATAGAACGGTCCCTCGGCGCAGTTGCAGAAGCTGAGCTCTACGGCCTGTTCAAACTTTTTGAAGAATGTCTCCACAGCCTCAGGAAGAGCTGCGCGGTAAGCGTCCTCGGTCTTGTTCAGCCACTCTTCGCCCATTTCTTCGACGCTTCTCTTGTTTACTTTAAGCGCCTGGCGTGAGAATACGGGATTTTCAAGTCCGCCGTCAAACAGAGTCGGACGGTGAGAATCAAAATACGACTGAACCGAGATATTGTCGAGTCCGCAGGTACCGAGAAATACTATACGCTGATCGCTCGTAGGAGAATTTGCGTGGAGCATATTCATGTGGGCAAAGACTTTACCCGAAAGATATTCGAGCACTTCCGACTTAGGAAGTATAGCCGCAGATGCGCCGACCGATGAATAAACGTTAAGCATCGGGTACTGGGGAACTATTCCCGCAAGCGCCTGACCTAAGTTTACGCGGAAAGAGTCGATGCTGAAATCGCCCTGGCTGTCGGAGGACGAAATGAAGTTACAGATTCCCTCTGCAGCGATCGAAAGGCTGAATTTATACTGCTCCGCAGGATTCTTAAGGACAAAGCCGTCCTTGCCGCTCGCCGAAACGAACAGGCATGTATCATAAGGACGCTCCGTGCTTATTGTCTCAAAAGTCTCGGAATAGCGCTGCCTGAACGGATCGAACATATGCGAATGCATATCCATGAGGTATTCGAGCTCCTGCAGAGCCGCGAAGCCGTTACGCTTTATGTAGCGCTGGATATTCGGATCATCCACGCGGGAGATATTCACGTCGGGAGTGAACAGGAATCCCATTATATCGAAATTGCTCTTGCCCTGGCGGTTGATTATCTCACGGACGATATACGGGATATCGATGAAAGTGCCGCTTCCGGTACCGCCGCTGATACCCGAAAGAATGAAGACCTGAAGACGCTGTTCCGGCATCATTCCGGTAAGAAGCTTCTGAACATTCGTGGTAATAGCCTTTACAACGGCGTTGATCGAATTGAACAGCAGGATACGTCCGGACTGTCTGATACCGTTCGCACCGTCATCACCGCTTCCCTTGACCTTTGTATAGATGCGCTTCGGGTCATCGAGCCACTCACGCACATACGGCGGGATAAGATGTTCGTTTGAAAGGAAGCGTTCCACAGATCCCGAAATAGACACATATTCGCCGACAGCGAAACGCATCTCGCCGTCTTTCTTATCGGTCTTTTTCTTGAAATATGTATTATCCGAGTCGATTCCGAGGACACGGATATTGTTCGGTATAGCAAGAGCCTTGTTAGGTGCGTCCTCCGGGAGCCTGAAACGCTTGTTAATGAGCTGCTTCGTATAAAGAAGCGCGTCCATGCCGGTTCCGCCCAGTCCTATTATAAGCACAGGGTTGCCCTTTGATTCCACTCTTATCTGCGCACTCGACATCGATCCGCCGAGATCCACGCTCATAAGCGATATATTTTCCTTCTGTGATTCCGTGATCCTTGCCATATTATCCTCCGATATATTTTATTTTATCTGCTGTGGAAATGTTTTATGTTCTTACCGTTGTTACGGTACTGACGCGGATTTATGTCCTCTGATAAAGTATCACGATCATTGTCGTTTTTCCGGAAGAGTCCTTATACTTGAGAGTGACCTTGTTTGATGCGGAGAGTATGACGTTTCCGCCGAGTATGATACCGCCGCTGTATTCAGGGCCTTTGACCTTTGAGATGCGGACCTCGCCTCTTTTGGTCATTGAGATCTTCGTCGCTCCGGCAACAGACTCCGGAAGTGCATCGGCTGCGCTTTTGCCCTCAAACAGAGTCTTCATTACCTGTGAAAGCATGACCTTGCGCTTACCGGGTATCTTTTTCGCAAAATCGTATGCTGCGGGCGGCTCGGGCATTCCGTTGGCATTAACGGATATCATGAGTCTGCCCGACCACATCTTTATATTGTTGCCGAGATATTTCAGCACTATTATCAACACGATCACAAAGACTGCGACCGCGCCTGCGATGATAAGAATGAGCTTCAGCGGTCCTTCGGGTTCAAGATGGCTCTTGTCGCCCGCTTTGACGCTTACTATATCACTTCGTATGTCGATGTTGGCGTTGAAGAAGCTCGCCTGGAAAGTGTAGCCGCATTCTGCGGGAAGCTTGTATTCGCCCTTGTATGTCAGAGTCTTTTCATCCTGCTTTAACTGTACGCTGACAGGCTCGCCGGACTTTTCGTCGGTGACTATCACTCTCGGCACAAGCGCGGAGAGCACGGCAGTATCGGTTATCTGCTTGCCTTTGGGGTCGGTAAGTTTTGTTTCGAATTTGACCGTTGCACCCTCGCCGACAGGTTTATCCGTCATATAAGAAATTTTCAGCCCATAATCGCGGGTGAAGATATAATTTATGCCGACCTTTGTTTCTTTCCCGGATTTTACCGATAACCGCCATTCTCCCTTTGACGGATAATAAACCTTTACGAGCGTATAGCCGGCGTTCTGAGAGATTTCCGCCGCTTTGCCGTCGAAAAGCACCTGTTTTCCACCCGCTCCGAAGAGCTGTATGTCATCGGACTTCGCGCTGTGCATTATAACGATATTGGCTTCAACAACAGAGCTGTCCGGTATTATAAATGATGTGTCGTGGTATTCTCCGTCAGAAACATAATCATCAAGACTTCCGGTCTCGGCACCGGTATGGTGAATATAGATATCACTGAGTATCCTTGAAAGATCGCCTGCGCTGGTCGTGATGTATGTTTTATCAGCATAGGTGGAGGTCGAGATGTGGTTCAGTTCGGCCTCATCAACATCGCCGTTTGCATTAAGTCCTATCGTATAGATCGGTATTCCGACATCACGAGCTTTAATGATGCTTTCTTCAAGGTCGGACTTTGAAGACTCCATAGTACGCTCCGAAGCGCCCTCAGCTATGACTGACTTGCCGTCGGAAAGAAACACGATGAACTTGCCGTTTCCGATATATTCGTCCGCGGCAAGCATATCCACCGCATATTTTACTCCAAGACCTATGTCGGTCGCACCTCTGAGATCAGTCAGACCTTCCGCCTGCTTCTTCAGAGCAGCGCGGTCCTCTTCAGTCTCAATCGGTATCGGCGTCTGTGAATAGTTTATCTCCGCGCCGAAAAGCACAAATCCTATTTTCGTGCTTCCGAGAGAACAGAGATCGGAGAAGAGCTTTATCGCTTCAAGCCTTATCAGATCCGGGTCGCTCTGCAGCATTGAGCGGCTCGCATCCACAAGAAATATCACATCAACTTCCTTCGTGGTCGCACCGACTGCTCCCGCCGGAAAAACTGCCATGACCGCCGCCAGAAACGATGCGAGAAGGAAAGAAAGAACTTTTTTCATATTAATCATATCTATACCTTACCCCAAGACATAGTTTAACTATTTTATTATACATCATTTTGGCAGAAATGTAAAGAGTTTTTTGAAACTTACACCAAACTGTTGGGGTATCAGCAAAAAAAATTGTTTGATTCTAACAATTTCAGCAAGCCGCGTTTGTACTATTTGACATTACCGGCCGGAATTATAATACAAACACGTCAGTTTTTTCCTAAATAAGTCGCTTTCGCTTGAGATTGGGGCTCTGCTTTGCCCGCTTTATTAGCGCACCTTGTGTGCGCT
>CAMVEM010000069.1 GCA_947166515.1 uncultured Clostridia bacterium | reverse complement strand
CGCAGCACTTATGATCGCCGTTAAGTAAAACTTCTCAGCCGCCGATCATAAGTGCTGCGACGATGAATACGAGAACGAATATTACGACGATGACAACGATGATGATAATGACAAGTGCTGCTGCAAAAAAAACAATAAAGTTTTTAAGTTTTGAGGAAAATATATGACAGGTAAAACAAGAGCAAAACTGCGTTCTGTCGCAAACAGCTATGAGACCATACTTCTTATCGGAAAGAACGGTATCACCGACGAAGTTATAAAGCAGGCAGACGACGCACTCACTGCACGCGAGCTTATAAAAGGAAAGGTCCATGAGACCTGCGAGCTTACGCCGAGAGAAGTCTGCGGCGAGCTCTGCGAAAAGCTTAACGCCGAACCCATACAGGTTATCGGCACAAAATTCGTAATTTACAGACAGAACCGTGATCCCGACAAGAGAGTAGTGTTCATAGATGAGTAAGGTTGGAATATTCGGCGGCACGTTCGACCCCGTACATATCGGTCATGTCGAACTCGCTAAACAGGCGGCGAAGGATCTTAAGCTTTCCGAAACGCTGGTCATTCCCGCAGGTGAATCACCGTTCAAGGATATCACCTGCGCATCCTTCAGACAGCGTTTTGAAATGGTTAAGCTCGCATTTGACGGGATTCCCGGATTTGCGGTCTCGGACATAGAAAAAAAGCTCGGCGGAAAAAGCTACACGATAAACACTATCCGCGCGCTGAAAGAGATATATCCTCAGAAGACGGAATTTTATCTCATCATAGGCGGAGACCAGCTTTTTACGCTTGAAAAGTGGTTCCGTTATGAAGCGATTCTGAAAGAAGCTCATGTAGTCGCGGTGACCCGCGAGGGCATAAACTATACCGATATGGTGGAATATGCAAACGAGATCGGACGAGTAAAGGTGCTCGATCTGAAAATACCCGATGTTTCATCGACGCATATACGCAGAATTATCGCCGCCGGTGAAGATACGGAGGGTCTGCTCTGCCCTGCCGTTCATGATTATATCGTGAAGGAGGGACTTTACCGTGGCTGAAGATTACAAACAGATGATTAAGGGCATGATGGGAAAAAAGCGCTTTATCCATTGCTGCAACGTTGCGGATATGTGCGTGAAGCTCGCAGGGATATTCGGTGCAGATGCCGGAAAAGCATATACTGCCGGAATACTCCACGACTGCCGTAAGGAAGCAGAAGCAAATGTCCAGAAAAACGAGATGATGTCGAGCGGATATTATGTCGATCCGGCTGAGCTTGATTCCAAGAGCACATGGCATGGCATAGCCGCCGCATATTATGTCCGTGAGGAGCTCGGAATAGAAGATGACGATATCTGCAACGCGATAAGGTTCCATACCGTTGCGCGCCCCGCAATGTCCAAGCTCGAAAAGATAGTTTATCTTGCCGACCTCGTCTCGGCGGAAAGAGATTATCCGGATGTTGAGAAATACCGTGCGTATGCTCTAAAGGATCTTGACAACGGAATGTATCAGGCTCTTAAATGGTCGATAGGAAATCTCACCGAGAATGACAAGAAGATCCCGGTTTCAACGATAGAAGCGTATAATTACTATATGGACAAGCGAAAAGATCAGAAAGGAAAATAAAAAATGACCGATATTGAAGAAGTAAAGATCGCCGTAAAAGCTCTCGATTCCAAAAAAGCGGGAAACATAAAGGTCATCCGCATCGGTGATATCACCGTTCTTGCGAACTATTTCGTCATCGCGGAAGGTACGAGCTCAACACAGGTCAAGGCACTTGCCGACGAAGTGGAATTCAAAATGGGCGAAGCGGGAGTACAGCCGAAATGCTCGATAAATCAGCAGGGCACGAACTGGATAACGCTCGACTACATCGACGTGGTCGTTCACGTTTTTCTGAACGAGACAAGAGAATTCTACGGTCTCGAAAAGCTCTGGGCTGACGGAGAAGAAAAGGATATCAATGAATTTCTGAGTTGAATAATTAAATTTTCAACAAAAAACAGTGTTTTTCTCCTGTTTTCCGCTTATTGTGCCGAAAATAAACAGTATAATTTGTCTGATATGCCGAAAATGGCATATTACAGGAAAAAAACACTTGACAAATTTTGTTATATAATGTATAATACACAGTGGGTTTCGTTTTAGGAACCATTTGTAATGCTAATAACATAGTTTTGTTATATATCCTGTGTCGTAAGGCAAAGGGAGGGAAATTTGATGGCAGAAATTCGTCTTGGCAAAAACGAGTCGCTCGATACCGCACTCAAGCGTTTCAAGCGTTCGTGCGCAAGAGACGGCGTACTTGCTGAAGTTCGCAAAAGAGAACATTACGAAAAGCCTTCTGTGAAGCGTAAGAAAAAGTCCGAAGCTGCACGCAAGCGCAAGTTCAAGTAATGTGTTTTACACAGGAATTTAAGCGGTCTCGGACAGAGTCCGCTTAATTTATTGTAATTGATTATGATATTCAAACCCAAAATCTGGATAAAAAACGTTCTGAGCATTGATAAGGAATTTCTTGAAAAGAACGGCATTGACGCTCTGATACTCGATCTCGATAATACTCTTTCCCTGCACGGCGACCCTGCCGCGGAAGAAGGGATACCTGAGTGGCTCGGAAAAATGAACGAGCTCGGCGTGAAGATGAGAGTCGTATCGAACAACACACCGAAGCGTGTCGCTCCCCTTGCGGCAAAGCTCGGACTTGAATTCACAGCTAACGGCGCGAAACCGCTCACATTCGGGCTGAACAGTGCTGTCAAAGCCCTCGGGACAGAAAAAAAACGCACCGCAGTGGTCGGAGATCAGATCTTCACCGACGTGCTCGGCGGCAATCTTGCAGGAATGATCTCGATACTTGTTGATCCGTTCCAGCTTGAGAAAAGCCTTCCGTTCAGAATAAAACGCAGTATCGAAAATCTGGTGTTCAGACGCGATCTGAAAAAGAGATAAGGAAAGGGATAACTATGATAACTTTCGGACCGGGCGGAAATTCGGAAAGCTTCGGAAAGAGAAAATTCCCCGAACAGCTCCCCGAATATCTCGCGTCAATGGGACTCAACGGCTATGAGATCGAATGCGGGCGCGGTGTCCGCATTGCGGAAAAGACGTATGAGCTTCTCCCGAAGCTCGCCGCGGAGAACAACATTTATCTTACGCTCCACACGCCTTATTTCATCTCTCTTTCAAGCGAGAGCGAAGAAACACGCCTAAAAAGCGTGGATTACATACTCGAAAGCGCACGCGCCGCACATAAGCTCGGCATACGCAAAATGGTGGTACATTCGGGCTCCTGCTCGAAAATGACGCGTGAAGCAGCGACAGAGCTTGCAAAGGACACTCTCACAAGAGCGCAGAAAGCGCTTGATGACGAGGGACTTTCCGAGATAATACTCTGCCCCGAAACAATGGGAAAAATAAACCAGCTCGGCACACTCAGCGAAGTGATCGAGCTATGCGGAGTGGATGAAAGATTTCTTCCCTGTGTTGATTTCGGACATCTGAACGCGAGAACGCTCGGCGGGATAAAAAGCGAAGCCGATTACGCCGCAATGCTCGACGAGATCGAAAATAAGCTCGGACACGACCGGCTGAAACATTTCCACGTTCATTTCAGCAAGATCATGTACACTGCAGGGGGAGAAAAAATGCACCTTACATTTGAGGATACCGAGTACGGTCCTCAGTTCGAGCCGCTCATGGAGCAGTTCGCGAAACGCTCGCTCGAACCGTCTGTGATCTGCGAAAGCTCCGGAACTCAGGCGGAAGACGCATCGGCTATGAAGAAGTACTATGAAGGAATAAAGAAATGAAAATATTCATTATAAACGGACCAAATCTCGATATGCTCGGCAAGCGTGAGCCGGAGATATACGGACACGATACGCTCGATTCGATAAACACGGAGCTCGCGGAATACTGTAAGACTGTCGGCGTTACGCCGGAGTTTTTCCAGTCGAATTCCGAGGGGGCACTGATAGATTTTATCCACTCGGCAAGAGGAAATGCCGACGCTATTGTTATAAACGCGGGCGCTTATACGCATTACAGCATCGCTATACGCGACGCTATTGCGGCTGTTGAGCTTCCCTGCGTTGAGGTACATCTCTCGAATGTACACAAGCGCGAGGAATTCCGCCATAAGTCAGTGATATCGGCTGTATGCACCGGAGTTATATGCGGATTCGGAAAAAATGTATATAAGCTCGCTGTAGAAGCGCTTATCGCCAGTAAATAAAGGGAGAGAACTTAAAATGACAAGAACAGACAGGATCGCCGCAGAACTTAAAGATCCTTCTCATGCAGCGCTGATAACAAGCGAGGTATCAAGACAGTATGCGACCGGGTTCCGTTCATCTGCGGGTCTGGTTTTCGTAACGCAGGAGCAGAGCTATTTCATTGTTGACGCAAGATATTACGAACACGCGGTACAGCAGGCTGACGGCGTGGAAGTCATACTTCTCAGCGACATAAGAAAGCAGCTTTTCCAGATAATCGAAAAGCACGGCATAAAAGTCATTTCGATAGAAAACAAATCGGTGACAGTAAGCGAGCTTGAGGATTATAAGAAACTGTTCACATCGCTTACCGTTGATCCATCCGGCTGGCTTTCGTCAACGCTTGAAAAGATGAGAGTAATAAAGAGCGCAGAAGAGATACAGAAGATAGAAGCCGCTCAGCGTGTCGCGGAAGCCGCTTTCACAAAGCTCGTAAGCAATATACGCGCGGGAATGACCGAAAAGCAGGTCGCAACTGTGCTCAACTTCTATATGATGGACCTCGGTGCTGACGCTATCTCTTTCGATACAATCGCGGCATCGGGAATAAACTCCGCGTGTCCTCACGCTGTACCGACCGACAAGCCGCTCGCAAACGGAGAATTCCTGACGCTCGATTTCGGTGCCGTAGTTGACGGCTATCATTCGGATATGACGAGAACTGTCGTTATCGGCAAACCGGACGAAGAAATGAAGAAGGTTTATAACGCTGTATGGGGCGCTAATATGGACGCTATGAAGGCTGTACATGCCGACATCACCGGAAAGCTCGTTGACAGCGTAGCACGCAGCACTCTTGACGCGTGGGGATATGAGGAATACTTTACTCACGGGCTCGGACATGGTGTGGGACTTGAAGTTCATGAAGCGCCCACTCTTTCCGCAAAGAGTCCCTATACCCTGCATGAGGGAATGATAGTGACTATCGAGCCGGGAGTTTATATCCCGCACAAATACGGTGTACGCATAGAAGATATGGTCGTGGTGACCACGGACGGCTGTGTCTGCATCACCAAGGCTCCCAAAACGATGATATATATTTGATTCACCCAACCCCCTGCCCCCTTCCCTCAAGGGAAGGGGGATACTTTTTTTCCGTGTTGGCTGCGCCCCCACACCCCTTTTTCGGGGCTTTCCATTCGCCCCGAACCCTTCGGGCTGGGTCTTTGCCCACACAACTGTTCATAAACATTCAGACTACTTTCTTCCCTTTGATTTTGCGCAGAATTATCAAACACATACTGATTAATGAAATATTTATATCAAAATCGAGGAAATTTTCAAAAAACTATTGCTTTTTTCAGAAAAATATAGTATTATATATTAGATAGTTTATGCTGAAAAATAATTGATGCAATAATATTCAGGAGGAAAAAGATATGATAACAGCAGGCGATTTCAGAAACGGAATGACCTTCGAAGAAGACGGACAGGTAATGCAGGTCGTTGAATTCCAGCATGTAAAGCCCGGTAAAGGTGCTGCGTTCGTAAGAACAAAGACCAAGAACGTACTTACAGGCGCAGTGGTTGAAAAGTCCTACAACCCGACAGCAAAGTTCCCCACAGCTTTCATCGAGAGAAAGGATATGGAATATACCTACGCTGACGGCGAGCTCTATCACTTCATGGACAGCGAGACATACGAGGACGTTCCGATCAACGCTTCCGAAGTTGGCGACAACTTCAAGTTCGTAAAAGAAAACACAGTTTGCAAGGTGCTTTCCTACAAGGGCAAGGTATTCGGCGTTGAACCGCCTAACTTCGTAGAACTCGAAGTAACACAGACCGATCCCGGCTTCAAGGGAGATACAGCAACAAACGCTACAAAGCCCGCTACACTTGAAACAGGCGCTGAGATCCGCGTTCCGCTCTTCATTGATATCGGCGACGTTATCAGAATAGATACAAGAACCGGCGAATACATGGAGCGCGCAAACAAGTAAGTTTTATTGTCTTTCTCTCTGTTTTCCGGGGAGAAAGACATACTATTATTTCCGAAAGTGAGGTACGATCATGGATAATATGACTATTGCGGAAAAGGTATCATATATAAAGGGACTCGCCGAAGGTCTCAAACTCAATACCGAGACCAACGAAGGCAAGATTCTTGCGGCTATTATAGATGTTCTCGGAGACATTGCTCTCAATATTGAGGATATCGACAGCGACCTTGCCGATCTCACAGACGTTGTTGATGACGTTGAGCAGGATCTTATGGATCTTGAAGACGAGGTTTACGGCGATGACGGATCCGACAGCAGAGGCGGACGTGACGAGGACGATGATATGTATGAGATCACCTGCCCCGACTGCGGCAACACTATCACAACCGATTTCGATTCTATCGCAGACGGCAGCATCAAGTGCCCGAACTGCGGAAATATCCTTCAGTTCGACCTCAGCCAGCTTGAGGAAGAATAAAAAGAATGTCGCTGCGCTTGAGATCGGGGCTCTGCTTTGCCCGCTTTATTAGCGCACATCGTGTGCGCTTTTTGGCGGGCATTCGCTGCATCATGCAGCGACCCAAACCCCGCTTCTTTTCGGACGCGACGCAGCATGATGCTGCGGTAGCTGATGCCAGAAGAGCGCATGGATGCGCGCATATAAGCATCAGCGAAAAGTAAGTGCAAAAGCGACTCATTTTACATTAATAAATAATTTATAGTTTCAGGGCGGGGTGTAATTCCCCACCGGCAGTACGGCACGATGCCGTATAGGAGCTCCCCGGAGCGCGTCATGACGACGCGCAGCAAAGGAGATCCTATAAAGTCTGCGAACGCCTAAAAAGGCGCCGAATCGGTGAAATTCCGATACCGACGGTGAACGAATTTTCTATGAGAAAAGAGTTCCGACTGCACGACGCAGTCAAGGAGCTCCCCAGAGCGCGTCAGGACGACACGCAGCATAGGAGAGCATACTGCACGACGCAGTCAAGGAGCTCCCCAGAGCGCGTCAGGACGACGCGCAGCATAGGAGATCCGTAAGTCCGGATGAGAGAAACAAAAGTGTACCAGTAACAGTACCGCCCTTGTATTTGATTACAAGGGCATTTTTGTTTCTCCTACGAAAGGAGAAAAAATATGTCAACAACAAAAACAGAAAACAAAACCACAATTCAGGTCATGAAAGTATCAAGCGTGAAATTTCTCACGATAACCGCAATACTTACTGCGATCGCGGTCGTACTGCAATATCTCGAATTTCCCGTTCCTATTATGCCGTCGTTCGTTAAATTCGATTTTTCCGATCTTCCTGCTATACTCGCGGCATTCCTCGTCTCCCCTGTTTCGGGAGTTTTCGTGTGCCTGCTCAAAAATGTGATACACATGGCTGTGTCACAGTCTGCGGGTGTCGGAGAGCTCTGCAACTTTATTCTCGGCGTCGCAATGGTGCTGCCCGCATGGTTCATCTACAAGTATAAGCCTACAAAAAAGAACGCGCTGCTCGCTATGATCGCAGGCTCGCTTATAACTGCGCTTATCAGCATTTTTGTGAACTACTACATCACCTACCCGTTCTATCAGAATGCAATGCACTTTCCTATCGACGCTATCCTCGCGGCTTATAACAAGCTCCCGGGAGATATAGGTTCCGGCGTGGTAACACTCTGGGATGCGCTGATATGGTTCAATATGCCGTTCACATTCGCAAAATTCATGATAGATTCACTCATAGTGTTCTTTATCTATAAGCCGCTTGCGAACGCAGTAAGAAAAGAAAACTGAGAAAGATATACCCCCGTTTCTTTGCAGGAACGGGGGGCGCTTTTATTTCTCAGACTTCATCTTTGAACGAAGCACAGCACAGTCGATGACATAAGCCGCACACAGCGCCGTAATGAAAGCTGCGGCAACATACGGAACGAACTTCAGCATGAATATTAGCGTTTCTTCGTTTCCGTCATACATTTCCATATTATGATAATGTGTACATACCGCGATAGTAAGACAGGCCAGACCATAACGGAAAACACATTGTACAGCCGTCAGTGTCTCGGGCTTATTTTCCATGTAAATATCCAGCATTTCACGCTCATTTCTCATAGCGCACTCAAAAACGAAATACACCGACGCTATTGAAGAAACTATCCGAACACCCCACTGCCATGTACTGCCGATCTCAAGAAAATATGTCATTATGAGAAGAACGGCTGTTACAGTGGCGGCAACGAAACCGAACGCACGAACTACGGCGGAGTTTTTCTCCCGGTGCTTTGTCAGAGCTGCACGGGCATCAATGCTTATCTCGTTATGCTTTGATCTGGCTTTTTTCCTTATAATAAAACAGATGTAATACAAGGCTGTCGAAATGCAAAGTGAAGCCACCGTTATCACATCAATATATCTTACGGAAACAAGATGATTTATACTGAACCAGTATGAGAACGCGAACATCAGCAACAGTGCCGCCAAAGGTCTTGCGATAAGCGAAAAGATATTTTTGTGCACAAACTCTTTTACCGGCGATATATTCTTTTCGGGCTTTGCAGTATTGCGTTCTATTCCCATTTCTGCAAGCACTTCATCAATATTCCCGAACTCGGATATCACAGTCCCGACAGCTTCGCTTTCGTTCTTCCCCGCTTTCACAAGCTCATTAAATCTGTCGGTCATGTTAGCGGTAATTTCCTCACGCAGACGTCTGGTATCATCGTTCGCGGGAATTCCCGCAAACATTGTTCCTATATAGTTAAGTATCGCTTCCATTCTGTTCTCCTCCTGTAAATTTATCTATTACTTTCTTTGTCAGTTCCCGCTCATCGCATTTTTCACGGTAAGCGGCTGTTCCAGTATCTGTAATTCTGTAATAAGTTCGTTTGCGACCGTCGTGCAGACCCGAGTATGATGAAATGCAACCGTTCTTTTCAAGTCTTGTAAGAGCGGAATAAAGCGTCGTTTCCTTCATAACATAGCTGTCGTCTGTAATTTCCCGTATGCGTTTTGATATCTCGTAACCGTAGGAATCGCCGGATGTTAAGATATACAGTATCATCGTATCAGTATATCCCCGGATAATATCGCTGCTTATCAAGTCCGTCCCTCCTTTTGATAATGGTACGTCAGGCGATACTATGTCTGCCGTAGTATTATAATACCACATCAGACGTAGTATGTCAATACCTTTTTTAAATTTTTACAAAATTATTACAAATCCCATAAAAAGGTTGATTTACCTGTAAAAAAGTGCTATAATATTAATATCTATAGTTTACAATGAAAAAGGAACTGTAATAAAATGGTCCATAACAGAAAGATACAACAGATAGCCGATGAAGTCGAAAAAGTAATAGTAGGAAAGCGCGATGTGGTGACGATGCTGCTTATCTCGCTGCTGTCAGGCGGTCACGTTCTTATCGAGGACGTTCCCGGAACCGGAAAGACCACTCTTGCAGCCGCAATAGGCAAAGCAGCCGGACTTGTCAACCGCAGAGCACAGTTCACGCCCGATGTTACCGCTTCCGACATCACCGGCTTTACTATGTTCAATAAAGAAACCAACCAGTTTGAATACAGAAGCGGTCTTGTTATGACAAACATACTGCTCGCGGATGAGATAAACCGTGCGACGCCGAAAACCCAGTCCGCACTTCTCGAAGCTATGGAGGAACATAACGTCACCGTTGACGGAGTGACCCGAAAGCTTCCCGAACCGTTCATGGTAATTGCTACGCAGAATGAGCTCGGATATGTGGGTACCTTCCCGCTTCCGGAAGCTCAGCTCGACCGATTCATGATGAAGGTATCAATGGGATATCCCACGCTTGAACAGGAAGTCGGCATCATTGCCTCACGCCAGAAGACCGACCCGTTCGACCTTATAATCCCCACCTGCACAAGAGAAGATATTCTCGCCGCAAGAGAGGAAGTCAAGGAAACCAACATCGAGCCCTCGGTATATCGCTACATCGTTGAGATAACCGCCGGAACCCGAAATCACCCGGCTGTGGAGCTTGGAGCAAGCCCGCGTGCTTCCCTCGCGCTGATGAGAACAGCGCAGAGTTATGCTTTTCTCAACAACAGAGGCTATGTCGTTCCCGAAGATGTCATGAGAATGACGCCGTTTGTGCTCCCGCACAGAATAAGACTTACCCAGGAAGCAAAAGTCAAGCATATAGATACCATGGCAGTGCTCAGAGACGTTATAAAAGCGGTAAGGCCGCCTTTCACAAGAGGTACATGAGCCGTGGCAAAATACAGATTTCTGTATATTCTGATAATCCTGGCTTCTGCGGTATTCGCATTCGCTTATGAGAGCAAGCTTTCGTTCGTGCTTTTCGTTTCAGTGCTCGCACTTCCGGTGGTCACGCTGATACTGCTGATATTATCGGCGCTGCTGCTCAAACTTAAAGTTGAGCCGGAAACGCTGTATGTCGGCAAACAGCAGGATTTCATCATAGATATAAAGGTCGTAAACCGCTTTATACTCCCCGTATCTCCCATGATGATAACCGGGACATTCCACGACAGCGCAGGAAACGTCATTTCCGACAGGCACCTTGTGCTCAGCGCAAACGCACTCAGGAAAAGCGATTTCGCATTCGGCGGGAACATACGTTACCGCGGCGAGTATCATCTCGGAATAGAACACGCCGAGATATATGATCTCCTCAGATTATTCAGGATAAGACTCAAGAATATTCCCGGCTGCACCGTTACAGTCACGCCGAGACGAATTATACTTGACGATAACAATGCGCTGTGCGCCGACGATTACGACAGCACGATCACGAATGTCTCTTTTATGGACAGCAGTTCGTTCGTGTCGGTCAGAAAATATGAAGACGGCGATCTTATGAAGCACGTTCACTGGAAGCTCTCCGCAAAGCATGACGAGCTTATGGTCAAGGAAATGGAACAGAACTTGGGAAGCAGCGCCATAATAATCACGGATATACACTCTATATCCGCAGATGACGATGAAAATATGCGGGCTGCAGACGCTGTTGCGGAATCCGCCCTCGCGATCACCCGGAAGATCATATCCGACGGAAGATCTGCGCTCAATATTTACCGCACGCATGAAAACAAAGTCAATATGCTGACTGCCGAGAAAAATGAGGATTATGAACAGCTTGTATCTATCTTCGCGGTGCTCCCGATAACAGAAACCGGAAAAGGCGCGGAATCGCTGATATCAACGGCAGCCGATCACCTGTCCGGAAGCGAACCGCTATTCATTATAACCCCTGAACTCGATGAACAGGCGTTTTCATTCATAATTGACAAGACAAGCTCGGTCTGCGGACAGTTAAGGATATATCTTACCGGCTCGAAGCCTTCCCCGCAGCTTATCGCCGCAGCAGAAGCCGTCGGCAATGCTTCGGTCATGTACATCGACCCGGACGATGTTGCGGTGTCACTCAGAAATTCAATGAGCTGAACAGGCGATTTCTTTTAATTAAAAAACACGAATAGAGTAAAATTATATAAAATGGATGTCAGATACGAACCCGGCGACAACAAGATACTTCACGACGAATATTTCGGAAAGAAGCCTTCCGTAGTTTTTCTCCTTACGGTAAGGCTTGTTTTGCTGTGTGTAATGTCCTGCTCCTTTATCATGCTGTTCTGCGATCTGTACGGATTCAGCGGAAACAGGTGGATACCCGCACTTATTTCGGTCGGCGTGTCGTTTGCGACATATATCCTCGCTTCGCTCTTCCCTGCCGGAATAGTTTACGGAGCTGAGCTTATCGGAGTCTCACTCGCGGTATTCTTAATGCGTGATAAGCTTATAGAAAAAGCACAGTTCTTCTGGGATCTTATCATGCTGAAAATAGACAGCCGGCTCTTAGACCCGACGGGAATGTTCTTTCACAATGAAGAAAAGATACGAAACGGATATTATCCGTTTGAAGTCGCGATGAATGACGCGTATGCTTCCGCGGCAATTCTTCTTGCGATTGTATCGGCAATATTATTCACTGCGGCTGTCAGAACGCGTCCGCACCTTTCTGTTCCCGTACTTCTGGCAACTCTTATAATCACACCTGCTGTAGCTGCCGAAACAGCGGGATTTATGCCGTCGCTTATCGTATTTATCATCTGCATTTTCGGATTTGAAGCTGTCAATACGAGCTATGAGCTTGACAACGGATTCATTTACGGAAGTCTCAGTTCCGCACATTACAATCAGCGGCACGCAGACAGTTATTTCAGGAAGCATACAAGATTCACGATACTCGCAAAAAAATCAGATCTTGATACAACGCACTATCACAGATATTCCTCAAACCTTATCGCGATGTCGATAGTAACCGCGTTCGTTTTCTTCGGTGCAGCCCGGATCATCCCGGACGGCACAGGCTTAAATTTTGAGAAAGTTTTCAACGCGCTCGAAGATTTCGGCTATAAGATAGCCGATACGTTCGGAAGCGTGTTCGGCACGACCTTCGGCGAAGCGGAGGACAAGGGCTATTTCAGCGAGGACACGTTCGGCGACCTTTCGAGCGATATAAGCATAGCTCCGCCTAATTCGAGCGACCGTCCTGTTCTTGAAGTGACTCTGTCGCGCAAGGACATACCCGTTTATCTGCGCGGCGACATCGGCGTGAACTATGTTGACGGAAAATGGACGAGCATCGCCACCATAGATGAGGAATACAAAGAAGCGGTAGCTCCGGACTTTTACCCGGAGACGGAATATCAGGTGTTCAGGCTCGCGCTCGCGGCACAGGGTATCCTGCCCGACAAATGGCTCCCGCTTCAGATGGTCTCAACACGCTATCTGCGCAACACGAGAGTCGTGTTCCAGCCAGTGGCGGCGTATGAGCTGACTTACAGGACAAACCCGAAATATGTTGATCTCGGAGATTATATCCTGCGCACAAAGGACAGCTTTGTAAAGAGCTATGAATGTCTGTCCCTGACACCTACCATAACAATGCCTGATTTCAGCACAGGAGGCATGAGCAGTACGGACGCAGGTCTTTCCCTCGTCTGGATGAGCTGGGATATGCCGGATGAGCTTGTCTATAAACACTCTATCCCTGCCGCGAATATGAACAATGAAAAATATCTGTCACAGATAGATAAATACAGAGACTTCATATACCGGGAGTATTCGCGAAGTGATCCGGTAATAATCGGGCTTATCGAATCACTCAAGCCATATAAAGATAAAAGACTCATCGATGACACCATAAGAATCGCCGGTACAATGATCGAAAACATCAGCGCTTACATTCTGAGTACGGCGATATGCGACTATTTCAAAGATAACTATACCTACTCGCTCGATGTTGACAACGGCGAAGATCAGCTGAAAGGATTCCTGTACGATACTCACCGCGGTCACTGCGCTCTGTTCGCGACCGCTATGACGCTTGCTCTGAGAGATGCCGGATTTCCTGCGAGATATGTGACGGGATATGTTGCCGAGGGCATCAGCAAGGAGGTTAAGGACGGATATAAATTCACGCTTACCGAGCGCCAGCTACACGCTTGGGTAGAGGTATATTTCCAGGGTATAGGCTGGCTTCCGTTCGACCCCACCGCGGCAGTTCCCGGCTATGCGGAAGTGACCGAGGGAAAATGGGACGGCAAGGGCGAATTTGAAAAGCCGGACCCGTCAAAAACAGATGTGACTTCCGCAACAACTTCAGGTACTTCCGAAACAAAACCGCCTGAGACATCAGCAACAAGCGGAACTAACACTGAAAAAACTACCGACAGCACCGAAGATACCACATCTCCGGCAGACTCCGGCACCGACAGCAGCGGCGGAAACAATAACAACCACAAGGAGCCGGGATTCCTTGAGCTGCTGCTCACAAGGTATCTGTATATCGTGATAATCGTTGCGGTGATAATCGTTGTCGCGATAATACTCATAATTTTCGTGAACAAGCTTAACAATTCCGAAAAGCGCGTACTCCGGAGCTTCCGCGGACTACCGCCGTATGAAGCCTGCTCAGTGATGTACAGGTTCATACTGACGCTGCTTAAAAATAAGGGGCTCGAACCCGGAAACGAGCAGTTCTACGACTTCGCCGAGCGCGTTGACAGCACAACGCTCCTCAAGGATACCAACGTATTCATGATGGATATTATGCCTGTATTCGAGAAATGCGAATTCGGAAATAAGAGCGTTTCTCCCGTAACAGACGACGAAAAGGAAGTCGTTTATCGGTTCACAATGGAGCTTTACAGAAAAATAATGGGTGATTTTTCACCTGTGAAAAGATTTTTTGTGAAAATATCATTATTTTTGTAAAAAAACTGTTGCAAAATTTAACATTATTTGATATAATATGTTTATAAGTATGTTTTCTGAGATACCTCAGAATAATGATATCTTTTTACAGGAGGAAACCTTCTATGAACCTTATAACACGCTCTTATTTTGACGGACTCGCATGCTTTGCTCTTCTCTATGAAGCCGGCATCATCGACACGTTCACGTTCAAGCACCCCAA
>CAMVEM010000068.1 GCA_947166515.1 uncultured Clostridia bacterium | reverse complement strand
CCCTTTGGGGAGGGGGTTGGGGGTGGGGTAACGCAACAGCAGGTTGCTTGATTTTTACATTCCTGCATGTTATAATTCAGATAAGATCAAAAAGGGAAAGGAGTTGCACCGGTAACGGTGCGGATAATAACTATGAAAACTAAAGAAGCTGTTGCAATATTTGAGCTGCGCACCAAAAAAGGACTGTCACAGGAACAGCTTGCCGAAAAGGTATTTGTCACGCGGCAGGCAGTCTCGCGCTGGGAAAACGGAGAGACTGTTCCGAATACCGAAACCCTGAAACTTCTGTCAAAGCTGTTCGATGTTTCTATCAACACGATACTCGGATCCCCGAGAAAGCTTGTCTGCCAGTGCTGCGGAATGCCCCTTGAAGACGCCATGGTGAGCAGAGAGAAAGATGGCTCGTACAACGACGATTACTGCAAATGGTGCTACGCGGACGGAGAGTATATGTACCACAATATGGACGATCTCATCGAAGTCTGTGTGAAGAATATGGTGAGCGAGGAACACCCCGAAAAAGAGGTGCGCGGGTATCTTAAGAACATGCTCCCGCAGCTCGACTACTGGAAAAGGTACAAGGAGCTTGACGACGGCGGAAAGTTCGATGAATTCAAGCAGAAGCTCATGGATGAGATCAACGATCTTCATGTCGAGGGAATGCCGAAGGTAGAAAAGCTGAACGCGCTGGTCGGAAGCTATGTTAATCTTGAGTACAGGCTTCCGAACGGGAAAACTGTGAAATTCCTCGACGATAACGCCACCTATCTCGGAAATCAGCTTGAATGTGAGTTTGGCGGAGACAGATGCTTCGGAGTTCTCGCTAATATGGACTTTATCCTGGTATGCACATACGAGGAGAACGGAGAGAATCCTGAGCTTGTGATCTACAAAAAGAGATGACTGGAAATAAAAAATGTGTCTTTCCTGCTTTGAGCGGGAAAGACGCTTTTTATTTATTGACAATTGAATAAAAATAGTGTATAATATTTAAGTATATTTGTAAACTTTGCCGTTATGGCTGAAGAGGAATTGTAATATGAAGCAGAGTATTGATAAAAACGAGATGTTTCAGGCGTCGCATATGTATATATTGATATGCTACACTGCCATGTCATCTATACTGATAGGAGAATCCCTGCTGCTCGGCTGGGAAACGTGGGCTCTGATACTTATATCAATCGCTGTCGTGTTCAGCTGGATACTGCACATACAGCACAAGCTTAATGAACGTGCGCGTCTGTGGATATACTCAACGCTCATGATGGCAACATTCTTCTTCTACGGAACGCATGATACGAGCACATTCGACCTTGCGACCGTCATGACCCCTGTTATCATACTTTATACTATGACGGGCTTAAAGTCGCTGATAACAATGTGTCAGGTCACATATTATCTGACGCTCACATACGCCGTTACTCAGATGATCTATCACGGAGAGATCTTCGACAGCCTTGTCATAACGCGTACGCTTATGCACGTCGTGATGATATTCATAACGGGAAAGGTCGCCAAGTGGATAATAGATAAGTGGTACGCAGTTCTGAACAAGTCCGCCGGCGAGATAGAGCATCTTACCGACGCGACAGAGAGACTGAATGACTTCCTCGCCAATGTGTCTCATGAGATAAGAACGCCCATAAACGCGGTCATAGGACTTTCCGGCATTTGTGCCGAAAAGGAGGAAGGCGCGCAGGTGCGCGGAGACCTCTACGCCATTAACGCGGCAGGACGCAGAGTTGCCGAACAGATTAGCGATATTCTCGACTATTCCGAGATAGACAGGCGAAAACTCGCGACCAACAAAGAAGATTATATGCTTTCGTCCGTGCTGAACGATCTTATGAACGAGATACGTCCGTACAAGCCGGATGACCTTGAACTTGTCATAGATGTCGATCCCGCCATTCCGTCGGTAATGCGCACAGACATCGTAAAGCTTAAGAAGATAATGCGCCACCTTATCGTAAACGGTCTGAAATATACACACGAGGGCGGAGTATATGTGCGCATATCCACAGTTAAGGAGCCTTACGGCGTCAACCTCTGCATCGAAGTCACCGATACCGGTATTGGTATGAATCCGGAAGAGGTAGAGCGCATAACCGAACGCTTCTATCAGGCCGATTCCGGAAGAACAAGACAAGGCGGCGGTCTCGGACTCGGAATGCCGATAGTTTCGGGATTTGTTGCTGCTCTCGGCGGATTCATGAAGCTTGACAGCAAGCCCGGAGTCGGAACTACCGTGCGCGTCAGCATACCGCAGGAGGTAGTGGACGAAACGAGCTGCATGTCTGTTGCAGACAGGGAAAATCTGTGTCTCGGCGCATTCCTCCATTTTGAAAAATTCCCCGATCCTCATGTGCGTGAATATTACAACGTGATGGTAAGGAATATAGTAAGAGGCCTCGGAGTGCAGGTGCACAGAGTCGACAATGTGACAAACCTCAGAAAGCTCGATTCGACCGTTAAACTTACTCATCTTTTTGTCGGTGAGGAAGAATATGAGCTGAATACCGAGTTTATGGAGCTGCTCGCAAGAAGTATGAAGGTCGTCGTTGTGGCGAACAGGAGCTTCAATCTGCCGGCCGGATCAAGATCGCGCATAATGGCAAAGCCGTTCTACTGCTTTCCCGTTACGGCAGTACTCAATGAGGGCACAGAGCTCGAACTCTCGGATAACGGCATAATGCGCTGCGAAGGCGTACGCGCTCTTGTTGTCGATGATGAGCCGATGAACCTCACCGTGGCACGAAGCGTATTCGGAAAATATGGAATGATAGTTTCGACAGCTTCGTCCGGACAGGAATCGGTAAATAAATGCAGTGAGAACGACTATGATATCGTGTTCATGGATCACATGATGCCCGGAATGGACGGCGTGGAAGCAATGAAGCGCATTCGCTCCGACCCGCACCGCCGCCGCAACGATATGCCGATAGTCGCCCTTACCGCGAACGCTGTGAGCTCCGCAAAGGAAATGTTCCTGAAAGAAGGATTCGACGGATTTGTCAGCAAGCCGATCGACCTTGTCGAGCTTGAAAGAGTACTGAAGAAGATCCTGCCGAAGACTATGATAACTTATGTTGAAGAAGAGGAAGACGCAATACAGGCCGAGCCTGTTTCCGCAACTACGGAGAAAGCTCCGCAGGCCGCTGAGAAAACTTCCGCTCCGGACAATTCTGAGACCGTTCAGGACAGCGGCGAAAAGACTCCTTATGAAATGCTTGAAAAGGTCGGAGTCAACATTTCCATGGGACTTGGGTACTGCATGAATGACGACGAGTTTTACAAGTCACTGCTGATCCAGTTCGCCGAAGAATCGGACAACAAGCGCGATGGAATGAAAAAAGCGCTGGCCGGTGACGATGTCAAGGGATATGAAATACTTGTTCATGCGCTGAAAAGCACATCGAAGATGATAGGATGCACGGAGCTTTCCGAAAAGGCTAAGGCGCTTGAATTTGCGGCAAAAGAGGGACGCCGTGATTTTATCGAAGAAAACCGCGGAGAAGTCGAAACAATGTACCAAAAGCTTACCGACACGATAAATAAAGCATACGGTACAGCTAAACCCGAAGACGGCAATGCTGATGACGAGGTAATGGAATTCCTTCCCGACGACGGTGAGGAAGAAGAGACAGACAATGGCGTCCGGGAGTTTGCGCCGGACGGAAACGACGGCGATGTGCTCGAATTTCTGCCTGAAGATCAATAAGGAGCGGAGAGATCAATGAAAATCGTAAACAGACTTCGTAATATATTGAGAGATCCCTCGCGTGATTTTCAGGAGCGTATCTTTGTGGCGCTCACAATTGTCGCGCAGATCGCGGTGTCCATAGTTTGTCTGGCTGATATTATCCTCGGGGAAAATATCGTGGAGATAGCGGTCCTGGGCGCAACGCTTGTGCTGTCTCCGATAGTTTCATATATCAGTGTCCGCAGACATAAGACCGAAATAGCAAGCCTTATGATATCATTCAATGTCGTATTTATAGTGCTTCCGGCAGTGTTTTTCTTCGGCGGCGGACTTCGCGGCGGCGCTGTGATATGGTTCTCGTTCTCCTATCTGTATATAGGACTGCTTCTATCGAGAGCATGGCGTGCCGTTATGATGGTGCTGATAACGCTCCTTGCTGCAGTGGAATATTTCATATCATACTATTATCCCGAACTGATCGTTGATCACGGCAAAGAAATGTTCACGCTCGATTCGCTCGTTTCGGTCATACTCGTCGGATTGGTAATATATGTGCTCGTATGGTTCCAGAACAGGCTGTTTATCTGGGAGAACATCAGGGCCAAGGAAGAAGCCGAAAAGGTCGAGGAGCTCAACCTTTCGCAGAACCGTTTCTTCTCGAACATGAGCCATGAGATACGCACGCCTATCAATACTATAATCGGACTCAACGAGATGATACTGCGCGAGGATATATCCGATGAGGTCGCGGATGATGCGGCAAATGTACGTTCCGCAAGTAAGATGCTGCTTCATCTTATAAATGATATCCTTGATATGTCAAAGCTCTCATCCGGACAGATGCAGCTTACTCCCGTGACTTATAAGCCCGGAGATATGCTGTCGGAGCTTGTTGGAATGCTCTGGATAAGGGCAAAGGAAAAGAATCTTGAATTCAAGGTTAATGTTGCTCCGGATCTTCCGTCGGAGCTTATAGCCGACGAGGTCAGAATCAAGCAGATACTCATCAATGTTGTAAACAACGCCATAAAGTACACTAAAGAAGGCACTGTCTCGCTGTCTATCCAGTGCGGCCAGAAAACGACCAGCAATACGATGAACATCATATACTCGATAAGCGATTCGGGCGTTGGTATAAAGAAGGAGAATATCCCGTATCTGTTCACGGCATTCAAGCGTGTTGACGAAACAAACAACCGCCATATAGAGGGTACCGGTCTCGGACTTTCGATAGTAAAACAGCTTGTGGATCTCATGGGCGGAAAGATAACCGTAAACAGCGTTTATACAAAGGGAACCACGTTTATCATAGAGATCCCGCAGGAAGTAGTGAGCAATAGTTTTATCGGCGAGATCAATCTTGAAAGAAGACATGATATCAGGGCAAGACATGTATATAAGCAGAGATTTGAGGCTCCTAATGCGCATGTGCTTGTTGTTGACGATAACGCGTCGAATCTGCTTGTTGTGAGCAAGCTTCTGAGAAATACAAGAGTTCAGACCGAGACCGTATCGAGCGGTGCCGAGGCGCTGAGAAAAACGCTTACAAATTATTATCACGTCATATTTATGGATCACCTTATGCCCGAAATGGACGGCATAGAGTGTCACAGGCTGATGAGAACTCAGGTCGGCGGAATGTGCCGTGATTCCAAAATAGTTGCGCTTACAGCAAACGCCGGTTCGGAAAGCCGTGAGCTTTATGCAAGGGAAGGCTTTGACGGTTATCTTACCAAGCCTATCAGCGGCAACGATCTTGAAAGGGAACTGTGCAGACTTCTTCCTTCAGATATCGTTTATATGCTGGGAAGCGATGATGATATCCTTGAAGAGACGATCTCATGGATGCGCTCTGATCAGAGAAAGAAGAGTATAGCCGTAACAACCGAGAGTGTCGCCGATCTTCCGAAAGAACTTGCCGATAAATATGATATAAGTATTCTCCCTCACATGGTATGTACAGATGAGGGAATATTCCGGGACGGCCTTGAGATCGAGACGGACGGCCTGCTCGGATATATGCAGGACACATCGCATAAGGTGCGCTCTAAAGCTCCGGACATCAAGGAGCATGAAGAGTTCTTTGCAAAACAGCTCTCATCTGCGAATAACGTGATACATATTTCCATTTCGAGCGATGTTACCGACAGCGGCTGCAAGAATGCTATAGAAGCGGCAAAGGCATTTGATAACGTAACTGTTGTGGATTCAAGACATCTTTCGAGCGGACAGGGTATCATGGCGCTTGAAGCTGCTCGCCTCGTATCGGAAGGAAAGAGTCCAGCTGAGATAATTCAGTATCTTGAAAAGTTCAAGACGCGTGTAAACACAAGCTTTATCGTTGACAATCTTGATTTTCTCGCAAGAACCGAGCAGGTCAGCATGCGCATAGCCGATCTGACGAGATCGTTTATGGTAAGACCGGTCCTGATGCTCAAAAACGGTAAAATGGGCGTTGGAAGGATCTATTTCGGATCGAGAGAACGCGCATGGAAAAAGTATATCGACCATACTCTGTCTCATTATGAGAACATAGATGACGAGATCCTGTTTGTAACTTATGTCGGCCTTACATCGCGCGATCTTGATGTCATAAAGGAAATGACCGAGAACCGTATGAAGTTCAAGAACATCTATTTCCAGAAGGCATCTCCGGGCATAGCCGTAAACTGCGGTGCAGGAACATTCGGTCTGTTGTTCAGATATAAGAAGTAATGCAAAATACGCCCCTGACAATTGATTAATGTCGGGGGCGTTGTATTTGGAAGCAACTTGATAGATTGGTGTTGGGTCTGTTACTGCGCGAAGCGCGAGTGGGGCAATGCGTCTGCGATATCGCTTAGCTGCGCACTTCCTGTGCGCTTTTGGAGGTATCTTTCACCGCATCGTGCGGTGAGCTGGCGCGGGAGTCAAGGGGGGCGTCAGCCCCCTTGTAGGGTCATAGGGGCAAAGCCCCTGTCAAAATATCGTTAAACAGGGGTTTGGGGGCGAAGCCCCCATATTACAGGAGCATGGGGAGCGCAGCTCCCCACAAAGAGAAAACAACCCCCTCCCCTTCAGGGGAGGGGACAGGGGGTAGGGCTTAATGTAATCCTGAAATAAAATCGGCGAGCTCGATAGCCATTTCCTCCTGCTCGGTGATGCGGGGATGACCGTCGGTAGCGGCACCGGTGCGTCTGAATCTGAATCTTATCACCGACGGGTCATTGAATTCGGCACACAGCTCATCGAGGATCTCTTCCCACTTCATATCATGGCGCAGAACAGTCATGGTAATGATAAATCTGACATTGCCGTAGTGTTTTTTCAGATCAGATATGATCTCTTTATAACGTGATTTCCATTTCTCGGTGTATTCCTTTTCGAAAACCGCTTCGGGGCGCGGATTTGCGTCATTCTGACCTATCGCGAAAATGACGATATCCGGCGTATATCGTGAGAAATCCCAATCCGAAACACCACAAGGAGCGTACGGAACATAGCTTAGTTTGTCATAAGTCGATTCGAGTCCGGTAAGCGTTTCGATGTCGGGTCCGTAAAAATATCCTGTATGATCGAACAGTGCTATGCCCCCCTGAGAGTTGTTGTTAAACTCGGCATTAAGCTTTCTCGCAGCGGAAAACGCATAGCTGAAATAGCTGTTGTCGTATGTGCTGCCGTGATTTTCCGGGTCGGATATCCCCTCGTAGTACACCGCTTCGGATACCTCTCCTGCAGTAACGCTGTCGCCGAAAAATTCGAGTTTCATATCATAGGTGTGATCAAATTCCGTGATCTCGTCGGCTTCTGCGGAAATGAACCTGAAATAGTGAGCTGCAGCCTGCCTTTTGAATATCATACAGGAATGCGTTTTGTCGTCCTCAAGTCCCTCGGCGATAACAATGCGCTGACGGTCTCTGTTGTTTTCGATCGGTATTTTTTTCTGGACACCGTCTATGAGCGCTCCTATCCACATATTATCGTTCATCGGGATATTTTCTATCGTTATCGCTAGTGATGTTCCGCGGAAACAGAACCTGATATTACTGCCCGCGTAAATGAGCATAGGAGCCTTAGGGTCTGAGAAGTCTGTTCTTCCCATATACGAGAATGCTTTGTTGTCTGCTGTGAAAACTGACATAAGAACCTCCTGATATCTTTTCGGGGTATTATTTTCCTGTTATAATGTACTTGACAAATCAGGTCAATTATCGTAAAATATACTGAGTAATGTATTGGAAGGGGGCGGCAGCAATGATGACGCGAAGACAAAAGAAGTCGATACACGCTTTTGTGGCAGTGCTGTCGACCTGCGCTATGCTCGCCGGTTTTCTGATCTTTACAAACATCTCAAATACACGTGCCACCGAACCCGTGGTATTCGCAGAAATACTCGAAGGCGCAATTGATTATTCCGACGGTGAGCCTGCCGTTACGCTTCCGGACAGTGCGCTCACAGAGACGATGTTTGCGGATGAAATGGCAACATTCACGATGACTCTGCCTCCGGGATATACGTCTTATTCGGAAACAAAACCTACTTTAATAACAACTGCCGCAAGTGTGACGTACATAACTCCCGATGAGGATACGACCGTTAAGTCCGACAGTTCTGATGAAACAACTACCTCAGAAACGCTACCGCTTCTGTCGAACGAACCTGCGGTACATGAGACCGAAACGACTGCTGCGGCGACATCAGACACTACAACATCATCGGCCGCTACATCTAAAGCATCATCTTCAGCGGTAACGACCACTAACAGAGATGTGACATATATCACAACGGTATCGACGCGTGCTCCGCAGACTACTACTTCTGCGATGACCACGACTCCGAAAACGACGGTCACAACGACCGCTTCTACCACGACATCCCGGACCGCTGTCACTACGACAACGGCGAAAACGACCGCAGATGAGACCGAGAAGCCTCCGTTCACGAATGTAGGCGGCGGCACATTCTCGACGGATACGAATGTTTATCTCACCATGTTCAGGCTTGTGAACAACGCCAGAAAAGAAGCGGGACTCAATGAGCTGTGGTATTCGGCGAGGATACATGAGGTCTGCGAGCTTCGCACAACAGAGCTAACATCATATTATTCGCACACGCGTCCCGACGGCTCAAAGTTCAGCACTGCCTTCAAGGAAAAGGGTGTAAGTTATTCGATCTGCGGCGAGAATATCGCATACGGAAAAAATATGTTCAAGACCGCCGAAGAAGTATTTCAGGCGTGGATGGAGTCGCCGTCCCACCGTGAAAACATACTTAATCCGAAATTTGAATGTGCCGCTTTCGGATTAAGCATACTCAAGGTCGGAAGTGACACATATTATTACTGGTCGCAGGAATTTGCGAAGCTGTAAGATGATTATATCATCAACAGTTTTATTTGTCAATAAGAGATAGTATGTGAAAAAATTCACATTTCTGTTGACAAATAAGAACAATAATGTTATAATATAGCATAAACCGAGCGGGAAGTATTTTTCCGACCGCAAGGAAAACAATAAAAATGCAACCGACATCGAAATTTTCTTGAGATGAAAGGCACAATACAGAATAGTTGCGCCTTTGGACGGGCATTATATGGTCGTTCTCCGGCGCATTTTTGTATTTGAAAGGATAAGTACTATGAAAAAAACAGCACAGAAACTCACCGCCGTATTCTGCGCGGCAATGATGATCTTCGGGGCAGGATGCTCAGGCAATGAAAAGAAGAGCAGCGAAAGCACGGAGAAAGAAACGTCTGCTGCGACGACAACGACGACCGCAAAAGAAGAAGTGGCTACATCAGTAAGTGCGAAGGACACCGAGCCTGCATCTGTATCGGAAACTGAAAGCGCTGTGCCGACAGTCTCCGGAAATGTTAAAGTCGAGGCGCTCAAGGGTCCGACCGCAATGGGAATGATAAAACTGCTCGATGACAGCAAAAACGATGAAAGCACGATCTATGATGTCGAAGTCGTTGCTGCTCCGGATGAAGTCAAGAACCACCTTATACAGGGAAGCGTTGATATCGCGTGCATACCTGCAAATCTTGCTGCTACACTTTACAACAAGACCGAGGGCGAGATAGAAGTCCTCGCGGTAAACACACTCGGCGTCATTTATATCGTTGAGAACGGTACCGAACAGATAAAGTCAGTCGCTGACCTTAAGGGAAAGACTATCTACGCGAGTGGTCAGGGATCGACACCCGAATACGCTCTCAACTATCTTCTGGCGCAGAACGGTGTTGCCGACGATGTGAGCATCGAGTGGAAAGCCGAACACGCCGAGTGCCTTACGGCTATCGCGGGACAGGAGGGCGGTATAGCAATGCTCCCGCAGCCGTTTGTTACAACCGCGCAGATCAAGAATGACAAAATAAAGGTATCTCTTGATCTTACCGCAGAATGGGATAAGCTTAACAACGGAAGCACTATGATAACCGGCGTCGTTGTTGCAAGAAAAGAATTTGTTCAGAACAACAGCGCCGCACTCGCGGATTTCCTTGCAAAATATGAGAGCTCCGTAAAGTTCGTTCAGTCGGATAATGATGGCGCAGCGGCTCTTATCGGAAAGTATGATATAGTTCCTGAGGCAGTGGCGAAGAAGGCGCTTCCGGCGTGCAACATCGTGTTCATCTCCGGCACAGATATGAAAGATAAGCTGTCCGGATATTTAAAGGTACTGTTCGATTCCGAACCGAAGTCGGTAGGAGGAAAGCTTCCCGCTGATGATTTCTACTATATCGCGTAACAAAAAGATATATTGAATATTTTTCTCCCTTGCCGGAGGGTTCGACAAGGGAGATTATTTTTACCCGAAAGAAGGTGAGGCAATGAAGAAAAAGCTTATTTCGGCTGCAGCCGTTATATTCTGGATAGCTGTCTGGCAGATAGCCGCTTTGGCTGTCGGGAAAAGCCTGCTTCTCGCCTCGCCTGTCGAGGTTATACAAAGGCTGGCTACGCTTGTGCAGGAGCAGCAGTTCTGGCAGAGCATACTGTACAGCACGAGCAGGATAATGCTCGGATTTATCTTCGGAATGACAACGGGCGTGATCTTCGCTGTGCTCGCCGGAAAGTTCGTGTTCTTTGAAAAGCTGTTCGCGCCGCTCATCGCTGCGGTAAAGGCGGTGCCGGTCGCATCATTCACGATACTTGCGCTGATATGGGTGACATCTGCTCAGCTCTCCGTGCTGATAACATTCCTGATCGCGGTGCCGATAGCGTACTCAAACATTTTTGAAGGAATAAAGGCTCTTGACGGCAAGCTGACCGTTATGGCGGATATCTTCCGTGTGCCCGCGTCAAGGCGCTTTGTCGGGATCTACCTGTCTCAGATTATGCCGTATTTCCGCTCGTCAGCAAAGCTTGCAGTCGGAATGTGCTGGAAATCGGGCGTTGCGGCAGAGGTCATAGGCATACCGAAAGGCTCCATAGGCCGCGAGCTCTACAACTCTAAGGTATATCTCGAAACTGCCGATCTTTTCGCGTGGACGCTGATGATAATAATACTCAGTATCATCACCGAGAAGCTGTTTCTGCTGATAGTTGACCTGATCGTAAGACGCATAGAAAAGCTGTAAGGAGGCGGGGAAATGCCACTCAAAGCCGAAAACATAACAAAATGCTTCGGTGAAACAACCGTCCTCGAAGACTTTTCTCACGAGTTCGCCGACGGCGCGGTGACGGTCATTATGGGCGCTTCTGGCTGCGGGAAATCCACACTTCTTGCGGTGCTTATGGGGATCATGCCGCCCGACAGCGGCACTGTGACCGGCAACGATACACGGCTGAGTGCCGTGTTCCAGGAAGACAGGCTGTGCGAGAACCTTACCGTTTTGTCAAATATACGGCTCGTGCTCGGGAAAAAGGCGGGACGTGAAATGCTAATTTCCGAGCTCGCTGAAGTCGGGCTGGAGGGCTGCGCAGAAAAGCCTGTTCGTGAGCTCAGCGGTGGTATGAAGCGCAGAACAGCGCTGCTCCGGGCGCTTCTCGCGGAATATGACGTTTTATTTCTTGACGAGCCGTTCAAAGGGCTGGACGAGGACACAAAGCGCACGGTAATGGAATATACAAAGCGCATGACAGAGGGAAAAACCGTGATACTTGTCACACATGACAGGGAAGAAGCGGAATTTTTCGGAGGCGAGTTGATAGAATTGCAAAAAAATGCTTGACAAAAGGAAATTATTCTGTTATAATAACTGCGTATTTGATAAAGGCGATGACGGAAACAGTAAGTCTTACGCAAAAGATACAGCGAGCCGCGGACGGTGTGAGCGCGGTACAAGTAGCGTCTGACCGAAGATCATTCCCGAGCCGCGGCGACCAAACCTAAAAGGGAGTAATTGCCGACGCAGCTCCTGCGTTACGGGAGAGTGGGTGACAGCCCATACGAAACAGGTGGTATAACAGACTATACGGTCTGTCCTATTTCGGGACAGACCGTTTTTGATTAGAGGAGACCATAAAATGGAAAAGCAATGCAGTATTTGCGGCGGGAAACTTATCAGTACCCGTCTCACAACAGGCGCTCATCTGCTTGGAGTTTCGCCCTCAGAGGATGTAAAGAAGCTCAAACCGCGCTATTCCAACATTCTGTGTGACACTTGTGTTGAGTGTGGAAATGTTGAAAATATACGGGCGGAAGAACCTGAGAAACTGAAATAAATTTAATAATAGATAAAACGGAGGTAAAAAATGTACAAGAAAGTTGAAAGCGATCTTAATTTTGTCCAGCGTGAAAAGCAGACGAAGGAGTTCTGGAAGGAACACAAAATATTTGAGAAGAGCATAGATATGCGCTCAAAGGCAAATTCCTATGTGTTCTATGACGGACCTCCGACAGCAAACGGAAAGCCCCATATCGGCCACGTTCTTACAAGAACGATCAAGGATATGATACCGCGCTATAAGACTATGAAGGGCTATATGGTGCCGAGAAAAGCGGGTTGGGATACCCACGGACTTCCCGTTGAGCTTGAAGTCGAGAAGATGCTCGGCATCGACGGCAAGGATCAGATCGAAAAGTACGGCCTTGAGCCGTTCATCAACAAGTGCAAGGAATCGGTATGGAAATATAAGGGAATGTGGGAGGATTTCTCTCAGACAGTCGGCTTCTGGGCTGATATGGACAACCCTTATGTTACCTATCATAACGAATTTATCGAGTCCGAATGGTGGGCTCTTAAGGAAATATACAAGAAGAACCTGCTCTATAAGGGATTCAAGATCGTTCCTTACTGCCCACGCTGCGGAACTCCGCTTTCATCTCACGAAGTAGCTCAGGGATATAAGACTGTCAAGGAGCGTTCCGCAATCGTACGCTTCAAGATTACCGACAGAGAGAACGAATATTTCCTCGCATGGACAACTACACCGTGGACGCTCCCCTCGAACGTCGCACTCTGCGTTAACCCCGATGAAAAATACTGCAAGGTTAAGGCTGCGGACGGTTATATCTACACAATGGCGGAAGCACTGCTCGATACCGTTCTCGGCAAGCTCGGAGAAGAGGGCAAGCCAGCTTATGAGATCCTCGAAAGCTATATAGGAAAAGATCTCGAAAGAATACCGTATGAGCCGCTGTTCGAGTGCTCCGGAAAGGCTGCCGCCAAAACCGGCAAAAAGGGACATTACATCGTATGTGATAACTATGTCACGATGTCCGACGGTACCGGTATCGTTCATATCGCGCCCGCGTTCGGCGAGGACGACAACCGCGTCGGAAGAAACTATGATCTGCCTTTTGTTCAGCTCGTTGACGCAAAGGGCTGCATGACCGCGGACACCGACTACGCAGGACTTTTCGTAAAGGATGCCGACCCGAAGATACTCGTTGATCTCGACAAGGCGGGAAAGCTGTTCGACGCGCCTAAGTTCGAGCATGAATATCCGCACTGCTGGAGATGCAACTCGCCGCTCATCTACTATGCGAGAGAGACATGGTTCATCAAGATGACCGAGATGCGCGACAGACTCATCGCGAACAACGACAAGGTTAACTGGATCCCCGAGAGCATAGGCAAAGGACGCTTCGGCGACTGGCTCAAGAACATCCAGGACTGGGGAATTTCCAGAAACCGCTACTGGGGAACTCCGCTCAATATCTGGGAATGTGAGTGCGGATGCCGCCACAGCATAGGCTCAATCGCAGAGCTTAAGGAAATGTCCGACAACTGCCCCGATGATATAGAGCTTCACAGACCTTATATAGATGA
The DNA here is from genome assembly GCA_947166515.1 of uncultured Clostridia bacterium. Taxonomy (GTDB): domain Bacteria; phylum Bacillota; class Clostridia; order Oscillospirales; family Ruminococcaceae; genus Ruminiclostridium_E. The sequence continues at coordinate 818 of CAMVEM010000068.1, read as the reverse complement.
TGTTACAATAAAGTGCCCCGAGTGCGGAAAGCAGATGAAGAGAGTTCCGGAAGTTATCGACTGCTGGTTCGACTCCGGTTCCATGCCTTTTGCACAGCATCACTATCCGTTTGAGAACAAGGAACTCTTCGAACAGCAGTTCCCGGCGGACTTCATCTCGGAAGCTGTTGATCAGACAAGAGGCTGGTTCTATTCGCTGCTTGCGATCTCTACGCTGCTGTTTGACAAGGAGCCCTTCAAGAACGTTATCGTACTTGGTCTTGTACAGGATGAGAACGGACAGAAAATGTCCAAATCGAAGGGCAACGCGGTCGATCCGTTTGAAGCGCTCGAAAAGCACGGTGCGGACGCTATACGCTGGTATTTCTACACGAATTCTCAGCCGTGGCTCCCGAACAAGTTCCATGACAAGGTAGTTATCGAGGGACAGCGTAAGTTCATGGGAACGCTCTGGAACACCTACGCGTTCTATATCATGTACGCCGACATAATCGGCTTTGATCCGACAAAATACACTCTCGACCCCGCTAAGCTCTGTGTAATGGACAAGTGGCTGCTGTCGAGAATGAACACGATGATAAAGAACACCGACGACAACCTTGCAAATTACAGAATACCGGAAGCTGCAAAGGCAATGCAGGACTTCGTTGACGAGCTTTCCAACTGGTATGTAAGACGCAGCAGAGAGCGCTTCTGGTCGCCGGAGCTCACCGAAGACACCGTGAATGCGTATATGACGCTCTATACCGCACTTACAAATGTTTGCAAGTGTGCGGCTCCTATGGTGCCGTTCATTACCGAGGAAATATATCAGAACA
>CAMVEM010000067.1 GCA_947166515.1 uncultured Clostridia bacterium | reverse complement strand
CAGATCGACGCTAACATTTTGTTAAATATTATTGTCCATCCGAAATTATCTTTTTCTTGATTCTTTTGAATATCAAGGGTCGTTAATTCGTTCTGGTTGCTGTTCAATTTTCAAGGTGCCTCGCTGTCTCTTTGCGACAGCTATAATATTTTACCACATACCGTTCACTTTGTCAAGTACTTTTTTTAATTTTTTTAAAAATTTTTTCGACGCCGTTTTCGGCTTGTCCCTCCCGGTCATCCCGGTTTTGTGGTGGAACTCGTTTATTATATCACGTCTCTCTCCGATTGTCAAGGGTTATTTTTAACTTTTTTCACTTTTGTTGATTTCGTATATTACAGCATGTTTTTTCATGCCCCACATTCGCCTATTGCACAAAACAACAAAAGCGGCGCGCCTTCCGGCGCGCCGCCAAAATACTCTCAGGATCAGGCATCGAGGAAACCGAAGTTCGATTTACCGCTCTTCTTGATCTTGTACATAGCGTCATCGGCCTGACCGATGATCTCCTCAACACGCTTGGTGTTGTCCTTGATGACAGAGATACCGATAGAAACGTTGATTGAGAAATGGTCGCCGGAATCTCCGTCGAAGCCTTCCTTCAGCGTTTCGAGTATCTGCTTTGCCACAGCAGCAGGATCATTGTTATCCGCGTCCTTGATGCATACAATAAACTCATCTCCGCCGTAGCGGCCGACCATACCCTTGTCTCCTACCGCATTCTTTATAGTTGTTGCGGTAAAGCGGAGCACCTGATCGCCTGTCGCATGGCTGTACTGGTCATTATAGAACTTAAAGTCATCGATATCGACGAACAGGATAGCAAACTCTGTCTTTCTGGCCGCGATAAGCTCGATCTCGTTGTTGATAGCAACTTCGATAGTCTCACGATTGAATACATTTGTGAGCGAATCGAACGACGCACGCGCGGTAAGTATATTCTCACTCTTCTTAGCGCGGTCAATATCGACGATAACGCCGACGATCTTTACAGTCTTTCCGTCCTGGTCAACGATCGACGCGGTACGGATAAGGACCCATATATAGTCGCCGTAGATATTCTTGATACGATATTCGTTGTGCTTAAAGTTTGTTCCTTTTTCAAGCTTTGAAAGATCGGCAGTGTATCTCTCCGCATCTTCCGGATGAACCTTGCACTTTATAAGGAAGCTGTCTGCAAAATGCTCTGAAGGAGCGCGGTAGCTGAACTTCTTATTGAAGTTGTTGGAGAACGTTACTTCCTTTGTATTGAGATTCCACTCGAAAATAATGTTGTCGGACATCTCAACGATAGTTCTGTAACGCGATTCGCTGACGATTATGTTGTCAACAATGTCATTGAACACTCTCGCAATATCGCCGTACTCGTTCTTGGACATGATCTCGACACGCGCTTCATGGTCGCCTCTGCTGATCTTGAGAAGAGTCTCCTGAATTTTATAGAACGGCTTGGTCACTACGATAATAAGTATCACCGCAACAACTAGGCAGATAACGAGCATAGCGACCGCTATTCCGATAACTGTGCCGGAAGCATCTCCCGACGCTTTTGTAGTCATTGCCTTTTCCTGTCTTACCGCAACGATCCACGAATTCGCGTCATTTGTAAGCGAGGAAACATAAACTATCTCACTGCCGACCTCTTCGCCTGCAGGTTCTATCTTGGCATCGTCCAGCACTACTTTATAGGAATCGAACGCGCCTACGTTATTTGCATCGAAATTGCCGACATAGGTCTGGTTGGTAAGCAGGGATCTCATAGGATCAACAATAAGCGCGAGGCCTTTTGAACGGCCAAGAATATTGTTGACGCCCTCGCTTGAGAACACGAGACCGACATAATATGTACCGCCGACCTTGTTCTTTATAGATATCCCATAGTTATCTGAGCTTCCTTCAAGCTTGAACACTACAGGAACACCGTCCGCAGCATCTGTCTTGCAGAACGCGTTGGCAGCGGTGAGGCTGTCGTTTTCTCCGCCCTTTGCAAGGAACACCTTCTCGTCTTTTCCGTAAATAACGGCGCTTGAAATAGCCTTGGAATCAACGAGTGCGCTGAGAGCGTCGGCTGCGTCTTTATACTCGCTGCTGTCTTTATTGAAGGTACCGCCTGTGAGAGTCTTTACAGCCGGCATACCGACTATCGCGTCATATCTTGCCGAGATATCGGCGATGTGATCGCTCAACGAGTTACGCTCGATCTCAGCCACGTTGCGCAGATAATCATTATACATCGTCTCGCCGGTCGAATCGAGCACTATCCTCAGAAATGCTCCGAACGCCGCAACGGTAACTATCAGCAGCACTGCGGTGATGATTATAAGCTTGATTTTTATCTTCATACTTATCAACACGCTCCGTTTATAAAAAATATGATAATACGCCCATGCAGAAGCGCATACTTGCTTACTCTATAATATCACAAAATTTCTGCTTTGTAAACATTTCAGCAAGATTTTGTAAGTTTGACTTAAAAAAACGAGCTTTTTTTGTTGATTTTTACAATATGCATTTTCTGCTACAATAAAAATGCTGAACCGCAAAACTTTTATCGGTAAATACTTGATTTTACATGATATTATATGCTATAATAATAATGTATAACCGGTTTTTGGGAAAGGAGCCGTATATGCCTATAATTGCCGCATTTGCCGTTCCGCATCCTCCGCTCATCGTCCCACAGGTCGGACGCGGCGGGGAAAAACAGATAGAAGCCACTGTACGCGCGTATGAGCAGGCAGCAGACGAGATTGCCGCTCTGCACCCCGATACTATTATAATATCCAGTCCGCACTCCGTAATGTACGCGGACTACTTCCACATATCGCCCGGAAGCGAAGCGTCCGGGTCGTTTGGCTCGTTCGGCGCACCACAGGTGAAATTCGCCGAACAGTACGACACCGCACTCGTCGATGCGATCGAAGAGCTTGCAGGAAAAGAGAACTTCCCGGCAGGCACGCTCGGCGAAAAGGACAGCCGCCTTGACCACGGAACAATGGTGCCGCTTTACTTCATAAGACAGAAATATACCGGAGGAAAGATAATACGCGTCGGTTTGTCGGGACTCCCGCTCACTGAGCATTATCGCTTCGGGCAGCTTATAGAAAAGGCTGTCGCTCAGACCGGCAGGAATGCCATATATGTTGCGAGCGGCGACCTTTCGCACAAACTGCAGGACTACGGACCATACGGATTTGCTCCCGAGGGACCCGAATACGACAAACGAATAATGGGCGTGCTCTCACGCGGTGCGTTCGGCGAGCTGCTGGAATTTGACGAGATTTTCTGCGAAAAAGCTGCGGAATGCGGTCACCGTTCATTCGTCATCATGGCGGGAGCGCTCGATGGGCTCTCCGTAAAAGCCATGCAGCTCTCACATGAGGATATCACCGGCGTAGGCTATGGGGTCTGCACTTTTTATCCCGGAAACAAGGATGAGAACAGGCACTTCGCCGATACGTTCCTGACAGGAAAAAGCGCCGAACTCGAAAGGAAAAGAGAAATGTCCGACGAATATGTAAAGCTCGCACGAAAGTCGCTCGAAAGCTATATCCGCGACGGAAAAAGAATAGATATACCGGCGGGACTTCCCGCAGAGATGCTCACCGAAAAGGCAGGAGCCTTTGTGTCGATACACGAACACGGACAGCTCCGCGGGTGCATCGGGACGATACTCCCCGTGACCGACTGCGTGGCGGAAGAAATTATCAGAAACGCCGTCAGCGCATCGACTGAGGATCCCCGCTTTGACCCGATACAGCCGGACGAGCTCGAATGGCTCGAGATAAACGTTGATGTTCTCGGGAAACCGGAGGATATAGATTCACCGGACAAGCTCGACGTAAAGCGCTACGGTGTGATAGTCACGAGCGGATATAAACGCGGACTGCTGCTCCCCGACCTTGACGGCGTCGATACCGTGGAACAGCAGATAGAGATAGCAAAGCACAAGGCGGGTATAACCGACGGCGAGAAGATAAAGCTTCAGCGTTTCGAGGTCGTCCGCCACGTATGAGGTATGATCTATGGCCAAATGCACGGTATGCTTCAGACATTGCGATATAAGCGAGGGCGGCACGGGCTTCTGCGGCGTTAGGACATGCAGGGACGGAAAGATAGTGGCAGCCAATTACGGAAAGATCACATTTGCGGCGCTTGACCCGATAGAAAAGAAGCCGCTGAACCGGTTCCGCCCGGGCAGCATGATCTTTTCCGTCAGCAGCTACGGGTGTAATCTGCGCTGTCCATTCTGCCAGAACTACGACATCTCGTGGTCTGAACAGGCTTATGCTCTTGCGAAAGAAGCGGAGGATGTCACGCCCGCTCAGCTTGCCGACGCTGCCGAACGTTACAGAAGCCAGGGAAATATAGGCGTTGCGTTCACGTTCAACGAACCGCTCGTCTCGTACGAATTCGTGCGGGACGCGGCGAAGATCGTACACGAACGCGGTATGGTGAACGTTATGGTCACGAACGGAACTGCGGAAACTGAGATACTTGATGAACTGCTGCCGTATATCGACGCGATGAATATTGATCTGAAAGGCTTTACCGACAGATATTATTCCAGAGTCTTAGGCGGCGACAGAAACACGGTGATGCGCTTTATTGAAAAGGCCGCGCACAGCTGCCATGTTGAGCTGACAACGCTGATAATACCCGGCGAGAATGACAGCGAAGATGAAATGAGAGATTTAAGCAGCTGGGTGTCGGAGCTTACCGGCGACAACGGCACCAATATCGGAAAAAGCATACCGCTTCACATCTCGCGGTTCTTCCCGAGATTTAAAATGACAGACAGACCCGCCACCGACGTATCGCTTATTTACAGACTCGCGGACATTGCACGCGAAAACCTTGAATTTGTATATACGGGCAACTGCTGAGCCGCGCCTCAAAGCGCCTCCGGCGCTTTGAGAAAGATTTTTTGGGGCTTCGCCCCAAACCCCTTTGAACGATATTTAGATAGGGCTTTGCCCCTATAACCCCACCAGATGGGCTTCCAGCGCCCCTCTGCTGCACGATGCAGCACTTTGTCTGCCAAAAGAGCTCATTAAAGCAGACAATAGTGGACTTCCTGCCGCCAGCGTGACGCTGGACCCACTCGCGCTTCGCGCACTGAAAAACGCACTATTTTATTCAGCCAAAAAGAGGTGCATGCCAAATGACAGATAACGAAAATATCACTTTCTCAAGACTCGCCCTCGCGCTCGCAAACGACTATCAGAGCATATATTATCTGAATACCGAAGACAACAGCTATGTGGAATACGGCGCAACAAGCGAAGACAAGCATCTTGTCGAGCTGTCAAAAGGCAGCGACTTCTTCGCGGATACCATAGTGAACTGCCGCAGACTGGTATATGAGCCCGATCAGGAGCGCTTCCTCGATACATTCCGTAAAGATTCACTTGTCGAAGCAGTAAAGAACGGAAAATCCTTCACGCTCAAATATCGCCTGGTACTCAACGGTCACCCGGAATTCTATTACCTGAAAACCATAAGAGGGACCGGTACCGATAACAAATACATATTCATAGGCGTCCGCAATATAGATGCGCAGGAACGCCGCGATCAGGCTGCCGCCGGAGAATACGAAAAGTATGTCGAGATAGCCAAGGCGCTCGTGAGCCGCTATGAGTTCATTTATTATATCGACCTCGACAGCGGCGAATACATAAAGTATGAATCCGACAACGCAGGAGCAAAACTCAGGGTAATGGTACAGGGTACCGACTTTTTCGGCGATGCGAAAATGAATATCGACAAGGTCATATACCCCGAAGACCGCCCGATGCTCAGAAGCCGCCTTGAAAAGGAAAAATTCATCAATGATCTGCGCGGCGGCGGTATTGTAAATCTGACCTACCGCATGATAAGCGCCGAAAATCCGTTTTTTGTTGGTCTGTGGGCAGTAAGTCCGAAAAACGATCTGAAACACGCGGTCATGGGCATAATGAATATAGATGAGGCGAAGCGCAAGGAAATAGAATACCGCGAGGCGCTCGGCACGGCAATGGACATCGCCAATCACGACTCGCTCACCGGAGTCCGCAATCATCACGCATATATAAAGATGACCGAAGAGCTCGATCTTCTGATAAAAGCAAACCGCGCTCCCGAATTTGCGATCGCAATTTTAGATGTGAACGGTCTGAAAACCATCAACGATACGCTCGGCCATAATGCCGGCGACAGATACATAAAAAGCGCCAGCGCCATGATCTGCTCACTGTTTGCGCACAGCCCCGTGTTCCGCATAGGCGGCGACGAGTTCGCGGTCATTCTCAAAGGCAAGGATTATACGAACCGCGAAAGGATAATACATAATATACGCGACTCGATACATGAGAACATCAAAAAAGGCGCCGTAACATTCGCAGCGGGTATCTCGGAGTTCACCGAGGGTTACGACAAAAAAACAGCCGATGTTTTTGAACGCGCCGATAAATTCATGTACGAGAACAAGAAGCACATAAAAAAGCTTATACAGATCAGAAATTCCGACATCTGAAAGCTCCGGAACATCACCCGTTTTTTCACCGCATACAACTTAACGACAGCGCGGGAGTGTTACAGAATGTAACATTCCCGTTTTCTTTGTAACCGCCCTGTAATCAATCTGTAACCGTATATAGGTTGAATTACGGACGAAAATATGCTAAAATAGCATTGAAATAAAAATGCAACCTTTTGGATCTCTATAAGGTGTTATAATTGTAAACCAACGTAATCTTAAATCGCATACAGAGATTTGTGAACCTCCGTTCACGACTTAAACAGAGAGTACATTTTTTCATAAACGGAAAGGAACAAAAGAGATGAAAAAAAGAATGTTGATATCATTGCTTGTCTCGGCGTTTGTATTGTCCGCAGCATCATGCGGCGGAACTGCAACAGCCAAAAGCGACTCAGCTTCCGTCGGAGGAGCCGCTGAAGGAGTCGCTGCAGGGGGAGTAAAACAAGCTTTTGCTGCCGGCGAATCCGCAGTTGACGCCGGAGGCTCCGCAGCACCCGGAGGGTCATCGCGTGAAGGCAGTTCAGATGACCAGACAAGAGCCGGAGTCCTCACCGGAGGCGAATGGCGCGACAACTGCAACTTCAATTTCTGGACATCGCTGCTCGGCCAGAGAGACGACTGGAAAGAGCTCCCGGCAAGCTGGAAGATCGACACGGCCAACCGCGTATTTGTAAGAGTGTCGTCCTCCGGAACACCCTCGTGCGGACTTACCGTGAAGCTCATGGCCGGCGGAACGGAATTGTGGCAGTCGATAACCGACAGCAAAGGCGAAGCGTATCTATTCGCGGAAGCTGACAGCAAGCGCACCGAGCTCCCCGACAAAGTTATCGTCGTTGCCGCGGACGGCAGCGAGATAATAACGGATATCCCTTCCGGAACTATAGGCTCGTGCGACCCGCTGACGATCGAAATGCAGGAAGCTGCACCTATGCGCAAAGAGCTTGATCTGATGCTCATGATAGATACGACAGGCTCTATGGGCGACGAGCTGAGATATCTCCAGAAGGAGCTCGCCAGCGTCATCGACCGCATCAAGAACGACAGCGGAGTCGATGTGCGCCTCAGCGTGAACTTCTACCGAGACAAGCAGGACGATTATATCGTCCGCGATTTCCCGTTCACAGACGACATCAACACCGCGATCAGCCAGCTTGAAGATCAGCGCGCGGCAGGCGGCGGAGATTACCCCGAGGCAGTCACAGACGCTCTCGACAACGGCATAAACAAGCACGAATGGAGACAAAACAGCGAGAAGATCATGCTGCTCGTGCTCGACGCGCCTCCGCACCGCGAAGAAGGAACTCAGCTTCTTGCAAAGCTCATGGGCGAAGCTTCCAAAATGGGAATACGCATGATCCCTGTAGCGTCAAGCGGTGTCGATACTGATACCGAGTTCCTCTGCCGTTCAATGGCTATAGCGACCGGCGGAACATATACATTCCTTACCGACGACAGTGGTGTGGGAAATTCTCACCTTGAACCTACCGTAGGAAACTATACCGTCGAAAAGCTGAACGATATGCTCGTGCGCATAATAAACGATTATTTCTCGCAGGAGCCGAGAGAACACACCAGCGGGTCTGCACAGATCCCACAGCAGCCTGACGTTACTACAGAGCCGGAAACTACCACCGCAGGACCCGGATCCGAACCCTCTCCAACAGAACCCGGACCAATATTAACGATCCCCGGCACCGAGCCACTGCCCGGTACTTCCGGACCCGATACCGAACCTTCCGCAGGCGAACCCGGTATTCCCGATAACATCTCGGGCGTATATAACACGACCTGGTTCAAAACAAGTGACTGGTACAGCGATTCCTCATTATACGGAACATTTATCATCCAGTCGATCGAAGGACTCAGGCACTTCTTCGGAGATTACGGCTATCAGACAAAGCTCGAAACTTTTGCAATGAATACCGATTTCAGCAGCTATGCTGTCGCTGTGGATATAGTTGAACTCAATTCGGGCAGCATAACCATTGGAGATGAGGGCGTATCCGTAAAGGTCGTTGACGGAAAGCCCGTGTTTGAGTACCAACTCAAACGCCCCGAAACAGGCACTAGTGATATGGCTGCATTGTTTGTGGCCGCAATAATTCCTGCATCCGAATTGAACCTTAAGCTTACCGACAAGCAGCTCAGCGAGATGAAAAAAGCAGATGACGCGCTCGCAGCTGCTATGAAAGAAATAAAGAGCCTCTTCGGACCTGAAAAGAAAAAGAAGATACAGAACAAGCTGGAAGAGCTTGCAGCTGAGGGCCTTATCTACAAAGAAAGTATTAATTATGGAAGTAACACCTTTACTTTCGAGTACAGAGTTAAAGGAGTTTACTCAACGCTTAAAGGCTCGATAACACTTGATGAATAAGGAACTGCTAAACAAGACAAAAATCCCGCACAGGAACATTTCCCGTGCGGGATCCTTTTTTGCACAAAGCAGAAATATCAGATCGGTCAGCTTAAATAACAGCGCTCCTGACTATCCAGCGTTCAGGCTCGCCGCAAAGCCTTAAATATACAAGTCCGCTTGCATTGTCTTTGGTGTCCGAACCGACAACGACTGTTAACGTGCTCCCCGGCAGATATCGTCCGAGCCTTGCGGACTGTAAAGAGGGTTTTGCGCGCACGACCGCGGGATACGCGAGCGTACATTTTTTAGTTTTCGCGGTCGTTGTGGCTTCGTTATCATAAGATATATACGGGCACTCGAACCAGTATTCCCACAGGCTGTCGAGCTTGCGCTTCACAACTCCGTCCCCGCGTGAGCCGAGAGTGCTCTCTATCGTCTCGCCGTTGCCGATGTATATTCCGACGTGCGGGTGTGATCTCGAGTACACGATCAGTCCGGGAATATCCGGCATTGTGCCGATAGTTCCCTTTTTCTTCGCATTGGCGTACATCGTACCGACAGAAACGTCCGGGTATTTGTCCGAACAGTACAGCTTCGAGCCCACACCGCCGTCCGGATCACCGCTCCAGTAATACGATTTTATCAGACCTACACAGTCAACGCCGTAAATGTCTTTGTGCTTCAACTGTGCAAGCTCGTTCCAACGCTCTTTTGTATATCCCGTCCCTGCGTTCACACCGTAGATGCTCATAAGCATATCATACTGCTTTTCTATGAGGCGAAGGATCCCGCCCCACATATATTTCGTTTTTAATTTCAGTGCAGACTGAGCGTGCTTTACGAGCCCGGTGTTTGTGTAAATGCTCATTTTTTCTCGCTGCCTCCGATCAGTTTCAAGATCTCACGGAACTTGTCATATCCGAACTGCGCGGTGTAGGAAACGAAAAATCCCGCTACAACGGCTCCGACGATTATGTACCACTCGATAGCTATCGCGTTGATCGAGATATATGCGAATATAGCGCATACTGTCAGAACGAGCCCGATCACAGTCGCGGTGATGTGCGCCGGAAGCTTCGGGAACATTCCCTTGAACAACTCGGTAAACGCGTTCGTCAGGATAACGAGCACGCCCATAGCCGTAATTAGAATTGCAATATCAGGTGTTTTCATTTATGTGTTCCTCCTACTTAACGTCAACTGCAACCGTTATCCATTTGTCTTTATTATTCTTATCCTTTGCAAGATAGGCATTAAGATAAGATGTGCCGCGATTTGCAGCCGTCAGAACGAAGTCTATTCTTATTCCGTTATTGACCTTCGTTTCAAGAGTCTTGTGACGAACTACGCTCGGCTCGTTCGAGATCGAGCAGTAAACGTCACGGGTATTCGTCATATTATACGCGATCACCGAGACGGTCACGCTCTCTCCGGGCGCGATCGTGTAATGATCCTGACCGTTATATACGAGCACCGGGTCAGATGTCGGAACAGGCGCTGGGGCAGGCTCCGGAGCCGGAACCGGGGTCGGTTCGGGTGTTGGCTCAGGTGTTGACGATGCAGCGAGCCCGTCTTTCAGCGCTTTCATTGCCTGATAATGTATCAGTGCGCGGTTATACTCGTCGTTGATGTAGTCTTCTCGTGTCATGTTGTTGTCTCCTTCCAGATGTTGTCGTCACCGGTCCTGTATTATTTCGCCATGTCGGTGACATAGAGTGTTGAGCCGGGAGCGATTTTTTACCTGCTTCCGGCATTTTCGATATTTTCAGTCGTCAGCGGAAATACCGCAGGCGTATCTGAACTGATTATGATAACTTCCGCAAGCGCGGAGCCGTGAAAAATAACACTTTTTGGCGAACATTATGTATCATTCCCGCCTATCCACCCTGTTGCTGTTTTAAGCGTTTTTGACACCTTATCATAGAAGCCGTATTTTATTGTACCGCCGTCATCGTATTGTACAGGTATCAAATCCATAACAGCAGTGCCTGTAGTTGCGTTTTCTATACGAAAGCGGTAGATTTTCGCTTTGCAGTAATATTGAGAACCTGTGTTTGAATGCGAACGTCCGACAATTATTGGTTTAGCTGCCGCCGCGCTGTGTTTTAACGGGCTTTCTATTACAGTGCTGCCGTCAAATCGTACTTCTCCCGATACATTCCATTCATAAGTATGCTTTCCTGTAAAAGAACCGTTAAAATTCTTATATGCTGTACCGTCTGAGCCGCTGTATCGGTCTGTAGTTGATGTAGTTATCAGTTTGTTCTTCTGATTTGAGTCTGGCGCACCGTAAAGCTCATATATTCCACAATTTTTATATCCAAGAGCGTCAAATGTTAATATTACTTTATTATCAAGCGATTGCACAATGCCTGTGTTAAGCGTGCTGTTAGCAGTGTTATCGAACAGTATATAATCAACAGTTGTATAAGGAATAGTATCTTTCTTTCTGCGCCGCAATAAACAGTCACCCATATCAGCGTACCACCTTCACATTGACAACAAGGTCAATACCGGGCATCTCCTCATAACAACTAAACGTTATATGTCCGTTACCTGTTACGGCTTTTGTAATTTTAGACCATTGTTCTGCTTCGGATATTCCTGTTGCAACATTATTCGATATTGAGACATCAATTATAGGCTTGTCGCTCGCAAGAACTCCGGGAACAATAACTGTTTGTGTATATGGAGCGGAATTACCGTTCCACCTAAAATATGCAAGCGTGACTGTTTCATTGATCACCTGCGGAATTTTGCTGTCAATTTTTGCAGCAGCCTGTCCGTTATCCGTGTTGAGCAGATAATTAACAGTCATCGACGGGCTGTCTGTCACATCAATCTGTGTGTTCGGATTGTATGTGCGGAGAGAAGCGAGTACAGTTTTTTCGGTTGGGGTGAGAGGTGTAATAACAGGCGTTGCTTTTGCGACAACTTCACCGTTTACGACTTCGCAGCGTGTAATAACGCTGTCATTTGTCAATTCATCATAAACTGTACCGTCAAGCGTTGACCTTAACGGTAATCCTGTTGTTATCGTTGCGGCAGTGCCCTGCCCTGCGCCATTTTTGCACGTTATGCCGAGACGCGGCGAAACAAATAAAGCGTCGGCGAAATGATAATACAGTAATACACCTGACATTACGGCTGCAAGAGCCTGCGCAGTTGTTATTGACGGGTCAGCATTGACGATCACAACGCCGTTTGTTCCCTGCGTTATCGTGCCTGGTGTCCAGCTGCTGGTATATGCAATAACGTTAAAAGCGGAACATATAAAATCGGGGGCGGCTGTGGGGTCTGATATTGTGGTGCTGCCGCTTACTGTGCAGTAAAATGCTGACCGTGTTTCCGTTGTATCATACAACGTCCACGTCAGTGTCCCCAGATCCACAACGCCCCAACATGGGTCACCTATGGATCTTATCTCGCCGTCAACAGCTTCACTATGCCCCTTAATTGTTATTCCCTGCAAATATCCGTCTGCGCTGTTGGTGAGTGTTATGGCTGTTCCTGTGGCTGTGGATGAGATTTCTTTATCCGAAATATCTGACGGCGATTTTCCGCTGTCGGTCAGATTGCCGTTATTATCGAGCCCGGCAAGGTTGCCTACGGTAACATTTGTTACTTTATCAGCCTTCCTGTCGTCCTGTGCGTCAACATAAGCCTTTGTGACATCTCCTCCGCCGACATTCACATAGCCTGTCCCTGCCGCATAATAATAGACGTTTCCCTCGTCGGTCGCAATATAAAGCGTTTCGGGGCTGCCCACTGCGGGGAACTCCGACCTTACCGAAAACACTACCTGTCTTTCAGCAGGCGAGGGAGCAGCCGCCCTGACCGATGCAGTGATCCTCTGAGGAGATCCGACGTGTATGTTAATTCCGCTCATCTTTGTCCCCCCCTTAACAAATCACAAAAAGCGCCCTGTCCGGCGCTCCGCAGACCGTATCCGCCACGCTTCCGTCTGCGTTGATAAGCTTCACGGTATAGATATATCCGTGACGTCCTTTATCCGTATCTTCCGGCGACAGCTCAAACACCGCTGTTCCGTCCGCAGACTGCCCGGCGGCTGTTACTGTCTTTGTTATCTCCGGTTCGGAGTCTATGGTCCTGTACACATCAAAGCGGGCGTACTGACCTTCTGCGAAAATATAAGGCGTTTCGCCGTCCTCGCCGGTGAACGTGAAGGCTATCCTCGCGTTATCGCCTTTTGGCACCGTTATGTTTTTTCCGTCTGTAAAGTACATATTCAGCCTCCCGTAAAAAATGAAACCAAAGCTGAGCAGAGCCCGCCAACGACTGTACCAATGACTGCGGCAACAGCGGTCTCGATGCGCTTGGCCGGCTTCTTCTCCATTTCCGAGACAGTTGCGTCTATGCGGTTAACGTCCGAACGCATCTGCTTCAGCTCAGTGACAACGTCCTTTATCGACGACACTATCTCGTCTATCCTGACAACGCGCTCGTTCACCGCTTTCAGCTCCGATTCGAGAGCTGTCACTCTCTCCCTGAGCTTTATCTCGTTTTCTTCCAACTCAGTACCTCCTTATTTTATCAGCACTTCAATGTGCGTATCATCTATCCTGCGCAGGACACGGGCAATAGTGCGGCAGTAACATGATGTTCCGATGCCGCGGCGTGCGGATACATATCCGCCTGCCTTGCAGCTTCCGTCATCGGTGATCACAAGTCTTCCCACAAGTCCTACGAGTCCCCATTCGGGGCGCTCCGAACGCGGTATATATCTCTGCTTTTTGTATTCGTCGGAGATTATCGGCTTCCCGTCGCTTCCGCAGACCGCCTGACCGAAAATATCAGTCTTATATTTCCCGTGCCAGTACATTTCCGCATTATTGCCTGCAACGGACGGATTCGCAGAAACAGCCCCGATAAAATCATTTCCGTGTGCGGGGATCATCTTATCCCCGTCAAGAGTTACAAGCATTCCGCGCCTGTCCTCGTTTTCGGGATTCCCGTCGAGCCATTCGAAATACTCCGCATAGTCCGCACCGTTCGGTGTGATGCTTCCTGCCGCGCGGACATTTCCGGAAGTATCAACAGTAAAGATGTTTCCGCTGTTGCCGATAACAAACATCAAGTCGTCATTTGATGTAACTGTTGCTCCGTCTCCGGAAACCAGCGGAGCTATCCTCCCGTTTGTGCTAATATTGTGATTTTTCCCGAATATTGCGCCGTGGACGAAATTTGTTGCGGTTATATTCTGTCCTACGCATAAGGCATAAAACAACTGTGTTATTACATTATTTGCGCCAATCAGCATAGCTTGTCCCATGTGTGCTGTAACAACGTTATCCTCGCCCCCTACCATGCAGTGCCCGCCCATGCTGAAGCTGTTTCCGTTTCCGAACATGACCACACATGTGCCGTTTGTAACCGTGTTATGCTCACCGAAAATGGTGTTTACACCATTCCTGACAATATCATTGCTCGTTATTATGGTCGGAGAACCTGCGGACGAGTTCTTATATCCGGAGATATTGTCATAAAGTTGCGTTGATGTGTTGTGCCCGTTATCATTGTGTGATACCGACGTATGTCCGCTGTCGAGGAATTTACCTGTACCGCTGCCGCCCGCGATAGCGGAATCTATACGCTTGTATGTCTGCGTCCTGACCTGCGGAAGTCCCGCGGACTGCGCACCTCCTCCGTTTTCAAGCGACCCGCAGCACTGAGCCGCAAGGCACTTTATCAGCGTATATCCACGGTAATTCCATTCAAAGCCGGTGATCACGCCGGCTATTCCCGCACGCTGATCGACGTCGCCTCCGAGGAACATTATCGTGTCTCCGGTGTCCAGAGCGGGATCACCGAAGATCTGCGCCTCAACGCCCCTCTGCTGGAAAAGCTGGATATACGTCAGCCAGTCTCTGTTAGCCTGATCGCACTGAGCTTCAGCAAGCCCCGACATAAGCGGATTTTTCTCCATGGTGTACGATGCCGGAGAAGCCTGCTCGTCCGCCGGTTCCTGTGCGGAGGTATAATTTACGACATCGCTGCCGACATAAGCGGTGAGGTATCGGATATACGCTCTCGTATCTGTCACGCTTATGCGTTCGCGCTCGTCCTCGCTTATATCTCTGTCAACCACGATAACGGTAGGATCGTTCGCCTCTACTTCATACTTTGCAGGGATAACACACAGCTTTCCGTCCCTTCCGATAACTGCATATCCGCACATAAGCGCCGCGCACCACATCACAATATCGCGGCAGGACTGTATCTGCCTTTCCGCTGCATTTACCATGAGCGTACTGTTCGGCATACCGGAAAGGCTTCCCGCC
>CAMVEM010000066.1 GCA_947166515.1 uncultured Clostridia bacterium | reverse complement strand
GGCGATGTGGGTGGGAGCCTGCTCGATGTTGACATACAGGGCTGTGACGGTGCCGCCGAAGCCCTGCGAGCCGATGCCGGTCTTGTTAGCCTGATCGAGCATCTTCTGTTCGAGCTCTGCATAGAACGGGTCGGGATTGCGCAGCCTGAGATCGCGGCAGAGCGCCTTTTTCGCCAGCAGCGCACACTGCTCGAAATCGCCGCCGATCCCTACGCCGAGAACGATCGGGGGACAGGGATTGCTCCCCGCGACGCTGACCGTCTCGGTGACGAATCCGACTATATCATCGATCGTCGCCGACGGCGTGAACATCTTCATACGGCTCATATTCTCGCTTCCGAAGCCCTTCGGCGCGACCATGATCTTTACTTTGTCGCCGTCCGTTATGGTCGTGTGGATTATCGCTGGGGTATTATCATTCGTGTTGCCGCGGCGGATAGGGTCTTTCACGACAGAAAGCCTGAGCTTTCCGTCAACATATCCCTTTGCAACGCCCCTGTTTATCGCTTCATAGAGGCTCCCGCCCGTGAAATGAACGTCTTGTCCTATTTCGAGAAATATCACCGCCATTCCGGTATCCTGACAGATAGGGACGTTAAGCTCCGCGGCGCAGTCTATGTTCCCGATTATATCGCCGAGGACTTCCTTGCAGACGGGACTTTCTTCCTTAGGTACGGCGTTTTCTATCGTTTCTCTCATTCCGCACGGAAGGTGCAGGTTAGCGTCCTCGCAGAGCTCTGCGACCGTGTCTGATATAAGCTGTACGTCAATCTCTCTCATTGTCTCTGCGAACCTCGCTTTCGTCAATTACTCCGTATATTTCGGCATCGTCCTTCGGCCTGTCAAACTCGTCATCACGGCCGCCGCTTTCGCTGTCGTCGGGGAGCTTGTCCCGTATCACCGCAAAAAGCTCGTTGCGCAGTATCTTGACTTTTGCGCGGTCAAGTTCGAGCAGAGATACGCAGATATATGCGCGCACAAGACATGCTGCGCCGGAGACCATCAGTCCCGTCATAAGGTCGAACCCGCCGACGAACAGCAGACAGTACGATATTATAAGGAAATCTATGAACACGGACGCGATAACTCCCCAGAACCAAGCCCATATCGCGGCGGGCTTATGTATGAAGCCATATACGCGGCAGCGTTCCATTCCTTTTTCTATGCCTATTGTCATCATTGTGTCGCACATATCCTCGCGGTAGGAATGGTAATATTTCAGGCGGTAGCTGTCATCGCTCCCGTGGGACCACAGTGCCAGCGGCGCGCCTTTCAGCTTGTTCAGATTTTTCCTGTACTGTGCGTCTATGATGCTTTCAAGCTTTTCGGTCAGCTCTTTTCCGCTGAACACGCTGTCTTCCTCGACGCGCATCTTTATAAATTTTCGTTTTAATTTTGCCATAAAAATCCTTTAAGAGTGTCGCTTTGAATTAAAATACCGATATTCCTGCTTTCATAAGCCGGAATCAGTATGTTATGTCGAATATGTTGTAATCGCGTGTCAGAAGCAGCTTCACAAAATGGTGTATATCCCTTATCGGGGTCTCCGTTTCTATGCCGGAGAGTCGGGATTGTCCGGCGTGGTGATTGTCGCTGCCGGCGGTATAGATAAGCCCGTAGCTGTCTGCATAGTGCTTTGCCATTTCATTCTCAAACGGCTTACGGCAGGAGTTTATCACCTCGCAGCCGTCGCATTTCCGCGGCATGAGCCTTATCATGTCTATGTACCAGTCCTCGCGGAAAGGGTGTGCGTGGCTTATGAATCCGCCCTCCCGGTGTATAAGATCGCAGTACTCGTTCGGGTGGAGCTCCATGACCTCAGGGTGCTTTAAGAGCCATTCTTTCCCGAGACCGTATGTCAGCAGATCCGCGCCGTGATACGCATATTCCCAGCCGAAGAAAACATCCAGTCCGATCAGTTCTCCCGCACTTCGTGCGTTCTCATAGCCTGAGCAGAGTATATCCACGCGTTCGTTCCACGGGAGCTCGACGGGAGCAGTCGAATTTCCGTTCAGAAAGTGGTCGGTGACTATGATGCCCTTGAATCCGCGGGACTTGTAAAATTCCGCCTGCTGTTGACCCGAGGCGGTTGCGCAGGCGCTCGCTTCTGCGGTGTGACAGTGCGTTTCGTATCTGTACATTTCAGATATAGTTCCTTACTTCCGTTATTTTTCCGTTTCTCAGAGATACGCGCGGAACTCTCTTGCTGACTAAGCATAAAAGCTCGTAGCCTATCGTTCCGAGCATATCCGCGATGTTATCGACCTTTATCTCGTCGATAGTGTCCGAATACAGCTCCGCAGTATCGCCGACCTTAACGTCGAGCCCGGTGACATCGACCATCATCTGGTCCATACAGACGCGCCCGGCTATCGGTGCGCGCTGACCGTTTATGTAAACAGCGCCCTTATTTGAGAGCCCGCGCGAGTAGCCGTCCGCATAGCCCGCTGGTATCACGGCGAGAACGGTCTCTCTTTCGGTGACGAACGTCCGGCCGTAGCTCACCGCCGTCCCTGCGGGAATGGTCTTTAGCTGGCATACCGCCGCGCGCAGCCGCATAACAGGTTTTATCTCTATTGGAACGTCAAGCGCTGTATTCGGCATACAGCCGTAGGTTATGATGCCGCTTCGCACCATATCTCCGCCGAGATCGCCGTGATAGAGTATGCCGCCGCTGTTGCGGGAATATACGGGTATGCCCTTTTCACGCGCTTCGGCTGCTATTTCGTTCAGCTTTTTCTGCTGCGTGCGGGTGTATTCTATGTCCGACGGGTCGGAGCTGTCCGCCACGGCAAAATGCGTGTAAACGCCCTTTATTTCAAGTCCGCCGAGCTCAATTATCTCGTGAAGCTCTTGCGCTGTGTCTATTCCGACGCGGTTCATACCGGTATTCACCTTGATGTGGACTTTCATCTTTATGCCGTGTTCTTGGCCGAACGCGGATATCATGCGCGCATGGCCGACGTCGGCGGCGGTCTGTTCAAAGCTGCCGTCGGCTATTTCCTGCTGCCACTCCGGGTCGCAGTAGCCGAATATCACGATCTGCGCTTCCGGGAGCGTTTTGCGCAGGTCTATCGCTTCGAGAATGTTCGACACCGCATAGCTGAAAATGCCTTCTTTCCACAGCTCAGCGGCTATTATCTCGGCGCAGTGACCGTAAGCGTCGGCTTTCACTACTGCCATTACCGGTTTTCCGGCTGCTGCTTCTTTTATAAGTCTTATGTTGCTGTCGAGAGTGTCGAGGTCTATCTCCGCCCACACTCTGCGCAGAAGCTTATCCATCCGGGTATGTCTCCTTTACGGTTATTCTCCGGCGGGCACACATTGTCTTGCGCTGAGCGCCATGATATCTGTTCAAAAGTAGTAAACAGTCACAGAATATCGGCTGCCCGGAGAGAATTTTTTGTCATAACAGTTCAAAAAATCCTATTGTATTTTATGAGGATTTGTGTTAAAATAATATATTATGTGTAAGTATTTTTAAAATGCACACATATATATTATATACTTTTCCGCGGATAATTTCAACTGTTTTTTCAAATTTTCCGCAAAACCGCGCAGATGCCGGTCAGATCGCGGTAAGAACAACGCTTGATGCATGATTTTCGGCATAAAGGAGGGACAGACGTGTCGGTAAGAAGAAAAAGTAACTGGTATATCTATCTGTTGGCGCTGATAGTCTCGTTCGTGCTGCTCGGTCTGTTCGTGAGAAGCATCTGGTCGTCCATTTTCCCGGATTCCGGCGATGAGAAGAATCCTTACAGCATGTCGGGGAGCGATTACAGACCAAGTTCTGAGATAAATCTTACTTCCCTTATCATGCTTTCTGATATGAAGGCGGCAACGCCGAAATATTATATGCTGATGAATTATCAGCCGCGCAACGAGGTCATCGTGTTTGTTCCGATACGTGAGAACACGAAGGTGACATATAAGGGCAACACGGGAAGCCTTTATGAAGTATATGACAATTTCGGAGCAAGAGCTGCGGCTGACAGCATTGAGGAGCTCCTCGGAATAAAATGCGTGCATTATATAAAGTTTGACAGACTTTCGTTCGTCGATTTCGTAAATATGTGCGGAGAAGTGTACATCAACGTTCCCGCGGACATAGTTGAGAAGGAAGAGAAGATAGTTCTCAGAAAAGAGACCGTGCTGACAGACAGCGGAGAACCCGAGGAGATCATAAGACAGGTCACAGAGGTGTTTGAAAACGTGATATATAAAGAAGGCGCCAACTATATGAGCGGCGAGAAGCTGTACAGCTATCTGATCTATGATTTCAAGCGCGGCGTAGATTATACGCTCGCGGTTCAGGGTTCCGCAGTCATGAATATGGTCAACAAAAATTTCCGCCGCCTTTCTCCTACGCAGATGCAGGCGCTCGCGGAGACCATAATCAGGTCCACCGAGACGGATATTGTACTCAAGGACTATGCCGAGATACAGCCTATATTCAATTATACATCCGAAAACAGCATCAACCCATGTGAATATTATATCACTTACGGCGAGGATGACGGAGGATATTTTGAAGTATCCGAAAACTGTAAAAAAACACTGCTGAGCAGAATGGGCCTGAGCCGGGCGGAAGCGGACAAGTGATAAGCTTCCGGCAAACTGAACGGAGGCGGTGCGAATGAGCAGAAAAGAGAATATCATGCGCACTGTCTGCGGTATCATCGCGGGGACGCTGCTGTTCGCGCTTACGGTGTGCTATGTTTTTGTTTCGCTGGGACTTCTGGCACTCGGGATAGTGACATTTCCTTCGGTGATGCTCGGAAGGCTCGGACTGGTGACGGTCACTACCGATCTTGCGGAGCCGGTGATGCTTCTCGGAAGCGCCGGGGTGCTTCTTATCGGGCTTGGTATGAGTTTATGCATATTTCCGATATGCGCAAAGGCTTACGGGACAGTATCTGATATGATAAAAAGAGCGGAGATCCGCAGAAAAAGGATCCTGAATGAAGAGAATAAGACGTCTTAAAGCGGCGGGAATATTCATTGCGGCGATCGGAGCACTGATGCTCTCGGCAGCGGCGGTGATGCAGTATCTCGCTTCCCGGAGCGGATATACCGGCAACATCGTCTATGGGTATGAAGAATTTGACGCCCCGCGCGAGCTTGTGATAATAACGACATCTATGCCGATAATCGTAGGTTACGGCGATACGGACAAAGTGACGGTGGAGTATTCAGGAAGTATGCCGCTGATATTCAGCGAGGATAAGGGAACTCTCCGGATAACGCAGAACGACAGCTTCACGATGACGCTGTTTTCGAATGCAGAGCAGGGGATCGCGGTGACGCTCCCGCACAGGGTATATGAGCGCATCAGTCTTTCGAGCTCCGGCGGTTCGGTGGAATCGCGTTCGCTTGCCGCGGACACGCTCGAATTCCGGACAAAGGGCGGCGATATGCGTCTGTATGGTATAGACGAGCGTGCGGCTGTGCGTACGGAGAGCGGCAATATATATGCAGAGTTCTCATCGTTCAGTTCAAACATGAATATAAACGCGGGTGCCGGCGATGTAACGCTTGTGCTGCCGGAAGCTTTATCGCTTTATCTCGAATATTACACCGAGAGCGGCAGCTTCACTTCCGACTATTTCGACGAACCTTATAACAGCAGATACGGCGATGCGGTAATAATATACAACGGCGCGAAGCACAAGCTCAATGTCACCACAACTTCCGGAGACCTTACGGTCACGAAGTGACTATTTGGATATATGTGTAAAGTTTTTTGAAAGAGGGTTTGGGAGAAAAATTTTGTTCACAAAATTTGTCTCCCAATCTCAAGCGCAGCGACGAGAAATCTCGAGCGCAGCGATTAAATCTCCGGGCGGGAGGTAAAAATGGTATCGGTTATAATACCTGCTTATAATGAGCAGGAGAATATAGAAAACACGGCGAAGGTCATCGGCGATATACTCCGCGAAAACGGCAATGAGTATGAGCTGCTGTTCGTTGACGACGGCTCAAAGGACAGGACCTGGGAGATAATAGAGTCCCTTGCTGCGAAGGACAACTCGGTCAGAGGAATAAAATTCTCGCGCAATTTCGGCAAGGAAGGCGCTATATTCGCGGGGCTCAGAAGCTGTGACGGCGACTGTGCCGTGGTCATAGACTGCGACCTTCAGCATCCGCCGGAGCTCATTCCGCAGATGATAAAGATGCACGAGCAGGGCGTCGAGGTGGTCGAGGCCGTAAAGTCGAGCAGAGGAAAAGAAAGCCTTTTCTACAAGATGTTCGCGAAGTCGTTCTATCGTATAATGAACAGGTCCTCGAATGTCGATCTTGACAGGGCGAGCGATTTCAAGCTCATGGACAGGAAAGTCATCGACGCGCTCAACGATCTTCCGGAGCGTATAACGTTCTTCCGCGCGCTTTCGAGCTGGGTAGGATTCAAATGCGAGAAAATAGAGTTTGAGGTCGCGCCGAGAAACGCGGGCTCTTCAAAATGGAACTTCCGGAAGCTCGTGAAGTTTGCGCTCAACAACATAACCAGCTTCACAAATTTCCCCATGCAGATAATCACATGGCTCGGCGTGCTGTTCCTGATATTCGCCGCAGTCATAGGGATACAGAGCCTTGTCAGATTTTTCAGCGGCACTGCGCAGGAAGGCTTCACTACGGTATATATCCTGATACTGCTCTCGGCGTCGGTCATAATGATCGGACTCGGAGTAATAGGTTACTATATGTCAAAGATATATGAGGAGATAAAATTCCGCCCGAGATATATAATATCGGTGGATACCAAAGACAGAAAGAGAAAGGAAACAGATCACGAAAATGGAACGAACGGCTGATCGCAGCGCATTTTCGTTTTACGTCAAGGAATATTTTGGCTACGCGAGAAGCGGGATAAAGCGATTTTTTACAACGGACAGACAGCTCTGGATATCATTCCTCGTGCCTTGTCTGACGCTGCTCATATCTTATTTCACATTCGGAGTTTATCCGTTCGGCGAGAGGTCGGTGCTCTCGCTCGATCTGAACGGACAGTACGTATATTACTACGACTATATGTACGATGTGCTTGCCGGAAAAGAGAGCTTATTCTATTCGTGGAGCAGAAACCTCTCCGGCGAGTTTATGGGCATTATCGGTTATTATCTCGCAAGCCCGTTCAATCTGCTTGTGTGGGTATGGCCGCGTGAGTGCATAACCGAGGGACTTCTGACCATGATGGTCACAAAGGTCGGAGCTATCGGTCTCAGTATGGCGGTGTATCTCAGCAGAGGCAAAGGTCTCGACCGCATCACGACAGTGATCTTCTCATCCTGCTATGCGCTGTGCGCTTATACGCTGGAGCAGACGATGAACCCTATGTGGCTCGACGGAGTCATGATACTTCCGATAGTGATATACGGCGTCGAAAAGCTCATAGACGAGGGAAAGTTCATAATGCTGACTATCTCGCTCGTTTATGCGTTCGTTACCTGCTTCTATATCGGGTATATGATAGGCATTTTCTCGGCGATATACTTCTTCTATTACAGCGTTGCTACGCATAAGGAAAAGTTCTACCGGCTGTTTATACCGCGGGGACTGATGTTCACGGGAGTGGCGATAGTTTCGGTGATGATGTCGGCGTTCATGCTGCTTCCGGTATATCATTCGCTTTCTTACGGAAAATTCGACTTTTCGGATAATGTAACTCAGGCAAAATCGCTTACTACGAACTTCGACTTCATAGAGATGTTCGACAAGATGTTTCCCGGAACGTACGACACCTGCCGCATGAGCGGACTTCCGTTCATTTACTGCGGAACTATCGTGTTGGTGCTGCTGCCGTGTTATTTCTTCCTGAAAAAGGAAAGGGGACGCGACAGGATAGCGGCCGCTGTGGTTATAGCGTTCCTGTGCGTGTCGATGTATATAAAGCAGGTGGATATGGTATGGCACGGAGGACAGCTTCCGAACTGGCTCCCGTACCGCTACAGCTTCATGCTTTCGTTCTTTATCACCGTTTGCGCTGCAAAGGCGTTCAACGCGCGTAAGGATATCCCGAAAAAAGCCGTTGCGATAAGCGCGCTCGGGTGGTTCGGCATACTGCTGATGATAGAAAAAGCGGACAACTATCTTGAAGATATAAAGCGCGACACCATGGACGATCTTGTGGTCGTGCTGCCGGCTATGCTGATACTGCTCATCGTTGCTGCGGCTGTCGTACAGTTGAAGGACAAGGTGACGGCCAGAAAGAGCGCTGTGGTGCTGCTGTGTTCGATATTGCTCGCAGAGGGCTTCTACAACACGATAACGCAGATAAACAGACAGCACGCCGATATCGTATATTCCACCCGTCCGTCGTATAATGACGTGATACAGCCCACGCGTGCCGTGGTAGAGGATATAAAGGCGAATGACACCGGATTCTACAGGATAGAGAAGACATATTTCCGTACGGTCAACGATCCGATAGCCACTAATATGTACGGACTTTCGCACAGCTCATCCACTCTCAACGCAAAGCCGATAGCTCTGCTCCAGAAGCTCGGTTTCACCGCAAGAAGCCACTATACGCGCTACAGCGGAGCAACTGAGATAACCAAGAGCCTGTTTGGTGTGAAATATGAGCTCTCGTGTCCGGATAATCTTACGAAGAACATCAAGTCTAAGGACGATATAACCGTCACGGAGAACGAGCTCGCGCTTCCTATGGCATATCTTGTCGATCCCGCTTATTATTCGCTTGTGCTTGAGGAAAACGATCCTTTCCAGAATCAGAACAAGATGCTTGCGGCTATGATCGGAAACGACGGCACTCCGTCGTATTTCAAGCGTATAATCAACAGCGCGGAAACTCCCGTAAAGCTTGAAAAGACAAACGTTACGCAGGGCAAGACGACCGACGGTCATCACAGCTTTAAGGTGATAGACAGCGGAAAAAACGCCGAGATCGTCTATACTCTCAATATGCCGGCGACATCGTCGCTTTATATGTACCTCCCGTCAAAATATGAACGCACAGTCAATGTATGGCTGAACAGAGAGAAATTCCTCGGAACATATTTTGAGGGAGACAACAACAGCATAATGAAGATCGGCGATTTTGAAGAGGGCGAGCAGGTAATAATCGGCCTGACGCTGACAAAATCAGAACTTTATTTCCGTGAGGCTCAGTTCGTGTATATCAACGAGGCTGAGATAAAGAGCGATCTCCAGGCGCTCAGAGATATGAACACATTCACGGTATGCGAGCGTCCCACTCCGACGGAGATGAAGGTGACGGTCAACGCCGAAAAGGATTCATACCTGTTCACCTCAATACCGGAAGAAAAGGGCTGGACAGTCTATATCGACGGGAAAAAGGCGGATCTTGAACCCGAGACATCTTCCGGTGATCCCGGAGTAAAGAAGGTCAATTATTATGTCGCTGTTGACGCGCTTCTGACGCTTCCGATAAGTGCCGGTCAGCACACGATAGAGTTTAAGTTCACCACTGCGGGTTATCCCGTTGCGCTCATCGCGAGCATAGGCGGACTGCTGCTGTTTATTGCGGCGATATTCCTGTACTGCAGGTTTTTCCGCAGACGCGGCGGCGAAAAGATAAATATGGATTTCGCTCAAGCTGAAAATGCCGGAAGCGGCGAAACCGACGGCGGTACAGACGAAGATTATCTGCCGCAGTCATATGTTTATGATATGCCGGAAGACACGGTGATGCCGGAAGATTCGGAATCACCGGAATATACGGATATGCCGGAAGATACGGCGGCACCTGAAAACTCAGGTGCAGAAGTTTCCGGTGTGCAGGATTACGGCGCCGGAGACGGGGCTGGAAAAAACGAGGGAGAGGAAGAATAAAGCTATGTTAATGACTATCGACGTAGGAAACACAAACACCGTGATAGGCGTATTTGACCGATACGATGAGCTTGTGCTTAGCATGAGGATACAGACCAATGCATCAAGAATGTCTGATGAATATGTTGTTCTGTTCATGGATTATCTTAAGTTCAACGGATTTGAAAGAAAAGACATAAGCGCTGTGCTGATATCGTCTGTTGTTCCGCCTGTTACCGAGCAGATCAGAACGGCTGCAAGGCATCTGTTTGGCGTGGACTGCATGGTTGTCGGTCCCGGAATAAAGACAGGACTGAACATCAGGATCGACGATCCCGCCACACTCGGTGCGGATATGTGCTGTGCGGGCGTTGCGGCGAAGGCGTACTATGAGCTGCCGTGCATTGTCGTGGATCTCGGAACGGCGAGCAAGGTGCTTGCACTCAACGAAAAGGGAGATTTCCTCGGCGGAATCATCTCCGTAGGCGTGGAAATGGCATTTTCGGCACTCTCGAAGGGTACGGCGGCGCTCCCGCTTATAACCGGTGGAAATGTGGAGCACGCTATCGGCACTAACACCGTTGACAGTATGCGTTCGGGCGTTATAATCGGTATGGCGGCTATGACGGACGGATTTATCGAGCGCTTTGAGCAGGAGATAGGCGATGTGAAGACAGTTATCGCGACCGGCGGATATTCTCCGCTCGTAATGCCGTACTGCCGCAGCAGCATCGTATATGACGCCGACCTTATTCTCAAAGGTATGCTTGCTATATACAAGAAGAACGCGCTTAAATAAGGACATGACAATATGACACGTATTGCTGACATTAACGATCTCGCGGGGATAAACGTTCTGCACGAACAGCTCCACGTACAGCACATCGGTTATCGTCCGGATATTTTTGCTCCGGTCGAACAGCCGCTGTTTGATACGCTTATGGTACCGTACATAGAAGACGAAGACATGGATATCATCGTGTCCGAGAATGACGGAGTTATCGACGGTTACGCGGCGTTTATGGTATGTGACACCGAAAGCAAGAAGGGCGAGATACTTCCTTTCATATTTGTGGAGGTATGCGAGCTTTGCGTTGCCGAAGACTCCTGGGGAAAGGGCATCGGCACGGAGCTTCTCGACGCGGTGAAGGCGTATGCGAAGCAGATCGGAGCGAAGTTCGTAGAGCTCGGAGTGAATGCCAAGAACACCGGCGCACAGGAGTTTTACAAGGCGAACGGGATGTTCGTCAAGAATTATAAAATGCAGTACATAGTGGAATAAACGATCGCTTTTTATGGTGCAGAAACTTTCGCGTTTAAATGCGAAGCGAGTCGCTTTTGCTTCTTTTCGCGTCCGAAAAGAAGCGGGGTTTGGGGCGGAGCCCCAATCTCAAGCGCAAGCGACAAATCTCAAGCGCAAGCGATCAAGAAAGAAAGGAAAGACAAAAAATGACAGTTTACGAAGAATTACAGCGCAGAGGGCTTTTAGCTCAGCTTACTGACGAAAAGGAGATCGCAGATCTCATCAATAACGGCAAAGCCACATTCTACATCGGCTTTGACCCGACGGCGGACAGCCTGCATGTAGGTCACTTCATGGCGCTCTGCCTTATGAAGAGAATGCAGCTCGCGGGGAACAGACCCATCGCGCTGCTCGGCGGCGGTACAGGACTTATCGGAGACCCCTCGGGCAAGACCGATATGAGAAAAATGCTCACTAAGGAGGATGTTGACCACAACATCGCGTGCTTCAAGAAGCAGATGAGCAGATTCATCGAGTTCGGCGATGACAAGGCTATCATGGTAAACAACGCCGACTGGATCCTCGACCTCAATTATATGGATCTTCTGCGCGAAGTAGGAGCCTGCTTCTCGGTAAACAATATGCTGAGGGCTGAATGCTACAAGCAGCGCATGGAGAGGGGACTCACATTCCTTGAATTCAACTACATGATAATGCAGAGCTATGACTTCTATATGCTCTACAAGAAATACGGCTGCAATATGCAGTTCGGCGGCGACGACCAGTGGAGCAACATGCTCGGCGGTACGGAGCTTATAAGGAAGAAGCTCGGCAAGGACGCTTACGCCATGACCATTACGCTGCTGCTCAATTCCGAGGGCAAGAAAATGGGCAAGACTGAAAAGGGCGCAGTTTGGCTCGATGCCGACAAGACCAGCCCGTATGACTTCTTCCAGTACTGGAGAAACGTTGCGGATTCCGACGTTATCAAGTGCCTGAAGCTCCTCACATTCATACCGATCGAGGAGATCGAGGAAATGGAGAAGCACATGGAGGGCGCGGAATTCAACAAGGCGAAGGAGCGTCTCGCGTTCGAGCTCACAAAAATGGTACACGGCGACGACGAAGCAAACAAGGCTCTTGCTGCGGCAAAGAGCATATTCGGCGGCGGAGGATCGTCCGAAGATATGCCTACCACGGTAATTCCCGCAGATAAGCTCACCGACGGAAAGATCGGCGTGCTCGATCTGCTCATGCTCGCGGGACTGGTTCCCTCAAAGCGCGAGGGCAGAACTATCATAGCCGGCGGCGGTCTGCTGATAAACGATGTTAAGATCGATGACCCGAACGCTCAGATAAGCCTTGACGAACCAGTTATAATCAGAAAGGGCAAGAAGGTCTTCCATAAAGCCAAGAAAGCATGAGAGATATGGGGAGAAAAGAGGAAGGGAACCCCATTTCCTGCGAGGAAATGAGTTTCCCTCCCTCTCTCCTCCCCCAACCCCTCCTCTCTCCCACCCTCCTGAAAGGCGGCTCCCTGACGGAAATTAGAAAGTATTGATAACTTATGAAGAATATTATTCTGATAGGAATGCCCGGCTGCGGAAAAAGCACCGTCGGCGTTATCCTCGCCAAAACTCTCGGTATGCGCTTCGTCGATACCGACCTCATAATACAGAGCAATAATCACGACGTCCTCTGGCATCTTATCGACAGATACGGCGTGAAACGCTTCGAGGAATTCGAGGATGACGCTCTGCTGTCTGTCCCGGAAACAGAAAATACCGTCATAGCTACCGGCGGCAGCGCCATTTTCTGCGAACGCGGAATGGATTATCTGAAACAGACGGGCGTCTGCGTTTATCTCGATGTGCCGTGCGAAGAGCTTAAAAAGCGTCTCAACAATATCCGCACACGCGGTATAGCCGCAGCCAAGGGAATGACAGTCGAGGATATTTTCGCCGAAAGAAGCCCGTATTATGAAAAGTACGCAGATATAAAGATAGAATGTTCGGGACTTCATACAGAAGATGTGACCGGGATAATTGCTGAAAAAATCGGTGGCTTCAATGAAAAAAAAGAACAGTGATATACAATATCGCCATGAGATAAAATATCGGATCAACGGCGGCACATATCATGTCCTGCGGCAGCGCTTCGCAGCAGTGATGCGCCCGGATTCGCATACCGACGGCGGATTTTACCGCGTGACCAGCCTATATTTTGACGATATATACAGGACCGCTTACCGCGACAAGGTCAACGGTGCTCTCAACAGAAAAAAATACAGGATACGTATTTACGATCTCGGCGACAAGGTCATTAATCTTGAAGAAAAGATAAAGAATGACAACGTAGGCTACAAAAAAAGCATATCGCTCACAAAAGAGCAGTATTACGGTATTCTCGCCGGAGATTCGGGATTTCTCGCCTCGAAAGAATATGAAGATACAGCCGGCGCAGATTTCTTCGCTTCCGATTCCGTCGTTAAGCTGTCTCCCGCAGTGATAGTGGATTATGTCAGAGAGCCTTTTGTATGCGCTGCGGGGAACGTCCGGATAACGTTCGATATGAAGATCGCAGCCTGCGTGAACGGCATCGACCTTTTTAACGAGAACAACATCTACGAGACCGTGATGCCGGACAACGACCTTGTCCTCGAAGTAAAATACGACAGATTCATACCCGATTACATTTACAGAATGCTTACCGGCATCGACACGATGCAGGAATCGGTATCGAAATATATCATGTGTTCGGATAAAATAAGCCTTTACTGATAAGATGATGTTTATATCTCATCGGAAAAACATTTGCAAATCATAATTTGCAGAGCCCTACCCCCGGCCCCTCCCACTAAATCAAAGGTTTCTCTGATGCGCGCATCGTGCGCGCTTTTGGAAACCTTCTGTACGGCTTCCTGCCGTAGGGGAGGGGGGAATTATTCCTATATGTGGGGAGCAGAGCTCCCCACACCCCACCTGTTTTCGGCGGGCAACCCGAAGGGGGTCTGGGGGGCGACCGGAAAGCCCCCCAGAAAAACCTACAAAATATGATTTGTCAAAGATTTGGAGGAAGCTTTTATGGATATGAAAATGATGAGCATAATTGACGATACTATCGCGCTTTTCAGCGATGATCTCAAATTCACGGCACTTACGCCTTCTACGATAATAGCGGCAATGTTATCGTCGCTTATCTGCGGCGTGATAATATATCTCGTTTACAGATTCTGCTACCGCGGTGTCGTGTACAGCGACAATTTCAACATCCTGCTCGTTATGATAACATCTATAACCGGCTTTATCATAATGACTATAAGCTCGAATGTCGTGCTTTCGCTCGGTATGGTCGGCGCGCTGTCTATCGTCAGGTTCCGTTCGGCAATCAAGGATCCGCTCGATATAGGATTCCTGTTCTGGTCTATCGCCGCGGGAATAACAGCGGGTGCGGGACTGTATTTTGTAGCGCTTCTTGGAACGGTCGTCATCGCGGTGATCTACATAGTATTCTCAATGCTTAAGATGACAAAGCGCAACTATCTGCTTATCGTTCATTACAGCGACGAAGCCGAAGAGAACGTGAACGCGGTGCTCGGCGGAATGAAGTATAGGTTAAAGAACCGCACCAAGACTGCCGGAAGCAACGAGCTCACGATCGAGATAAAGGTAAAGAACAACGACACTTCCGATCTTTCGCGTTTCAAAGGCATCGAGGGAGTAACTTCCGTCACACTGCTCGAATATAACGGCGAATATATGAACTGATATGTAAACAGCATTCCGGGAAGGCATTCATGCCGACCCGGAATGATCTTTTCCGGCAGTTCCGGAGACGTTTTGATAATGGTATAAGATATTTGCTGCAGCGAGGCTTAATAATTTCTTAAAAATCCTGCTTTCCTATTGACAAACCGGATAAAAAAGGTTATAATATCTTTTAGTTTAGCGCAAAAAAGCGCAAGTGCAAAAAAGCTTTAAAGGAGTACATCATGCCACTAATTATCACCATACTTGTGCTGTATATCGCACTGGCGATAGGTATAGGTATCTACTGCAACAGAAAATCAAAGACCGTGAACGAATACGTTCTCGGCGGACGCACGGTCGGTCCGTGGATCACGGCGTTCGCATACGGTACAAGCTATTTC
>CAMVEM010000065.1 GCA_947166515.1 uncultured Clostridia bacterium | reverse complement strand
CAGGAAAATGAAAAAGATCTGCGAGGAGCGGTTCCGGCGATCCAATATGCTTTTTGATGTTATGCACTGCACAACTGTCCCGGAGCTTGTCATAACACTCAGCGGAAATCTCTATCTGCTGTACGGCTGGAGACGGTTCCGCATATTCCTGACCGAGCCGTATCTTCGCATGGCGGGAAAAAGCACCTCGCTCAGATATGACCCGTCTGTGTCTTTGAAAGAAATGATGTGGTGTGATGCAGCCGGCAATGAACGGCTCGACACAACGGCTTTCCCGTTATGGTATCTGCCGGAGCATATTTCAGATGCACGGTTCCCCGCCGCTTACTATGTCACCCCTCTGCATATCAACGAGAACTTTTACGGTATCGCGGCACTGAGTTACGGCAAAAGATCCGGAACATATCCGGATAATTATATATCCTTCATAAACTATATTACCGCTGCGCTGGAACAGATAGCTGTAAGAAACAGCTCCAAGCGGTCAAAGGATTCCGTGTCATCAGACAGTACACGCTTATACGAGATGCTCTGCGATCTGCGGAAAAATATGCATGACTTTCCGGAGAAGGACCGGAATATAGATTCTATGAGCGAAAGCGTGAATGTAAGCCGGAGCTATCTCCAGAGAATGTATAAATCTTATTTCGGGAAAAGCATATTTGAGGAACTGATATATTACCGTATGGAGAAGGCTAAAAAGCTGCTTGCTCAGACAAAAAGCTCCGTATCCGAGATAGCGGAGCTTTGCGGGTATGCTTCATATAATCACTTCGTAAGACAGTTCCGTCAGTCGGAGAATCTGACTCCCACAGAATACCGGAAAAAGGTGCGCGGAAGCAGAAACAGTAAATGACAGCAAGGTGTCGGCTTGTTTAAGCACCACAGTCAAAACGACAAGAAGAAAGTAACGATGGACTGCGCCAAGACCGGTTACGACAAACACACTTGGACGCGCGGCTATTGGCGCCGCAAGTAGAACAGCAATGCCTGCGCTTACGAAATTAAAGATTTCGGTGACAAGGAATACCTCATCGCGAGTGGGAAAGCAGCTATTATGTTATGACAAGAGAATAATAATCGGCTCTGAACCGTGTTGTTAAGCGGTTCAGAGCCTTTTGCATTATTCGGTTGTCATTATTTCAAACATTATCAAAGCTCCGAGACTGAAGCCTCTCTCAAAATCCTGCAACCCCTCACAAGCTGATGTAATGTGTATCGCGTCGGCGTAACTTTCGAGAAGGCCCTTACAGTCAGGATATTTAGCAAGTATCTCTTCTCCGAGCTGTTCCACCTCGTCTTTAGCTTTAATGTACCCTTCTGCGGTAGGCGTAGGCTGTGAGCAGGGGCTTATCTCACCGTAATAGAGTTTTTCCAGTATAGACTTCATTGCGTTTTCCTCCTAATGTGCAAATCTTATTATTGCAGGGGGATTTGACATTTGGCTTAACAGCGGCGTTTGTGCCGCTGTTTACGTAAATGTTATTTTGACAATGAATGGTATGCATCGGTCAAGACATATTCGAAGTTTTTAACAAAAAAGCAGCCTTTGTACAAAAAGCTGCTTTTGTTATGTATCCTCTAAAGCCGTTTTATCAACCGTTACAACGTTTTCTGTAAAGGCCCCCGTTTTTTACTATGTTTTCGCTCATCGCTCCAAAGTGCCGCAAAGCCGCTTGCTGAGCGCGATCATGGAATCGCAGAAAGCAGTCTGTGTCAATGACGTCAATAGCGGGTCGCCCTCGCGAATCCTCATTGTTCTTCTTATTTCCTTAGGTATGACTACTCTTCCGAGATCGTCTATCCTTCTGACTATTCCGGTTGCTTTCATATATAATAATTCCTTTCGTGCAAATCTTAACGAAGCTTTCGCTTCTTTACCGTTATTATCTGCCGAGTATGAAATTTTATACCTGAAAAAACGGAATGTTATTACTTGTTATACTTATCTAATTTCATAAAATACAATAAAATAGCGTATATCTTGTACATTCCCGTTACGCAGTATTCGTGTAATATCACCTTGCCGTCAGTGAGCATTGCAAAAACCAAACCGAAAAGCTCGCTTACAATGCTGGAGCTTATTGCGATAGTTATGATAACGACCGGCACGGTTTTTCTTAATATATCATTGACTAGCAGATATACAGGATGTGCCGAACGTTGTGAGGAAAAGGCAGCCCAAATATGTTGCCGCAAAATTCGCATCGCCGATGCACTTGCATTTCAGATTCTGATACTATAAATAATTTGATCCGTTGTTCGTAATGAACAGCGGATCGTTTTTTATATTCAGGCTTTCCTGTAAAATGTGAAATGCAGATATTTTTCAAATCCAAGTTTTTGATAAAACTCCATATCCGAGATAACAAACGCTCTTTTTGCGCCGAGCGTTTTTACTCTGTTCAGAGCGTCATAAAAAATAACCGCCCTTGCCCTTACCAAGCAGCTTTATCACGCGGTATTCCGCTCCGTTTACAGTCATTGTTTTTTCCATAGTTACCGACCGTTTCTTTCTGTATTACTGAATGCTGTCATTTTCTTTTAAGATCGGCAATCGCAGCGAAATGAAGAATGTCAAATTCCTCAGGCGCGGTCTCCGACAGCAGCTTTAAATGCTCTGATTCCCACTCACTTATCGTCTCCTGTGAAAGCGATGCCCCAACACCACGGCAGGCTTTCATTCTTCCGTTCCAGCTCTTACGCGTGAAATGAACGTTAAGCTTGTATTCATCATGGTATATGAGCTCAAATTTTTCGCTGTAGCATTCGGGAATGTACAGCGGGTGCATTGTCTCTCCCGCACCCGTCCACCCGGGATTATATTTCAGAACGAGGTTTTCGCTCGCTCCTGCGATCTTATCCTCAAACGGAAGCCATGCCATATACAGGACAAGAAATCTTCCGTCCGGTTTAAGCATACGGTACAGCTCCGGCATTATACGCTCGTGATCGAAATACCAGATACACTGGCAAGCGGTTATGACGTCGAATGAGCTGTCGGGAAAATCAAGCTTCTCGGCAGGTACAGCGTAATAGTCAATATCCATTTCTGCTGAAAGCTTTTTAGCCTGTTCTATCTGATTATCGGAAATATCGGTACCCGTCCACCTTGCGCCATAGTGATACATATTGCGCGGAAGAACGCCTGTTCCCGTTCCTATATCAAGAACATTCTGACCTTTGATGCAAAGCCCGCGAGCGGATATTCTCTCATAAAATTCCGGCGGGTAAATATCGCGGTATTTGGCGTAGTCTGACGATGTTCTTCCGAAGTCGAACGCGTTTCCGCCGTCTATATCTTTTACGGTTATATCCATTATTTAAGCACCTTTCATGTTTTGAGTATATTATAATATTCATTCTTCGATTTGTCAACAGAAGACTGACACAAAAAATATAGTGTGAATTTTAAAAAATTTTTTCCAAAAACTATTGACAAATCCACTGTTTTGCATTATAATACATTTGTTATATAACGTCAGTAATTTTTCGAGAGGTGAGTTTATGCCGCCAAAAGCGAGAATAACAAAAGAAATGGTAATAGAAGCCGGACTGAAGATAGTTCGCACAGAGGGATACGAAGCTCTCAACGTCCGCAGAGTCGCCGCAGAGCTTAAATGCTCCACACAGCCGGTAATGTATCACTACAAGACTGTCGATGAACTGAAAGCCGATGTTTACGCCGCCGCCGATGAACTGCACACGGAATATATAATGTCCGCGGCAGGCGAAAAAGCATCTATAGGACTCGCATATATTAGGTTTGCGCATGAGGAAAAGCACCTGTTCCGGTTTTTGTTCCAGTCAGGAAAATTCCGCAACACTAACCTGCACGATCTGACATATGCAGATGAGCTTGCGCCCGTGATACAGTCTATCGCCAGGCAGACCGGGCTATCCGAAGATTTGACGAAAGAAGCCTTTGAGATGCTTTTTCTCTGTATTCACGGCGCGGCAAGTATGCTCGCAAACAATGAAATGGAATTTGAAGAAGAACATTACGCTCAACTTATAGAAAACACGCTTATGGGCATAGTCGGTTTTCTGAAAAGGAAAGGAAAGGAAAGAAATGAAAAAACTCTTTGATAAAAACGAGGTCATATTCGCAGTAATTCTTATCGTGATATATGTAGCAGGTTCGACACTTATGGTACAGCTCTCGGAGACGATCGGCATCGGTTTTCTTGCCGAAGCGATATTCGGCATTGTGCTTTTTGCAGTGCTGATCGCATTCGTCGCAAAGAATAAGCTTTATGAACATCTCGGACTATGTAAACCGGAAGTTCCGGCGGCGAAAATGCTGTTTTATATCCCGCTTCCGATAATCGCGGCGGTAGGTGTGATATTTGGCTTCGCACCGCAGTATGAACCTGTCACGCTTGCGGTACATACAGTATATATGTTGTTCGCAGGATTCCTTGAGGAGATCATCTTCCGCGGTTTCTTGTTCAGAGGAATGGCAAAGAAAAATATGACCTCCGCTATAATAGTTTCCGCCGCGACATTCGGTATCGGACATATCGTAAATCTGCTCAACGGGTACGACATCATCAGCAACCTGTTGCAGATAGTTTATGCAGTAGGTGTCGGATTCCTGCTCGTGTTCATATTTATCAGGACCGGAAGCCTTGTTGCCTGCATAGCGTTCCATTCGCTGAACAATATCCTCGCGGGATTCGGCTCGGCAAAGATACTTGTTGATCTCGCCGGAAGCGAAGAGGGCGGACAGATGATCAATGTCGGCATACGCATAGCGCTTACAGCGGCATATCTGCTTTATGTGCTAAAATTCACACCTAAGAAAGTGGCTTTGAAAGACTGAAAGGAAAAAATATATGAACGAAAAATATACTATACGATCTGAAAGATCAGATGATCACAGAGCGGTCGAAAATCTTATAAGAGAATCATTCTGGAATGTATATCGTCCCGGCTGCTCGGAGCATTACGTTATCCATGTGCTCCGCGATGATCCGGCATTCGTGAAGGAACTTGACTTCGTTATGGAGCATGACGGAAAGCTCATCGGTCAGAACATCTTTATGAAAACAGTAATCAACGCCGACGACGGCAGAGATGTTGACGTTCTGACAATGGGACCGATCTGCATAACCCCGGAGCTCAAACGCAAGGGTTACGGAAGGATACTGCTTGATTACTCACTTGGAAAAGCCTCGGAGCTCGGCTTCGGCGCTGTGCTGTTTGAGGGAAATATCGGATTTTACGGGAAAAGCGGATTTGACTATGCAAGCAAATTCGGAATAAGATACCACGATCTTCCCGAGGACGCAGACTCTTCATTCTTCCTGTGTAAAGAGCTGATACCCGGCTATCTGAACGATGTAACCGGAGTATATCAGACACCGCAGGGTTATTATGTCGATGATGCAGACGTCGAGGAATTTGACAAGGATTTCCCGCCTAAAGAGAAGCTTAAACTTCCGGGACAGATATTCGGATAATACCATACTCAAAACCTCAGCCGGTACACTTCATGTATCGGCTGTTTTATTTTTGGCATTTCAGTCATCAATTCCGGCAGGTCGCGCATTACCTGCTTGAAATTATTTCCCGGTTGTGGTAATATAGCATACAGAGAGGTGATACCGTGAAAATTTCGATAAACATAGACCCGTCGCTCAGCGGCACCGAGATCACTGTGAACTGCCCGGCGCTCACGCCGGAAACAGAAAGCATAATAGCTGCGCTTCGCATAATGGACTGCCAGATAACAGTGATAAAAGACGACGAGTCGTTCATACTTGACATATCAAAGATTGCGTACATCGAGTCGGTTGACCGCAAGACATTTGTTTATACAGACATCGAATGCTACGAAACAAAAATGAAGCTGTACGAAATGGAAGAGCGGCTCTGCGGGAGCGGGTTCCTTCGTATAAGCAAATCCTGTCTCGTGCGGCTTCGGTTCATTCGTTCTATAAAGGCGGAGCTCGACCGGAGACTCAGACTGACTCTCGAAAACGGCGAGCAGATGATAGTTTCACGGCAGTACGCCGATGAACTCAAAAAACGACTGGGGGTAAAATAAATGGATAAAAGATTTACTGTGTTCGGATTTCTCGCGCAGGTGTTCATGATATACGGCATCACATCAGCACTTCTTAACATCTTCTGCCTGCTGTTCGGAAGCGTTGCAGAGGGTTACTCGACATTATTCTCACTTGCGGGAGCCGGCGTGAGCATTGCGACAAGCCTGCAGTTTCTTCTCACGGTGACGGTGATAATGCTCCTGCGCCTGGTGTTCATGAGCGATATGCTTATAAAGAATATGCCTCTCGGAGCAAGGATAGCGGCGCTGTTCGTGAGCGTATTTGCGGTTACGATAGGATGCGTGTTCCTGTTCGGTTGGTTCCCGGTGAACGACCTTCTCGCGTGGATGATGTTCATTGTCTGCTTCGCAGTGAGCTGCACCTTAAGCGTGATAATATCCACCGCTGCGGAGCGTCAGGAGAACCGCAAGCTTGATGAAGCACTGAAACGGATAAAGGAGGAGAACTGAGATGAGATGTGCAATAAAGACAGAGGGCATAACCAAAGCGTTCGGGAGCAAGACCGTGCTTGACGTTATCGACCTTGATATAGAAAGCGGCGAAGTATTCGGACTTATCGGGCCGTCGGGCGCAGGCAAAACTACGCTGATAAAAATACTTACGGGTCAGATTTCACAGGACAGTGGCAAGGCACACATTGGCGGGAAGGACTCGCGGAAACTCACGGGTGAAGACCACAGGCACTTCGGTATCACAATGGACAATTTCGGACTTTACGAGCGTCTCTCGTGCTATGATAACCTGCTGACATTCGCAAGGATACACGGACTTCCGAAAAGCAGCATTACGGACGCGCTCGCAAAGGTAGGGCTTGCGGAGGCTGCCAAAACACCCGCCGGGAAACTGTCAAAGGGCATGACAGGGAGACTCAAGCTCGCGAGAGCGTTCATGACCGACCCGGACATTCTGTTTCTCGACGAGCCGACAAGCGGGCTTGACCCGGTTTCCGCAGGCGAGATTCACAGGATAATACTTTCGGAAAAAGCGAAAGGCAAGACCGTTTTTCTCACAACTCACACAATGACGGAAGCTGAAAAGCTGTGCGATCACATCGCGCTTCTGAACGAGGGAAAAATAGTCGAATATGGCAGCCCGGAGGAGATCTGCCGCAGATACGATCATCAGCGTATGCTTAAAATACACCTATCGGACGGTAAGGATATGCAGCTTCCGCATAATAAGGAAGCGGCGGCGGCTCTTTCAGAGCTTATCGTCAGCGGCAGAGCCGAGACGATTCACACAACAGAGCCTGACCTTGAAACGGTATTCATGGAACTCACGGGAAAGGAGCTTTCGGCATGAAAAACATAAAAGCGGTATTTTTAAAACAGCTCAGCGACACGCTTAAAAACAAGACTGTGCTGATACAATTTCTGATGTTCCCCGTTCTTGTCATTATAATGGAAAATGCGATAAAGCTCGAAGATATGCCGGAGCATTTCTTTGCAAAGCTGTTTGCAGTAATGTTTGTGGGAATGGCTCCCCTCACCTGTATGTCCGCGATAATCGCGGAGGAAAAGGAGAAAAACACCCTGCGCGTGCTTATGATGAGCAATGTTAAACCCGCCGAATATCTTCTCGGCGTCGGTGCGTATGTGTTCGTGATGTGCGCGTTCGGAACTGCGGTATTCGCGGCAATCGGCGGCTATACTGGTGCTGATCTCGTCCTGTTTATCGGCGTTATGTCCGTCGGGATAATTCTCTCGGAGCTTACCGGTGCAGTTATCGGAATATTCAGCAGGAACCAGATGACCGCGACCTCGATATCTGTTCCCGTGATGATGATATTCGCATTTCTGCCTATGCTCTCGATGTTCAACGACACAATAAAAACTGCCGCGAGAGTGACTTATTCGCAGCAGCTCAGCGAGCTTATCAACGGGATAGGCGTTTCAGGGATAACAGCAGAAAGCCTGATAGTTATTTCGGTCAATCTTGCGCTCGCTGTCGCGCTGTTCACACTCGCGTACAGGCGTAAGGGACTTGAATAAATTAAAACCATGTTTTTTGGGAGGTAATCATTGTGGAAAACAGATTTGAATTTGTGGAGAAGAACGGTTTAATGCAGGGCACTCGTATCATTGTTGACAAAGAGACGGGCGTTCAATATCTACTGGCTCACTGGACTGATGTCGGCGGACTTACTGTTCTGGTCGATAAGGACGGAAAGCCTTTGCTTGACCCGAAATATGCAAAGTAATAACTGAATTAATCTGTGGAGGAACAGGAATGAAGAAATATGCGTTACCGGTCATAATGCTTATCGTTTTTGAAGCAGTGGCGGTCACATTATGGCTGACAAAGGATAATCTGTTTTATCTGTATAATTTCAGCTATATCGGCATATCAATCTCGTTAGGCATTTTCTTGTTTATCAGAAAATACAAACATGCGCGGCGGATAGTTCAGCTTCTGGTAGGGCTGTATATGCTGGTGTATCTCGGGCTTATCAGCCAGGAAAATATGCAGATCGAAGGATTCTGGTACTATCTCTTTACCGGAGTATTTGAGGCTGCAACGATACATTATGCGGTAGCAAAGATATTCGGACCGCTGATCTTCGGAAGAGGCTGGTGCGGATTTGCCTGCTGGACTGCTATGGTACTGGACTTTCTGCCCTACAAAACGCCGAAGCAGCCCCGCAAAAAGATCGGCTGGATACGGTATGTGACATTTACCGCTTCCCTGCTGTTCGTTGCCGC
Source organism: uncultured Clostridia bacterium (assembly GCA_947166515.1). Classification (GTDB taxonomy): domain Bacteria; phylum Bacillota; class Clostridia; order Oscillospirales; family Ruminococcaceae; genus Ruminiclostridium_E. The sequence goes on along the minus strand of CAMVEM010000065.1, from coordinate 6,587 downwards.
TTTGTTTCTGACACATGCCGGCAATATAGAAACGATCATGTTCTGGGCATTTCTGATCGGAAACATTCTGTACTATGCCGTCGGCATAATTCTCGCTTTTGCATTTAAGGATAACCGTGCATTCTGTAAGTACATCTGCCCGATAACAGTATTCTTGAAACCTATGAGTTACTTTTCGCTTATCAGGATAAAATGCAACAAAGACAAGTGCGTTGATTGCGGCAAGTGCAAAAAGGTATGCCCGATGAATGTGGATGTGACAGATAATTCCAGAAAAAGACTCAACGGCACTGAGTGCATTTTATGTATGGAATGTGTGAGAAATTGTCCCAAAGATGCACTGTGATACTAGGTTTCAGCAATTGCATTATACAGTAAGATCCACATTAAAACAGTTTCACAAACTGTTAATATTTCGCAGCAAAAAGACACCGATCACTGCGGCATTTTCTCCTGAGAGACATTGCCCGTGACCGATGTTTTCATGTGTCAGTATCAGATGATCCGCTCCGGCTGCAAAATGCCGAGAAGTATTCTTACTTCTCGATATTCAGTATTTCCGCAAAGCCTGTCACATCGAATACTTCAAGCACTATTTCGGTAGGCTTGACAATAACAAGCTCGCCGTTGTTCGCATCCATGGTCTTATTGAGCGAAAGCAGCACACGAAGTCCGGAGGAAGATATGTACTCAACCTTAGAGAAATCAAGTACAAGCTTTGTGATACCGTCGAGTGCGCCATTGATCTCGCTTTCAAGCTCGGGAGAAGTGGTCGTGTCGATGCGTCCCGAAATTACCGCAGTCAGGGTCTCGTTGTCCTTTGTTTTGGTTACGCTGAATGTGCTCATAGTCAATACTCCTTTTGTATGATTAGTTGTTTAAGCGATCTGTTCGCTGATAACTTTTTATTCTCAGAAAGTCTTTATCGCAACGATCTCGACCCTGCCGCCGATTATGCCGACAGTGACATCGTCCGCGAGATTCACGATAATGGATTTTTCAAGCTCGTCCCATGCGTCCTTGTCCGCTTTTGCGTTTTCCTTATACAATGCAAGCGACCATTCGTTCGTGTAATCGACCGGGGCTGAGAACCGTCCCATATTGTAATACGTATAAATCGGTTTGGCGTTCAAGGTTCCCGCAGTACCTACGGTGGCGGCATAATTCGCGAGCATTACCTCCGCAGCTGCTCTTATCTTGCTCATAATACCGGTTGCCGCAGCGTTTTTTCCCGAGGTGGAAACGGAAAGTATCTTGTCTCTTTCAACAGTCGGAAGAAGATCGTCAGCTTCCACAACAGTATGTATTTTGTACTGCCTGCCCTCGTTCTCAATCCAGAACTCACCTTTTCCGTAAGCAAGGAGATTCGGGAGCATCTCGACAAGCTCCTCGCAAAGAAGTGTGAGCTTCAGCTCCTGCTTTTTGTCCAGCTTGTTGTACGCTGCGACTTTTGCCGCAAGTCCGCTTATACTGTCAAAATCTGCGGAGCCCTTTTCAAATTTGCAAATGTCAGTTTTCATAGAGTTTTCCTTTCATTGATTTATATTTTATTAATTATTTATCGTCAATGTTTTTTCGGAACAAACGCCAAAGCACCAGCAATGCGATACCTATACCTGCGGCTGCAGCTCCGAGCTTAACGCCTTTCGGTATCTCCGGGAGTGCCGCTATGTAATTCCCGTTTATCCTGTAATCGAGCAACGGCATCAGCAGTCTTCGCTCTGTGCTGTAAAGGTCGTCCTCGCTGTGTGAGTCTGTGTCGAGGATCATTGTCCTGCGTGACTCTGCGCTGTACGGTTTCCATTCAATTCCGCCTGCCGACGGATCGCCCGTGACCGCAAAATTCACCCACATCTGCTGCACCTGCGCCGCAAGTCCGGCTTTTATGTTGTCGCCCGTGTAGATAGTCTCGGTCAGGTTGTTGAACACATACGCAAGCTCGACGGCGTGGCAGGCTCCCATGTACGGCAGCGCGGAGGGGTATTTCCAGTAGTACATATAAACGGAGTTCCCGTGCGCCGCGTGAGCTTCCGCCTGTCGTACCGCGGGCAGCCTGAACAACAGCTCGTTTAACAGCTCCGTGATCTGCCATGTGCGGTGAGACTCTCTGTGCGACATATTCCGCAGAAAGCTGTACACACGTTTTCTGTCCGCAGGTTTCAGCTGCTTCAATATCACCGGGAGCATTATCCGGCTCATAACCTTGTAAAGCGCTATCCCGCCGACATCCTGTATCCAGTATCTCAGCTCGTCTGCGTTCGTGCCGATCATCATTTTCACGTGAAACGCTTCGCCGTTATCGTAGGCTTCGTACAGATTTTCAGGAAGCACTATCCCGTCTCGCTCCGGAAAGTTGTTGCAGTCGTTCAGCTTTTCGTTTGCGCTGACAAGCTTTTCCGTCGGGAGAGCGATCAGCTCGCGCATTGTTTTCGCTCCCGTTTCTTTCAGGAGCATATCGGTTATCTTTCTGCACTCTTTTCTGCTGTATGTGAGCGCCACGGAGCCGCTTTCCGCAATGACCTTTGTGAACAGCCTCTTTGCCGCAGGTATCAGCGGCAGCAGCGAAACACTTCCCGCGCCTGCGGATTCGCCGAACACGGTAACGTTCTCCGGGTCGCCGCCGAAGCTCGCAATATTGCTCTGAATATACCGCAGAGCGCATATCTGATCGAGCAGCCCGAGGTTTCCGGCTGTCGGGTAAGCTTCTCCGCCCGGCACAGTGGATAGATCGATAAATCCCATTATACCGACGCGGTACGCTATCGTCACAAGCACGATCTCAGGGTGAACTTTAACGAAGTTATGTCCGTCATAGAGCGGGTCGGCAGTACCACCCCAGCCGTAATTTCCGCCGTGTATGAACACCATTACTGCGCGCTTCTGTCCCGCGTATTCCTTTGATGTCCACACGTTCAGGTAAAGGCAGTCCTCGCTCTGATGATACAGCGAGGCGCGCTCGGAATCAAGCTTTGTCTGTATCGGCGAGCTTTCGTTGTGATACGCCTCATATACGCCGTCCGATGCCACGACCGGAACGGGATCTTTCCAGCGAAGATCTCCCACCGGCGGCTGTGCGAAGGGTATTCCGCGGAACGCTACCACGCTGTCGTTTTCCTTGCCGACAAATGTGCCGTTCACACAGGAAGCCGATATATCGCGGTCATATTCTCCCATTATGGCGCTGTTTTTCTTATATGCTTCCATTAAAGCTGCCCCTTATTTCTTCTTTGAGAATATTCCCTTGACAAGCTTGAAGAAGTTCTTCTTGTCGCTGAGCTTTTGCTTCAGCTCTCCGATAGTTACATCCTTCTGAGAGTTATGCGTAACGAGAGACTGAGCGGTCTTTACATATATATCCTTGAATTTCTCGATACTGCTTTCATCATAACGGCTCGCAGCGAAATCTATCATAAGCTGTAATCCGTCCGCACCGTCGAGTATCTCCATATCGAGTATGGTCTGCGATGCCGCCTGATTCTGACGTACATCTATCTGTTCGATATCGAAGCCCTCAAAACCGCCCACATCGCGTATATCCTGCTGATACAGCAGATAAGCGCTTTCGTTTTCAGCAACCTGGTTATTGAGATCAACATACGGATAGCAGCTGTGCTCGATGCCCTTCTGTACCTGGTCGTGAACGTCCGCAAACACATCCCGGATTGTCATTTCGTCCTTGAAGCGTATGCCTATCGGCAGGTCGCGGAACAGAAGTCCGACGCTGTTCATCATCCGAAGATCCTCACGTCCGTTATATATCCAGGACAGCTTTATATCGGGCTTGTTGTTGTAAATCGAGATAGCCAGCGCCGCCACGGTGATAAAGAACTCGTTTCGGCTTATCTTGTACGAGCGCTCCATTGCCGTCATCTGAGGCTGTTCGATACCGAGAGATGTGAGCATCTCGCCCATTGCGTTCTCGCGGGATTCGTGATCTATCGTCGGATAGGTCGACCATTCTATGCCGTCGTAGCGGTCTTCAAAATACTTCTTGCTTTCCTCGTAAAGCTTGGTATTTACTGCGTCCTCGCGCTGTTTTAACATCAGATAGTAATAATCCGGCTCAATGGGCATTCCCATAAACGCCTTGCCTACACCGCCGAGGAATACCTTGAACGAGGTTCCGTCGAACAGTGAGTGATGCACGTCAAAGAAGATATAAACAGACTTCTCGGTCTCGAATATACGGCAGCGGAAAAGCTTTCCGCCGATTATCTTGAACGGATAAACAAGAGTGTCCTTTACGAATCTGAACTCAAACTCGGACAGCCTCTCAGCGTGGATATCCTGCATTATATCGGGGGTATATCTCTGCACGAGCTCGCCTTCGTCGTTATAAGCAAATGTCGTCAGCAGTGCGGGGTGAGCTTCTATCACAGTCTTCATTGCTTTTGCAAGAGTCTCCGGATCGAACAGCTCCTTGTCAGCCTTCATTACCGAGAACAGGTTGTACATCGTTGAACTCGGTGTGTAGAGCTGATAGTCGATCATATACAGCTGCTCTGTGGTGAGCGGATGCTCGGACTGCAAAGCCTCTTTGTTCTTTTCGTCGGGATCGATTCCGTCGTCGTTTGCGTGTATTTCTTCATAGAGCTTCGCGATCTTTTCAGGAGTCCTTCCGCGGAATACCTCTCCGGCGTTCAGGCCGGGCAGATCACATTCCTGTATCAGCTCAATAGAAGCCAGCGAGTCGCCGCCCATTTCGTAGAAGTCGTCGTTTATGCCGACACGTCCGAGCTTCAGCACCTTCGCCATTGCATTACAGATCTTTTCTTCAATGTCGTTCGTCGGAGCTACATAATCGCTCATGAAATCTTTTGCGTCGGGTATCGGAAGAGCCTTTCTGTCGAGCTTTCCGTTGTCTTTCAGAGGAACTGAGTCTATTTTTAAATAATACGAAGGTATCATATAGTATGGAAGACGCTTCATGAGCTCCTTGCGAAGCTCCTCAGTATCAAACTGTATATCCGCTGTATAGTATGCGCACAGGTAGCTCTTTTCGCCGTCCTCAATGCCTTTGCCGCAGCCCAGTCTATACCGAGCACCTGCTTTATCGCAGCTTCTATCTCGGCGGGCTCGATACGGTTTCCGTTTATCTTTATCATATCGTTCGAGCGTCCGAGAAGAACATAGTTTCCGTTTTCGTCCTTTCTCGCGAGGTCGCCGGTATGGTAAAATCCGTTGACAAAAGCTCTTTTGGTTTCCTCGGGAAGATTTATGTAACCGCGCACATAGGGATTCTCAAAACACAGCTCGCCGACCTCACCGTCGGGAGCCTCGCTTCCGTCCTCCTTGTACAGGATTATTTTTGTATCGACATCGGGCGTTCCTATCGGGCAGGTATCATACGGCTTGTCAATCTTGAACACGCCCACAGCAAATCCCGACTCGCTGCAAGCATAAATGTTGACGAGATCGACATTCTTGTTGTATATATTATTGGCAGGCTCCGAGCCTACAAACAGCACCTGCAGGAACGGACTTGTCTTATTGCCGAGCTTGCGTGCATAAGACGGAGTAAGGAATGTTATCGTGATGCGCTTTGTGATGAATAATTTGGCGAGAGCGCCGGGATTCTTTATCGTGGAGTAGGAAACTATGTAATTCTTGCCTCTGAATACATTTAGACACGCAAGTATGACCATAACGGTCGCCACGAAGTTCATCGGAGCAAGTGTAGCTATCCTGTATTCACCGTCGTAGTGAACCTTACCGTCTGACTTTATGGACTCGGTAGCGCGTTTGATGTTGCCGCGCTCGTGAAGAACGCCCTTCGGGTTACCCGTAGTGCCTGATGTGTAAACAGCATACGCCGCGTCGTGAGGATCAGCTTTCTCAAAGCCATCAAGCGGCTCGGTACGCATTATCTCGTCCCAGTTATCCGCAGTGAACTCGAATTTGCAGCCGCAGTCCTCGCGTATGAACGCGATACGGTCAGGAGCGTAGGTGTCTTCTACCAGCGTCCAAGCGGCACCAGCCTTCCACACGCCGATCATTGCGATAACTGGAAGGACGCCTCTCGGCAGGTCGATGAGCACGAAATCCTCTTTGCCGATACCTTTTGCTTTCAGGTAAGCGTATATCCTTCCGGACATATCGTCGAGCTGAGCGTAGGATATGCCCTTTGAGTGAGTCTCGTCGAAGAGTATCGCCGCGTTCGGGTCGTCCTTCGTGTACTGTCTGAGCTTATGCAGAATAGTATCCATATGCTGATCCCTCTTTTCTTTGATTAATTTTGGTATTATCCATACATATAAGTATATCACAAACTACGCTTCTTTGCAAGTATTTCAGAGATTATTCAACAAACTTTCATCAAATTTATCGCCAATGATTAGTCAAAAGCAACAAAATGTCAATACGCAATTTATAGATGTGCACAAAAAGAGAATTGCTTTAATTATTGTGATATTTCAAATGGTTTTTGTCAGAATTGAAAATGCAATATACATTCTATATGGCTAAATACAAACACAACCCCCACGATTTATTATCGCAGGGGCTGTATCATTTACTTCTTTTCAACGTTTGCAAGCGTTACATTTCCGCCGTCTGTAAGCAGCTTTGAGTTTTTAAGCGTCCATGCT
>CAMVEM010000064.1 GCA_947166515.1 uncultured Clostridia bacterium | reverse complement strand
ATTACAAGGACATCGCAAAGCTCAAGAAGTGCATGACAGAGCGCTCCAAGATACTCCCCAGAAGAGTAACAGGCTGCTGCGCTTATCATCAGAGAGAGCTCACAGTTGCTATCAAGAGAGCAAGACAGATAGCTCTTATCCCTTACGTTTCTGATTAAGAGACCTACCCCCAACCCTCTCCCTTTTAAGGGAGAGGGTTGTTTTTTCTTTTGTGGGGAGCAGAGGTCTGTCGTAGTCAGCTATGACCGCTGTATAGCGCGCATCAATGCACGCCTTTTTTTTGGAATTGGTTATTCTTCTTCGTCGGAAAAGGCGTTTTTCCTTTCGCTGCTGGCAAATTCCGCGATAACGTCTATGTTGTCGAATATGAACTGCTGTGCTTCGGAACTGTAAACGCAGTTCTTTACAACAACACCGTTTGGAGTCATATACTGATAAAGTGTGATCCCGATATTTTCGCCGGCTTCTGTGGGATTTTTGTGCGGTTTTCCGTTGATTATCACTTCGGTAAGCAGTTCCTTGCTCATCAGCCATGCAGTAATGTCGCCGGATTTCAGCTTTTTCATCGTGTATTCGTCTATCTGGGCATTTATTATATTGGCGACTTTAGAGATGAAAAGATCGTCGTTCTCCGGCGTGAGTGCTGCGGATTGCTCCGCAGTAAGCGAAAATTCCGCGCGCTGTGATTTTTTCAGCTTTTCACGCTGGACTTCTCCGCCGTTGTCGATGACTTTCTGCAAAATCCCCGACACATAAAACAGGCATCTTGATATCCTCACATTGTTCACGATATCGGAATCGGGAAGCTCATTACCCGAAAGCGGGTCTATGCCGTTTGCGAGGTTTTCGAGATACTGCTTTGCACGGATCATTACATCAAGATCGTTCATTTGTCTGTTTCCTTTCCGTAAATTATATCCTTGATAATTTCGCCTGCCATGATAAGTCCCGCGACTGACGGAACGAACGCTACCGAGCCGGGCGGGATCTTCTTTCCGTCGCCGGCTGTGGGAGTTTCTTCGAGTTTTGCCGGTTTTTCCTTTGAATAAACAACTTTGAGATGCTTTATCCCGCGCTTTTTACATTCTGTCCGCATAACTCTTGCGAGAGGGCATACCGAAGTTTCATAGATATCTGCGACCTCGAACATTGTCGGATCGAGCTTGTTGCCGGCTCCCATTGCCGAGATTATAGGAACTCCCGATTCCTGCGCACATTCGGCGAGCGCGAGCTTTCCGCTTACGGTATCTATCGCGTCCGCAATATAGGAATACTGCGTGAACTGTGAACGCGTTTCGGGAAGAAAGAACGTCGTGTACAGCGTAACTTTGCAGTCCGGATTGATGTCGTGTATCCGTTTTTCCGCAGCGTCGGTCTTGTGCATTCCGAGCGTGCTGTGAAGCGCGATGATCTGCCTGTTTATATTGCTTTCACAGACGGTATCATTATCAATAAGGTCGATCGCGCCGATACCGCTTCGGGCGAGTGCTTCGGCGAGATGCCCGCCTACTCCGCCTATGCCGAATACAGCGACCCGAGCTGCGGCAAGCTTTTTCATTCCGGCTTCACCGAAAATGAGCTGTGTACGTGAAAATTCTCCGGACATAAATGTCACCCCGTTTTTCAGAATATACTGTAAAAATGATAGCACAATCTCACGGAAATGTCAATGCGCGAAGCGCTACTCGCCGCCGCAGCTCGCGGTCGGCAGGAGTCCAGAGGGGCTGACCGACAGCCAAGCCACTATCTGATAGTTACTGCGAAAGCGGGATCAGGGTATGGGGCGGAGCCCCAAAAAATAAATCTTATCAAAAACTCTTGCAAAATCCTTGCAAATGTTATATAATAGAAAAGATGTAAAAAATCCCCTCAGAAAGGAAACATAAAAATGGCAGAAAAGAAATTGGTAAACGCGATAACCTCAATGGACGAGGATTTTGCGCAGTGGTACACCGACATCGTAAAGAAGGCTGAGCTTATCGAGTACACGAGCGTCAAGGGCTGTATGGCGATTAGACCTTACGGCTATGCTATCTGGGAGAATATCCAGAAGATACTTGACGGAATGTTCAAGGAAACCGGACATGAGAACGTATGTATGCCTATGTTCATTCCCGAAAGCCTGCTCGAAAAGGAAAAAGATCATGTTGAGGGATTTGCGCCTGAATGTGCGTGGGTAACGCTCGGCGGAAGCGAGAAGCTTGAAGAAAAGCTGTGCGTTCGTCCGACTTCCGAAACGCTGTTCTGCGAGCATTACAAGAATATCGTACATTCATACAGAGACCTGCCGAAGCTCTATAACCAGTGGGTGAATGTTGTACGCTGGGAAAAGACGACACGCCCGTTCCTGCGTTCAAGAGAATTCCTCTGGCAGGAAGGCCACACTATCCACGCTACTGCAGAAGAAGCTGTCGAAGAGACAGAGCGTATGCTGAACGTTTATGCGAAGTTCTGTGAGGAATCTCTCGCAATGCCGGTTGTAAAGGGCAAGAAGACCGAGAGCGACAAGTTCGCGGGTGCGGTTTCGACTTATGCTATCGAAGCTCTGATGCACGACGGAAAGGCGCTCCAGGCGGGAACCTCGCATTACTTCGGAGACGGTTTTGCTCACGCGTTCGATATCCAGTACGCAAACAAGGACAATCAGCTCACATATCCTCACCAGACAAGCTGGGGAGTTACAACACGCCTTATCGGAGCTATCATAATGACTCACGGCGACGACAGCGGACTCGCTCTTCCTCCGGCAGTAGCACCGATACAGGCTGTTATAATACCTGTTGCGCAGCATAAGGAAGGCGTACTCGAAAAGGCTGCGGAGCTCAGAGACAGACTCAAAAAGGCGGGACTGCGCGTTAAGCTCGACGACAGCGAGAATTCGCCCGGCTGGAAGTTTGCGGAATACGAGATGAAGGGCGTTCCGATCAGAATTGAGATCGGTCCCAAGGATATAGAGAACGACCAGTGCGTTATAGTTACACGCCACAACGGTGAAAAGAGTTTTGTGAAGCTCGAAGAACTTGAAAAGGCTGCTGCTAAAAAATTACAGGCTGTACATGACGGACTCTATCAGCGCGCTCTTGAGAATCGCGAGCGCCGCACATACGCCTGCACGACCCTTGATGAGATCAACAAGGCTCTCACCGAGAAGGGCGACGGATTCATAAAGGCTATGTGGTGCGGAGAAGAAGCCTGCGAGGACGAAGTAAAGGCAAAGACCGGCGTCGGCTCGCGCTGCATACCGTTCGATCAGGAGAAGCTCTCGGACGTGTGCGTATGCTGCGGAAAACCTGCAAAGTGTATGGTTTACTGGGGCAAAGCGTATTGATCTCACCCAACCCCAGCCCCTTCCCTTAAGGGAAGGGGCTATTATTTTTGTGGGGGCTTTCCGAACGCCCCCCAGACCCTCTTCGGGTGCGGAGCCGAAAACAGGTGGGGTGTGGGGACGGTGTCCCCACTAAAAAAACTATTGCCCACTCCCCTTGGGGAGGGGGTTAGGGGTGGGGGAACGTTTTGTTATTTTGCATAAAAAAGGCTGCGGAAATTTTAAATAAAAAAATAGAATATATAATGACAAAAACGTTTTTTTATGCTATAATATTAAGGCAAATTTATACGCAAAAGATATTTTTATGAGAGAAAGGTCAAGAGATGAAGAATAACCGCAAGATGATATTATGCTCGGCGCTTGCTGCTGTAATGCTGCTTTCCGGATGTCAGGAAAACAAGATCGTTGAAAACGGCGGTGTTAATACAGGCATAGAAGTAAGCCTTACAACGTTCGCAAATACAGAAGGCGTAGCGCTTCCTGCTGATGAGGATTCCACCACGACATCCGCTGATGACACTACTACAACAACCACGACCACTTCCGATACGTCGGAAGCTGACGGTCAGGCTGCTGGACCCGATACATCGGAAGATAATGCTGCTCCTGCCGATACTGCTGCACAGACCACCGCAACTCCCGCCGCTACAACTGCGGCTCCGGTACAGCAGACCACAGCCGCTACTGCAGGACAGTCCGGCGGCGGAAACAGCGGAACACAGGCTCCCGCACAGCAGACAAAGCCCGCCGCTGCAACTGCTGCACCTCAGTCACCCGCACAGACTTATGCAGAGACTAAGGAGCACGTATCCGGCTATCGCTACGGTAACGTAAAATATGAGATCAAGCACGACATGGAGTATATGAAGCAGCTCAGCTCCGATTTCGTAGGCTGGCTCATGCTTGAAGATACTCCCATAGATCTTCCGGTAGTGCAGGGAACAGATAACAAGTTCTATCTTACGCACAACTTTTACGGAGAGGTCGATAACACAAGGGTAGGTGCGACATTTGCAGACTGTCATATCCCGATAACCGAGACCTCGCGTCCCCAGAATATAATCATCTACGGCCATAACATAAGAACAGGCGTCGGTCTTGCGAAAGTCACAAACTATTATCCCGCAAGATACGGAAGCCTCAATTACTACAGACAACCCCCGATCGTACATTTCGAGACTATCGACGGCGGACAGAGCCAGTATGTCGTATTTGCCGGAATGTTCGTTAATACCGACACAAAGCAGGGCGATGTGTTCAGATATCACACCTTCCGCAAGTTTGACAACGAGAGCATTTTCTATCAGTATTTCGAGGCGGTATTCGACAGAAGCGTATTCTACAATCCCGACCTTGAGATAAGATACGACGATGAGTTCCTCACGCTCTCCACCTGCTATTATCCGTGGGGAGAAGCGATAGATACACGTTTCGTGGCATTTGCAAGACGTTTACGTCCCGGCGAGAGAGTAGTAACCACAAAGAACGCGTATGTAAATCAGAGCCCGCTTTATTTCGATTATTATTACAAAATGAACGGCGGAAGCTGGGCAGGCAGAAAGTGGTCGGAAAGCCTCATCACCGGCTACAGCGAATGGAAAAAGAGCCGTTCATAAAGGAGAGCTTGAATAATGAGCAGAGTACATGATTTCCTGTCCGAAGCCGGAGTTTTCTATCTTGCGACGACCGACGGCGCTCAGCCGAAGATAAGACCGATAGGCGCACAGATTGAAGCCGATGGAAAGATAATGTTCGGAATAGGCGAGTTCAAAGACGTTTATAAACAGATCTGTGCAAATCCGCTGGTCGAGATATGTGCGATGAAGCATAACGGTCACTGGCTCAGATATACCGGACGCGCCGTGTTCGAGACAGATCAGAAATATGTCGATATGATGATAGAAAAACTTGATCTCGGAGCTCTGTACAATAAAGAAAACGGCAGAAAGCTCGCAGTATTTCATCTTGAAGACGCGACAGCTTTAGATATCCACATGATGGGTCCCGGAGAAGATCTTCTTAAGTAAATATGAACCGCTGCAGGCATCTGCGGCGGTTTTTTTGTCAGATACTTGAAATTGAAAAATAAATGTGTTATAATAAACCATATAGAATCATTTCATCTTTTATATGTATATGAAATGGAGAAAATGCAGGCTATGGAAGAAGAAACAAGCTTTTCAAAAGTCGGTATAAGAAGACTGGTGCTCATTGTTGATGACGAGCATGTGAACCGACGTATCCTCGGCAGGATAATCGAAAAAGAATACGATGTCATTTATGCCGAGAACGGTCAGGAAGCTTACGAGCAGATAAAAAAACGTGAAAATACGCTGTCGATGATACTTCTTGACCTGATAATGCCGGTCATGGACGGTTATCAGCTTATGGCTCTGCTGCGTGAAGACCCGAAATACTCGAAGATACCCGTGATCGTACTGACAGCAGAGAGGACCGCTGAAGCTAAAAGCTTACAGATCGGCGCTTCGGATTTCATCCCAAAGCCTTATGATATGCCGGAAGTTATACTCGCGAGGGTAAAGAGACTGATAGAACTCGCGGAGGACAAGACGATAATCAGCGCTATCGAGACCGACGCGCTGACCGGATTATACACAAAAGAGTTTTTCTGCCAGCACGCGATAATACACGATAATTATTATCCAGATATGCCTATGGACGCCGTTGTTCTGAACGTGAACAGGTTCCACCTTATAAACGAGCTCTACGGACGCCTTTTCGGAGATAAAGTAATAAGCACGATCGCAGATCAGCTTAAAAGCATAGTTTCCGAAACGGACGGTATAGCAGGCAGAGCCGGATCGGATTCTTTCTTTATCTACATCAGACACAACAGCGATTACAGCGTTTTACTTGACCGCATAGTAAACGGACTGATAAACGGCACCGGAAATTCCAGCATAAATCTGAGAATGGGCGTTTATCAGAATGTTGACAAGAATACAGATCCGGAGCATCGCTTCGACCGCGCACAGTTTGCGTGCAATACGATAAGAAGCGGCTATACAAACGGTTTCGTGCTCTACGATGACACGATGTACAAGAGAGAGCTGTATTCAAACAAGCTGATCGACGATATGCATGTCGGCGTTGAGAACAGACAGTTCAAGGTCTATTATCAGCCGAAATTTGATATCATAGGAGACAAGCCGGTGCTCCGCAGCGCCGAAGCTCTTATACGCTGGGATCATCCCGAATACGGCATGGTGCCTCCGGGAAGCTTTGTGCCGCTTTTTGAAGAGAACGGACTTGTTCAGAAGCTCGACCGTTTTGTATGGGAGGAAGCTGCAGCTCAGGCAAAACGCTGGAAGGAAAAGTTCGGTGTGACGATCCCCGTATCGGTCAATGTATCGAGACTCGATATTTACGATCCTGAGCTTGAAAAGAGGCTGCTCTCGCTTGTTGAACGCAACGGGATCGACCCGACGGATTATGTTCTTGAAATTACAGAATCGGCATATACCGACAACTCGGAACAGATCATAGACACCGTAAATAAGCTCAGAGCGCATGGCTTCAGAATTGAAATGGACGATTTCGGCGCGGGGTATTCGTCGCTCAATATGGTCGCGGCGCTGCCGATTGACGCGCTGAAACTCGATACGCAGTTAATAAGAAAGATAGATGAGAGTGAAAAAGAACTGCGTATGGTCCAGCTTATAATAGATATAGCCGGATTTATGAAGATATCGGTGATCGCGGAGGGCGTTGAGAACGAAAAACAGTATCAGCTCCTGAAAGAAGCGGGTTGCAGTATAATTCAGGGATTCTATTTCTCAAAGCCTGTATTGCCGGAAGAATTTGAAAGGCTTATCGAAGAAAAAATCAGAAAAACACCTGAAAGAGGTACATTATGATAACGATAGAAAATCTCAGGGAGTTCGGCGCAGATGTTGACACTGGCGTAAAAAGATGTCTCGATGATGAGAATTTTTACATCGAACTTGTGAAGAGCGTTATTCCCGACACGCGCATCGACGAGCTCGAACAGTGCATTAAGGATAAAGACCTTGACAAGGCGTTTGAGGTCGCACATGCTCTGAAAGGAATGTATGGGAATATGTCCCTTCTGCCTATCTATGAGCCGATAAATCAGGCGACCGAGTTTCTGCGCAGCCGTAAGGACGTGGATTATCTTTCGTTTATCAATGAAGCGAAAGCTCAGAAACAGAAGCTTATAGATATGAATAATGCGCGTAAATAACGGCAAAGAGCTGTTCTCTTTCAAGCGGGACAGCTCTTTTTTCGAAAAGCTGTTTCAAGGAGAATCTCTATGAAAAAGCATATAAGAGGATTATTGTCAGTCGCTGCGGCAGCCGCACTTGTGTTCGCCGCGTCGTCTGCCGTTTATGCAGAGGACGGGAGTGCAGAGGATAGCAGGGATGAACCGTTATCCCGGAGCATAGTCGAGAACAACAGCAAGGGTGCGGGTTACAGCTCTGTGATATATGACAGCGGAAATGGACTCCCGACGTCCGAAGCAAACGCGGTCATGCAGTCTTCCGACGGATTTGTCTGGATAGGAAGCTACTGCGGACTTATCCGCTACGACGGAAACGAGTTTTACAGATATGATTCGTCCCTTGGCATCTCCAGCGTAGTAAGCCTGTTCGAGGACTCGAAGGAGCGCATCTGGATAGGCACCAACGACAGTGGTGTTGCCTATTATTATAAAGGGAGCTTCAAGCTGTACGATCAGATAGAGGGGCTCAAGTCATCTGCCATTCATTCTATCTCGGAGGACGCATACGGCAATATAATCATAGCCACAACGCTGGGCCTCGCGTATGTGAACGACAAGGACGAGCTTCATATCATAGATGATCCGCTTGTCAATACTCAGTCGATAGAAGAGCTCGAAAGAGACGGCGACGGGATAATCTACGGCATAACGAACAATAACTCCTACTTCACGCTCGATAATATGAACATAACTTCATATTACAGCGGGGAAGACCTCGGCATCGGTAAAATAAGCTGTATCTGTCCGGATTCATCGAAGAAGAACTGCATATTCATGGGTTCTCTCGATAACAGCATAGCTCATGTCGATATGTCCCAGAACGGCGGAAGCGTGACGGTCACGGACGTATCGCCGCTCAAACACATAAACAAGATCGAGTATATAGACGGAAACCTCTGGATATGCGGAGACAATGGCATAGGCTATCTCAGCAGTGACGGTAAATTCATAATGCTTGAAGGTATCCCGATGACCAACAGCATCGACGATATCATGCGCGATTATGAGGGAAATCTATGGTTTGCTTCGTCAAGACAGGGTATAATGAAGATATGCAGGAGCGAATTTACTGATCTGAACGTAGCGTCGGGACTTCCGGAAATGGTGGTGAACACGACCTGCGTGCATAACGGCGATCTGTACATAGGCACCGATTCGGGACTTTATGTTATGGACGCGCGGACATATCAGCAGAAGACAAATGAGCTTTCCGAAATGCTCAAAGGCGTAAGAATACGCTGCGCCAAGGAAGACTCAAAAGGAAATATGTGGCTCAGCACATACGGAAAAACCGGTCTCGTATGCCTTGAAAAGGACGGCGGCATAGTTTCATACAATTCGGATAACGGTCTTGACTGTCAGAAGATAAGGATATCAGAGGAGATATCTGACGGGCGGATAGCTGTCTCGACGGATAAGGGAATTTATTTTCTGAAAGATAAGCAGGTCGTCGGGCATATAACCTCCGCAAACGGACTTTCAGCCGCGGATATACTGACTATATGCGAGGGCGGAAGCGGTGAGATATACTTCGGAAGCGACGGCGACGGACTGTATGTCTATAAGAACAACAGCCTCACCAGACTCAGCAAGAAGGACGGTCTGCGCTCGGAAGTCATTCTCCGCATAAAGAAGGATGGCTCCGACGGAACGATATGGATGATAACGAGCAACTCGATAGCATATATGTCCGACGGCGGTATCGTCTCTGTGCGCAATTTCCCGTATTCCAACAACTTTGACATATTCTTTGACGGACAGGGCGGAGTGTGGATATTAAGCTCCAACGGAATATACATAACCACGACAGAGCAGCTAAAAAACGACAATAACATAGCATATCTGTTCTATGATACGAGCTGCGGACTTCCTTCCGTTGCGACTGCAAATTCGAGGAGCTGTCTTACCGTAGGCGGAGAGCTGTACATTGCCGGCGTAAGCGGTGTAAGCTATATCAACATCAACGATGTCAGAAGCGATAATGACAAGATCATGCTGTCCGTGCCGTTCATAGGGATAGACGACAAGCTCGTTGCCGTTAAAAACGGGCAGTATCTCAATATACCGTCAAGCTGCAAGAGACTTACGATATACGGATATGCGCTTACCTTTTCGCTGAAAAATCCGCGGCTCAGCTATGATCTTATCGGATTTGACGATGTGCCGGTGGAGAAGATGAGGACAGAAATGCAGCCGGTAAGCTATACGAACCTCAGAGGCGGTATTTACAGGTATGAGCTGTCCATAATGAACACTCTCACCGGAAACAAGGAACAGACCGTGTTTATAACGATAAATAAAGAGCTCGCGTTTTATGAACAGGTATGGTTCAAGATCACGGTGGTCATTGCTGCGGGAATAGTGATGTTCCTGATATTTGAGTTTATACGCCGCAAGAGAGAAGCCACGCTTATAAAAGAGCAGGAAAAAAAGCAGATCCTTATCGACGAGATGACAAAGGCGTTCGCAAAATGCGTCGATATGAAAGACAATTATACAAACGGTCATTCGTTCCGTGTAGCGGAATATTCAAAGCTTCTCGCCGAAAAGCTCGGCAAGGACGAAAAGGAGATCAAGCAGATCTACAATGTCGCGCTGCTGCATGATATCGGAAAGATAAGCATTCCAGACAACGTTCTGAATAAGCCCGGACGTCCGACCGACGAGGAATATGCAACGCTTAAAACGCACACGAGCAACGGCTATGATGTCCTTAAGGAGATAAACATAGCGCCCGAGCTTGCAAACGGCGCAGGATATCACCATGAGCGGCTCGACGGAAAGGGCTATCCGAACGGACTGAAAGGCGACGAGATACCCGAGGTCGCGCAGATAATCGCGGTCGCGGATACATTCGACGCAATGTACTCCACGCGTCCGTACAGAAAGCAGATGGACGTCAAGGACGTTATCGCGGAGCTCAAAAGGGTATCGGGTACCCAGCTCAACGAGAAGATAGTAAATTACCTTGTTGAGCTTATCAACGAAGGAAGGATAGGGGAGCGTAAGCTCTGATGAACACTTTTGAAGAAATATATATGGTCGTGCAGACGATACCGAAGGGCAGGGTAGCGTCCTACGGACAGATAGCGAGACTTTGCGGAAATCCGCGTATGTCGCGTGTTGTGGGTTATGCGCTGCACGCAAATCCGGACCCTGACAATATTCCGTGTTATCGGGTAGTGAACAGATTCGGCGAGGTATCCGAAGCGTTCGCGTTCGGCGGCGGGAAAAGACAGCGCGAGCTACTGATCACCGACGGTGTGGAGTTCGATGAAGAAGGCAGAGTAAAAAAAGAATTCTTTATTGAAGTGAAGTGACAGCGTGATACCGTACAGAGACAATGTAAAGGCTTCTGTACGGTATTTGTCATTTTATGATGTACATAATAGCCAAAAAGTGCTGGACGTTTTATAAACATTTGTAGAAAATTCAATATCTTATTGAAATAATATGAGGATTGTTGTATAATATATTTATATGTAGTGTCCGTGTTTACGGTCGCTGTAAATATGACTGCATCTGCACAGGAGGCCACGGAATGTTAGAAGAACTCAAAGAACGCGTATGCAAAGCCAATATCCAGCTTAAAGAAAGCGGGCTTGTAATACTTACATGGGGCAATGTTTCCGCAATAGACAGAGAATCAAACCTTATTGTAATCAAGCCTTCCGGGGTTTCTTACGATGAACTTACTCCCGATAAAATGGTTGTTGTGAATATGGAAGGAAAAGTCGTTGAGGGCGATCTCAATCCCTCGTCCGATACGCCTACGCATATTGTACTTTATCAGGCATTCCCGGAGCTCGGCGGCATCGTACATACACATTCCACCTATGCTACAGTATGGGCTCAGGCCGGACTTGACATAATCGCCTACGGAACAACACATGCCGATTATTTCTACGGCGATGTTCCATGCACAATGCAGATGACCGCCGATCAGATCAGTGAAAATTATGAGAAAAACACCGGTTACGCTATAACCGATACTTTTGCGAGAAGAAGGATAGGACCTATGGAAATTCCGGCGTGCCTTGTTGCACAGCACGGACCTTTCACATGGGGAGAAACGCCTGAAAAGGCTGTCGAGAACGCTGTCGTTCTTGAAGAGATAGCTCACATGGCGGTATATAACTCCAACTTCCAGTTCGGTCTTACCCGTATCACTGAGGAGCTTCTCGACAAGCATTACCTCAGAAAACACGGAGAAAACGCTTATTACGGCCAGAGCTTCGGCGAAGTTACCGAGCTTGACCATAAAAAGGACGAAGTGAACGCTGACAGCGATGATTACCAGATCATGCCGAGCGAGCACACTATAGAACTCCAGAATATGTCTCAGATAAACGAGGTCGTTCCGCCGGTTGTACACCATAAGCCGCCGAAGAAGGAAGAAGAAGTGTTCAAGGCTGCGGATATGGCATTCTCAGGTAATGATGACGACGGAAGCCTTGACGATTCGTTTGATATTAAGCCTACCGAGCCTGATATCCCGTTAGATCAGCTCACTGCTGTTGACGGCGATATGATGTCCGATAGCTTTCCGGACGCCTGGGGCGAGCCTGTAAGAACGGAAGATCTTATCCAGGAGGAGATAAATGCTGCTAATGCTGCCGAAGCTGCCGCTGAACCTGCTCCGATCGATCCCGATTCTCTTTTCTTCCAGGAAGCCGAGAAACCAGTCATCGAGCCCGAGCCCGAAGGATATAAGTCTTCGTTCTTTGCGAGAAATGCCGGCAAAAAGCCGCCGGATGAACCGGAATACAGTTTCCCGATAAGCGATCCCGTTGCTCCTTCGGAACCTGAACCTCCCGTTGATCTGCAGCCCGCGCAAGGATTCACGATGAGCCAGCCCGCGCCCGGATTCCCGACAAGTCAGCCCGCGCAAGGATTCACGATGAGCGAACCCGCGCCCGGATTCCCGACAAGTCAGCCCGAGTTCGGATTCCCGATGAGCCAGCCCGAGCCTGCTCCCGTACCGCCGGCACCCGCTCCGGAGCCTGTAAAAGAACCGGATCCGCCCATGCCGCCGCTTGATTTCACATTCTGATTAAAAAAGGCACGAAGTATAAAGTACCTCGTGCCTTTGTAGTTGTTTCAGTCCCCGAAAAAACTCTCAGGAGGAATATTAATTGGCAAATCTTACAGAAAGGGCAATAAAGGCTTCCGCGCTGAAGCTTCTGAACGAAAAGCCCATAAATCAGATAACCATAAAAGATATCGCGGTCGATTGCGGAATAAACAGAAATTCCTTCTACTACCACTTTCGCGATCTTCCGTCGCTTTTTGAACAGATAATAACCGAGCAGGCTGATGAGATCATCGAGCAGTATCCGTCGATCAATTCTCTTGAGGAATGTCTCGAAGCCGCGATCAGCTTTGCCATGAACAACCGCAAGGCGGTAATGCATATTTATAACTCTGTCAGCCGTGATATATATGAGCAGTATCTCTGGAGAGTGTGTGAATTTACCGTTGATTCTTATGTAAAGAACGTTCTGGCTGATTATGACATCAGCGAGTTTGACAGGAAGGTCATTACCGAGTTCTATAAATGCGCCTGTTTCGGAAAGATACTTGACTGGCAGCGCGGCGGAATGAAGAGCGATATAAGAAAGGAATTCGCGCGGCTCTGCGAACTGAAAAAAGGTGAGCTTGAAGAGGTAGCGGCGCGCTGCAGCGCTTCCGGAAAGAAATAAATAATGCATTTTTGTATTCTCTTCCCCGCCGAAGGCGGGGGAGAGAATTCTTTTTACAGCGCACTTTTTAAATCAACGGGATGTTTTATCAAACCGAAGATTATTTAGGCATAACATGCCTGTTTGCATAAAAATCGGTCAGTTTGTATTTTCGTGCCTAATTTTTAAACACGGACGCACAGACTGACCGTTTTCTTTTTGCAAAAACGGTGATATAATGCAGATGTAAAAAGAAAAGAACTAAAGAAGATCGTTAAAGACAAAATGTATCTCTCCCGCCGGAGGTGAAGAGATACGAAAAAAACGGCACTTAACGATCTGATAAAAAAGACCTTGAAAAAGGAGGTATAAATATGAGAAACACAACACCGATGACGATAGCAAAGACAGGCTACATCATAATATCCGCGATACTTATATTAGGCGGGATACTGATGATAGCTGCGCCGGATACATCTGCAGAGATAATATGCAGAGCCGCGGGAATAACGGCTGCGATATTCGGAGCGGTAAAGCTTGTGAGCTACTTCTCAAAAGATCTGTTCAGACTCGCATTCCAGTTTGACCTTGCAGAAGGGATACTCCTTATGGTGCTCGGCGTCACAATGGCCATAACGCCCGATATATTCATCGGCCTGTTCGGTATCATCTTAGGAACAGTGATCTTGGCTGACGGGCTGTTCAAGATACAGACAGCCATAGATGCGAAACTGTTCGGCGTATCAAAATGGTGGCTGATACTTGCGGCAGCATTATTAGCAAGCGCCGCGGGATTCCTGCTGATAATCGATCCGCTCGACGGAGCTTCCGCAGCTATCCTGTTCGCAGGTATCTCGATGCTTGCCGACGGTATCCTGAATCTTGTGACGGTCATCACAGCGGTCAAGATAATCAAAAACCAGCGACCCGACAGCGAAGACACGATAGTTGTCAACGCTGTACACTATACACATTAAAAAGAAAAGAGAAAGGAAGAAAGGGTTATGAAATTTTCAAAAGCGGTCGTTAAGTTCCGTATGCCGATAATCATTATAACACTTGTGCTTATGATACCGGCGATTCTCGGAATGGCAGCGACAAGGATCAACTACGATATGCTCGACTATCTGCCGGAGAGCATGGATACAGTAAAGGGGCAGAATGAACTGCTGAACGAGTTCGGCAAAGGCGCATTCTCACTGATAGTAGTCGAGGATATGTCCGCAAAGGATATAAAACAGATGGCAGACGACATAAAGAACGTCGAGCACGTTGACACGGTTCTCTGTTATGAGAGCTTAGTCGATATCTCGATACCGAAGGAAATACTTCCCGAGAAAGTCTATACGGCTTTCAACAAAGGAAATGCAGAGCTGATCGCAGTATTCTTCGACAGCTCGACCTCCGCGGACGTAACAATGGACGCGATAAGAGATGTCCGTGCAGTCGCAGGCAAGCAGGCGTTCGTTGCCGGAATGTCCGCACTTGTTACAGATCTTAAGGACCTGTGCGAAAAGGAAGAACCGATATATGTCGGTATAGCGGTAGCTCTCGCGTGCGTAGCGATGCTCGTGCTGCTCGACAGCTGGCTGGCACCGTTCGTGTTCCTCGCAAGTATCGGCATGATGATCGTGCTTAATCTCGGTACGAACTACTTCATGGGTCAGATAAGCTACATCACGAAGGCGCTTTCAGCAGTCCTCCAGCTTGCGGTAACAATGGACTATTCAATATTCCTCTGGCACAGCTACAATGAAAAGCTCCACACTATCGACGACCATAAGGAAGCAATGGCTGAGGCGATACATGAGACGCTCACGAGCGTTCTCGGAAGCTCAGTAACTACGATAGCAGGCTTCATAGCACTCTGCTTCATGTCGTTCACACTCGGCGCCGACCTCGGAATCGTAATGGCAAAGGGCGTGCTTCTCGGAGTTGCAGGCTGTGTAACAGTGCTCCCGTCGCTGATACTTCTTCTTGACAAGCCGCTGCAGGCGACAAAGCACAGATCGCTGATACCCGATATGAGCAAGCTCTCAAAGGGCATCACAAAGATATTCCCCGTATTCTTAACTGTATTTGCGCTTCTGATATTCCCCGCATACTACGGATATTCGAAGACAAACGACGAAGTTTATTACGATCTCGGTGAATGTCTGCCTAAGGACA
>CAMVEM010000063.1 GCA_947166515.1 uncultured Clostridia bacterium | reverse complement strand
CAAGCTCAACGGTATCCTCCGTCAGCTTCGTTTCGAGAAATTTGAATTCGATCTCTCCCGGCTTTTCGTAACGCGCGAACGATGCCTTATCGTATTCCTTAGTGTCAAAAAATGCTATCTTTACCATAAATATACCTCACTTTGAAAATCAATTTATTCTATCACAACTGCCATTTGCTCCAAAATTTATTCTGCCTTCAGGAAATCAACTATCATCTGCTTTTCTTCATCGGTCAGTAAATTCATGTGTCCCCTGCCCTTCAGCAGATAAGTCGTACAGTTTTTTATGATCTTTTCGGCCCTCGGTATAACCTTTTTCGCGGGGAACATACAATCCTTTTCTGCCGCCATAACAAGCGTCGGAGCCGTACACTGCCCGATAAGCTTTTCCGACACGTTGCTTGGCATTCCGGTCTTGACTTTAGAATATGTTATGCTAAGCTTTGCAGTCTCGTATATATCATCGGTGATGTTGGCCTCGGTGATAGCAAGCGGCATGATACAGCGTTTCAGCCATTTATCCCTGTGAGTTATCCAGTATGCGATCATCGGCATCAGCATACGTATATTTGAGACTGCGGGAGCGTTGTTTATTCCCGACGGGATGTACAGTACAGTTCTCTTCACCTTCTCGGGACATACGCACATCAGTTTTGCGATTATTCCGGCTCCGAACGAACCGCTGAAACAGGTCATCGAATCAAAGCCAAGCCCGGTTATTATTTCTCCCACCCATTTGCCGTAGTCGTAATTATTCGGCGACAGGCTGACTTCCGCGCTTTTTCCGGGATGCCCGATAGTATCGACTGCGTAGATAAGAAAATCTTTCATCAGGAAATCACACGAAAGAAGCATATACGCTGTCGTCGCATTCCCGCCGTGGAAAACGAGAAGCGGTATGCCGTCCGGATCACCGGTTTTTATAAGGTGAGTTTTTCCGAAAGAGGTATCGAGCCACATATCGCTGTATGGGTTTTGCAGTCTTCTCAGCTGCGCGTCATACAGAGATATTATTTTTTTCTTTCCTTCCGGTGATTTGTATATTGACATAATACGTCCTCGCGTTATCAGTTATACATCTATCCTTTATCTTTCAGAGTTTGGCCAATTTGCTGCATTCGGCGCAAAACCTGCCATATCAAGCTGTAATACATTATACCACAAATAAACGAATGTTGATTGCGGAACATTTACCGAGCCTCAGCGTGCAATTTGAACCGCCCTTGCCAGTAAGGAATTTACCCTTAAAAGTAAGTCCGTCTATCACGGTATTTCCAGCACTTGAGCCTGTTGTGAAGGCCGCATCTGTAAGGTTCTTAGTCTTTGAAACTATTGTGATATCTTTCAGAGTGAGTGCATATTTCGATGAAAGCGAAGTAACTCCGATAAATGTGAGCGTCTTGTTATTTCCGTCGATAGTCAGACTCGCAACAGCTTTCGGGAGAGAGCTTCGAGATGCTCGCATTCTCATTAAGCTTGATCGTATAGTTTACAGCTGCGTTAGTCATCGCCTCAAAAGCCTTTTCAAACGACGAATAATTGTTCTCGTTCGTGCCGTAGGAAACAGTCAGTGCGTCAAGCACCGCGATTAAAAGCCACATACTGTTATCACTGCAAGACCGGTAAACGAGATCGCGCCCGCGATATTTCCCGCCGCGGGTACTCTGAACGGCGCAAGCGCGATATAGAATATCACCGGATTAAATACGCACGCCCACGCCGGGAGCACAGTTCCGCCAGTGATTATTGAAATAAACATTGGCACAGCTATCATGACCAGTCCGAGATAACAGGCTATCATCGTTACCGATGTCTTTTTGAAGAAATCAAGAACGATCGTCCGCGCTTTTTCCGTTCTGTCAAACTTTATGTAGAACCATTCGATCAGCCCGCATATTATGTGATGTGCGGCGCCGAAAGAAATGTAGATGACAGCTCCTATCGCCATTATGATCGCACATACGGGAGAGTTTTCTCTGAAATCGTCCGCAAGCGCGAAATATCCGCAGACCTGCATTGCAAGCGCGAGCAATCCCAACAGCATGGAGTTTATATGTCTGCTCGTCGGCATTCCCTCAAACCGCGCGGCAAGCTTTTCGTTGTCTTTCAGATCATCAAGCTGGAATCTGCCGCTTTTCGTGTATGTGATGATTATGTCGCACCAGCCGCACAGAACACACCCGAGTGCAGCTATTATCAGCATTATAGCCATTTTTGTATCCTCATTTTCGGTAACAGAAATCACTTCATTCAGAAAACCCGCATTTCCGATCCTTCAGAAATTTATACCTGAACATTCTTCCACTTACCGGTCCCGAAGAAGTTGTCTATAGACGCGAGGATATCCTCTTTCTTGGTGGATTTGAGCAGATAACCCTGAGGGCGCATTTTCATTACTTCCATAACGCTGTCTCTGTCGGAATGACCGGTCAGGAACACGACAGGTATCTGTGATGCTTTCTTATCTGCGCGCAATATCTCCAGCACCTTCGGACCGTTCATAACAGGCATCTCATAATCGAGCAGTATCAAATCCGGATAGTTGTTCAGCACAAACGGCACCGCCATGGTACCGGATCTTAAGACAGTGATACGATAACTATCACTGAGCCATTCCTGCATCATTTTAAGGAACATCATATCATCGTCGCACATAAGGATATGGTGCCTCTTACCGCTCGGTCTTGCCGAAACGGCTTCCGGATCCGACGCTGCCGGCTCTCTGTTTGCGATTATACTAATCTTTTCGGCAAATTCCTTCATTTCGAACGGGCGTGAAAAAACAGCAGAAATATTGGATTTACCAATAAACCTCTCCATATCCGAGATCTCGTTCGGATAGCCGACAACACAGATATGTATCCTGTCTTCTTTACATTTTGAAGTAATATACGAGAAAAGCCCTTCCGAAACCTTGATGAACTCGCCTGCGAAGATCAGTACAATACGCATTCCGGCAATATGCTCGTCAAAATCTCTTATGGTCGGTTCACATCTCGTCACATAAATACCGGACTTTTTTATATTGGTCTCAAGCGAATTT
This sequence comes from uncultured Clostridia bacterium, assembly GCA_947166515.1. Lineage (GTDB taxonomy): Bacteria > Bacillota > Clostridia > Oscillospirales > Ruminococcaceae > Ruminiclostridium_E. The sequence continues at coordinate 12,547 of CAMVEM010000063.1, read as the reverse complement.
ACCATGAATGCTGAGCCCTGACTGATAAGAAGAAGCTCGGGAATAATGTTTTCTGACATAGTTTTTATCTCCTTTTATGAAAGTAATTCCGTCAGCTTGTCGTATTCATACTCGCTGACCGCTTTGATGATATTCTTAACGCGTTCCTTTTCAGCGTCGGGGATCCTGTAATCCTTGAGGCTTGCAACGATCTCGTCAACATTCTCGAACTGGAAGGCTTCACTCGCTTCCTTTATGAGTGCGAACGCCTCGTACAGCTCATCTTCAGATATGAGCGGTTTGTCCGAATCGTCTTCTTCCCCGGCATCGTCGCCGATGAGAGGCTTCAACTGATCGCCGAGCGTCCTGCACCGTTCAAGCAGCTCGTCTATACGAGCGCCGACCTTTTCTGAGTCACCCGCTTTTCCGGCAAGTTCAAGCTCCTGCGCAAGCTCGCCTATATCGACCGCGCCGATTATCCTTGATGTGGACTTCATCGCGTGTATCTTTATAGTCGCGTTCGGAAGATCGCCTGCCTGCCAGAATTTCTCGGTCTCATCGGCGTGTTCGTGAATCATACCCGCATAGGTTTTCAGCGCCGATAAATATCCTTCGACAGAGCCGCAGTTCGTGATACCGGCTTCGGTGTGGATCTCACTTATATCGGCAAGGAACTCCGGAAGCTCCGGTTCATCTTCATCAAAGAAGTTGTCATGATCGTCGGCATCGTTATCTTTTATCGGTTCGCTGCCGGGCTTCTGTATCTTCTCTTTAGGCAGATATTGCAGCAGCATTTCTTCGAGCTTCGCGGAATCTATCGGTTTGGTAAGATAATCGTCAAATCCCGCGGCAAGATACTGTTCACGCGCACCGGATATCGCGTTCGCCGTAAGACATATCGCCGGAGTGTTTATATTCTGATCTTTCGGCCTTGATCGCAGCTCGTGAAGCGTCTCGATACCATCTTTCTCCGGCATCATGTGGTCGAGGAAGATTATGTCGTATTTCTTGTCATACGAAAGTGCGAGTCCCTCATCGCCGCTCGCTGCGGTATCTATCTTCACGGCCGTCTGTTTGAGCAGGCTCTCAAAGACTGTCAGGTTCATCGGTGTGTCATCGACCACAAGCACCTGCGCGTCGGGAGCACGGAACTTCTCGCGGTATTTCTTCCTCGTGCCGAGAGAAGCCTTGTAAGCCGCAGCGTAATCACCGAGCTCATCCCACTTGACTACCTTCTGTTTAAGCTTAAACGAGAACTTCGAGCCAAGCTCGTAAACGCTCTCGACTTCAAGTGTCGAGCCCATCATCTGGAGCAGCCTGAGCGTTATGCTCATGCCGAGACCGGTTCCCTCGACGTTGCGGTTGCGCTCCTCGTCGATACGGTCAAACTCGGAGAACAGCTTCTTCATATCCTCGGGCTTTATGCCGATACCCGTATCCAGAACGGAAACATTAAGCAAGATATCATCCGGGGCGTTATCAATCTTTTCGTAGCCTATACTGAATGTGACGGAGCCCTCCTCGGTGTACTTGACCGCGTTTGTAAGAATATTCGTTATGATCTGTTTGAGTCTTACTTCGTCACCGTGCAGCTGCTTCGGTATATCCTTGCTGATCTTCAGGATAAGCTTTAAGCCCTTGTCGTCGGCTCTTGTCTGTATCATATTCACAAGGTCATTGATTACGGACGAGAGGTCATAGTCAACGGGGATTATCTCCATTTTGCCCGCTTCTATCTTCGAGAAGTCAAGGATATCGTTGACAAGGCCGAGCAGGGTGTTACCCGCCGTTTTAATGCTTTCGGAATAAGCGAGAACGTTCTTATCGTCGCATTCGCGGAGTATCATCTCGTTCATACCGAGAACGGCGTTGATAGGAGTACGAATCTCATGCGACATATTTGAGAGGAACGAGGATTTTGCCTCACTCGCCGCGATAGCGCGTTCGGAAGCGTTGATAAGCTCGTTACGCTCCTTCTTTTCGTCGTTTATATCCTCAGAAAGCCACATAACGCGGACAAGATGTCCCTTTGCGTCACGCTTTGAGGCAACGAAACGTCCGCGCCTCCAGAGCTTATCCTTATTGAGATACTCGGTGGTAATGGTATCTGTCCTGCGCATACGCCTGTCGAGCGTTGAGAGGTCGATGAACCTGTGGATATCGTCTATGCACGATTCGTCGGTGAGGTTATCCATAACTTTAAGCAGCGTTGCCTGAGCGTGTGTACGGGTCTCACCGATAAGATCGTGTAAGATATCTATCTTCGACTTTATCTCGGTGAATGTGTCGTTGGTTATATCGAGCTCGTGCGCGGTCATATAGATGTTCGCTATGGACGAGATACGCGCGTTCAGGGTCTCGGCGGCAGTCGCAAGCTGGTCACGCTTTCTCTTTTCCTCGTCTATGCTCTCGACAAGCCACAGAACGTGTTCGAGATTTCCGTCATCACTGCATTTTGAAACGACGAATCTCGCTCTGCACCACAGGTCATCACGACTGAGGAATTCCTCGGTAATGGTGTTGGATTCTTTGAGTCTTTCATCAAGTGTGCTGAAATCGATGAATTTATGCATAGCTTTCTTCGACGAGTTGCTTGCCATTCTTTCCACAACATCGAACGCCGCCTGCTGAGCATTTTCAACGGACTGTGCAACAAAATCATCCAGCTTTGACACATGGGTCTTGACTTCGCGGAAGGTATTGTTCGTAAGATCAACGTCATACATCGAGAAGTAGATATTCGCTACGGACGAGATCTGTTCGTTCATCGTCTTAACGACCTCAAGCGCAGTATCGCGCTCGCTCTTTTCGGCGTCTATATCCTCGATGAGATACATAGCGCGCGCTACCATTCCGGTGGGAGTTCTTTCGGAAACGATATAACGTGATTTACGCCACTTTTTGTCTGCGGTGAGCCATTCTATCGTTATTGTATTACGATTTTTGAGACGCATATTCAGCTTGCTGAAATCCACGAAATCGAGCACCGAAGCTCTTGACGACTGATCTGAGAATTTCGTCATTATTGCGCGGATCATTTCCTGACAGTGAGTGCGTGTCTCGCCGATCATATCCGACGCTTCCGCCTTGTTGTTCCTTACCTCGGTGAATGTATCCGTAAGGAAGTTTATCTCGTGCATAGAAACGTAAATGTCGGCAGTCGCGGAAAGCTGCTTTCCGAGACGCTCCATCAAAAGCTGTCTTCTGCTCGCAAGCATCATTATTATGGAAATGATCAGAACTACAACTATAACGGCCACGATTGTCACCACAAGTATTATTCTTAACGGCTCAAACACCTTTGAGGCATCCTTTACTGACACACAGTACCAGTCGTCCATAAGCCTCGTTGCGTAAATCACATAATGAGAATTGGCGTAATACAATTCAAAAGAATCGATGTCCGAGTTGCTGAGCTTTTCCATAATGGCTGATTCGAGCGTACCCATGCCTATGGTATATTCCTTGCCGACTTCTTCCTTGTTGGAATGAGATACAACGTAGCCGTTGCTGTCAACGATGAACTGCCGGTCGGTGCCGTTTTCGGAAACCGATTCCTCGGTTATTTTCTGTATCATTACAAGTGAAAAATCGAATGATACTACACTTTTTCCGTCCGAGAGAGATCTCGCGAGCGTGACCATAATATCGCCCGTCTGCACGTCGAGATAAGGATCAATGATCGTGATCTTCCCTTTGTTCTCCATAGCCTTGATATACCACGGACGCTCGGTAGCTACATAGTCATCGGGCGGTATCCAGTCAGTACCGTCAAGATATTCTCCGCCTATGAATCCGTACATACCGGTAGTGTTCTCGCCCATAGTATTCATTATTGCATCCGACTGACCGGTCAGATACTCATGTATTTCGGCAATCGTCTTATTATTTTTCATCATACTGTCGAGAGTATAAGAGGTCATCATAAGAGCGGTCTTACCTGTCAGCAGATACTCGTTGAACTGTGTAGAAGTCCTGTATGCGGACGCTTCTCCCTTTGTGATGATGTTGTCACGCTTTTCGTTATAGATCATGTTGTAAAACATGATCAGAATGCCGACGAAGAAAGCAATGACAAGCAGGGTCACGATAATATTCTTGATTATGACCCATTTTTCCTTTCCGATATTCTTGCCCATATCCGATTCCTTTCCTTATATGTTATTATCAGACCTTTATTCGCCAAGCTCGTCCCATTTGACGACAGTCTGTTTAAGTTCAAACGAGAATTTTGAACCGAGTCCGTAAATGCTTTCGGCAACAAGCGTGGAATCCATCATTTCGAGCAACTGCTTTGTGATGCTCAGGCTGAGGACTGTTCCTGCCGCACTTCGGCTCTGGTTATCATCGTTAGCAAGCCCCGAGAACATTGTTTTCATGTCTTCCTTCTTTATACCGATACCTGTATCTCTCACACTTACTTTCAACATTATGCTGTCAGGTTCATCGGGGATTTTCTCATATCTTATGCAGAATGTCACTTTGCCTTCTTCGGTGTACCTTACCGCGTTCATCAGCAAATTTCCGATGATCTGTCTGATACGCGCTTCGTCACCGTTCAGGAACCGCGGGATCTGCCGGTTTATGTCAAGCACAAGCTTTATACCTTTTTCTTCCGCTCTGGGCTTTGTAATATCGACAAGATCGTTTATGACCGCGGAAAGGTCGTATTCCTCAGAGAGTATCTCCAGCTTTCCCGTCTCGATCTTCGAGAAGTCAAGTATACCCGTGACAAGATTGAGCAGGTCTGTTTCCGTGTTCTTTATTATAGTCGCGCAGCGGGTGATCTCCTCATCGCCGCTCCTGCCAAGGATGATCTCGTTCGTATCAAGTACCATAGTGATAGGATCACGAAGCCTGTCCGACATATTAGACAGGAACGCGGATTGTGCTTCATTCGCGGCGATAGCGCGCTCGGAAGCATCAATAAGCTCGTTACGCTCAGAGCGCTCGTTGTCAATGTCCTCCGCGAGCCACATTACATGGGAGAGCTTGCCGTTTTCTGTACGCTGAGACGCGATAAATCTTATTCTGACCCATTTCTTTGTAATGGCAAGGAATTCCAGTGTTACGGTATCGACTTTTTCTAAACGTGTGCCAAGTGTATCAAAGTTTATGAACCTGCGCACTTCTTCAAGCGAAGACGGGTCTGTTACATGATCCATGACATAATATATAAGCTTCTGCGCATCTCCCGACTTGTCGGCGACAAGCCTGTTCACCGTCTCGTTGTCCGACTTCACCAGACTGAACGTGTCGGCTTTGATATCAACATCGAACATTGCCATATATACATTCGCAAGAGATTCGATCTGAGAACTCAGGCTTCTCGCGTTTTCTGTAAGTCGGTCACGTTCACGCTTTTCGGCGTCTATGTTCTCGACCGCCCAGATAACGTGCGAAAGTTTTCCGTCCTCGGTGCGTTCCGCAACAATAAATCTGCCTCTGCACCATTTGCCTCTCGAATTGATGAATTCGACCGTTGCGGTTCCGGTTTCCGCTACATTTTCCTCCATTCTGGAGAACTCTATGAATTCCAGAACTTCTTTTCTGCAGCTTTCATCCGTAAGCTTCGTCATCGCGTCGCGAAGCACCTGCTGAGCATTATGTACATCATTTCCTATCGCGGTCTGTACAACAGAATCGTTCATTTTTATTATCTTAAACGAATCGTTCGGAACGTCAACATCGTGAACTGAGGTATAGATGTTGGCTAAGCAGCCGAGCTGTGAGGTGAGCAGCTTAGCCGTATCATGCATCTTATCGCTGTCGCGTTTCTCCTCGTCGATGTCTTCCACAAGATACAAAGCGCGCGCCACATCGCCGGTGGCTATTCTATCGGAGGCTATAAAGCGTGCTCTGCGCCATTTTCCCTTTGCACTCTTAAACTCGGTCGTGATCGTATTGACATTTCTCAGACGTTCATTAAGTGTGGACAGGTCCACAAATGCGAGCATGTTCTCTTTTGAAGACGGGTCGGTATATTTCTCGTAGATATCCCGTATGTTCTGTTTCGCGCCTGCTTTTGTGACACCGATATCCGTACCGCTTATACCGACTGTGTCGGATATTGCGTTGAACGTATCGTTGATAAGGTCGAGCTCATATACGGATATGTATATGTCCGAGGTCGCGGCAAGCTGTTTGCCGAGATGCTCCATTTTGAGCTGTCTTTTGCTGGAGAAGATCATTATCACGGTAATGATCAGAACTACAACTATTACAACGATAACAGTCGAAAACAGAATAAACTGCAGAGGAGCAAAGACTGCTGTTGAATCGGTCATGGAAATACAACGCCAGTTATCCATAAGGTCTGCCGCATAAACGACATAACGAGAATCATTATAATTGAATTCAAAGAAATCGCTGCCCGATTTTTTCAGATTTTCATATATGGCGGCCTGCAAAGTGTCCTTCTCTTTGGAGTAATCCTTTCCGTTCTCACCGTTATCGGAATGGGCAACGACGATACCTTTGTCGTTAATTATCATCGCGACATCAGCGCCTCCGTTGGCAACGGATTCCTCCATTATCTGCTGTACGCGGTCAAGAGATATATCCAGCGAGACAACACTTTTTCCGTCGATCAGTGTTTTGCCGACAGCAAGCATAACATTTCCCGACTGTACATCCACATAAGGGTCGAGCATGGTTATGCTGCCTTTTGAAGCCATAGGCTTTGTGTACCACGGACGCGCCGTCGCATCATAATCCGCGGGCGGTTCCCAGTTCGTACCGCTGAAAAAACGTCCGTTTATAAATCCGTACAGACCTGTCATGTTTTCAAGCACCGCATTTTTGATAGATGTGGATTGACTCACGAGAAAATCCTGTATTTCCGCGTCGGACTTGTTTTCTTGTATCATTTCATCAAGAGCGTAAGCAGACAGCTTTATCGAGTCGATATTTGTCGAGAGATATTTATCTATCCGATCCGCCGCATTGTTTGCCGCCATTTCGCCTCGTAAGATGATATTGTCGTGCTTTTCGTTATAGTTCATGTTGTACGCCACTATCAGTATCGTTACGAAGAAAGCTATAACAAGCAATGTCACAATAACATTCTTGATTATGACCCATTTTTCTTTTCCGATCTTATTGCTCATATTTCGTCATCCTCCAGTCAGAAGAGTATAATATACCAAGTATATTATACCACAAAGAGTGTTACCAGACCGTTACCGGAAGGCTATTTTTGTGTCGTTTTGGCGAAAGTTTTGTGACAGTTTTCTGAAACTTGATAGTTATCAACACTTTCCAACAAAGTTTTCAACAGTTTGGAGGGTCGGTTGAAAGTTTGCGCATAAAAAAACACCTCTGTACCGCTGCAAGGAAGCAGCGATACAGGGGTGTAAAACTGACGATCAGTTGCTGTTTTCTGCGTTTTCGATAAGCTTCGGGTCGGTAAGAGTAATCCGTGCGGTAGTGCCGCTTTCGCTGCTGATTATGTCGAGTCTGCCGCATGCAAGACTTTCAAGCCTTGCCTGTACATTCTTGATACCGATTCCCTTGCGGTCCTTCTGCTTTTCGGTGATGTTGCTCTTGCCCGAACCGTCGTCTGTGACCTCAATAACGACATTATCACCGTCGCGATATGTTCTTATGCATACTGTACCGCCCTTGTCATAAGTTCCCACACCGTGCCGCACAGCGTTCTCGACGAGCGGCTGAACGGACAGCGCCGGTACGAGGAATCCGTCGAACGCGATGTCGTATATGATGTTCAGTCTGTCGCCGAAATTGTCCTTTTCAAGCGCGATATAGGCTTCGATGTTCTGCATTTCCTTTTCAAACGAGATAAGACTTATCTCGCCGAGCGCCTCGAAGTTGGAGCGAAGATAACGCGAGAAGTTCGTCAGGCTCTCATAGACTTCCGGGTTGTCCGCGCACCGCGCCCGAAGTGCCATAAGCGAGTTCGTGAGGAAATGCGGCTGTATCTGCGCGAGCAGCAGGCTGTTTTTGCTGTGTTCGAGTTCGAGCCGGCTCTCGGCAAGCTCACGGCTCACGGTCTCCGCCTCTTTTACTCCGTTTACCAGCATATCGGATCTGTATTTCTCATATAGAACAAAGATGATGAGCGCCGTAACAGAAACGGAAATATTGTTTATGCTGATTCCTCTGTAAACGATGTTTATCAGAGAAGCGATAAGCGGTATCACTCCCGCAGTCACGCATATTTGCAGAAAAAAGCGGTCGATCTTTTTCCGGGTAAAGAATATGACGACAATGATATAAACAAACGATACGATGGTGACATAATACCATACACTGTAAAACGCACCGCGGTTATAGTGGTTAAGCTCGTCAAAATAGTAAAGCGCACCGGTGAACGGGGTCGCTATAAGGAGTATTATACCCGGGATATGCAGGAATTGGACTGCCAGAGTGAGTTTTTTCAGCAATTTCATGCCATTTTTCACAGCGACCTGCGTTTTTACCAATTGCAAGAAAAACAGCGTCTGGAACGCTCCGACTATGAAATAGCCGAACGCAGCCACGGCACACACCATAAAGCCTGTCTCGGATGTGTCGCCGTAGTACGCGTCCCAGATAATGTCGAACAGATCGTAGAGTAATACCGCTATGTAAAACACGAGTATCTCGTTTGTAAGCGCAACTTTTACATTGTACGCTTTCCCGATCTTGTCCGGCTGCTTGCGTATGATCATCATTACGATCATTATAAGCAGGAATACCGCGTTCCAGCACTCTATCGTCATCTGCACGAAATTAGGGAGGCTGATGCGGGATATAAATTCTTCCATAATTCATCCTTTACGATCGTTTTTTATTATTATAGCACATACCGGAACGGATTTCAACATTGCAATTTCACTCCGGATATGGTATAATGTTTAGCGAATGATTTTCACGGAGGACAGCTATGATAACCCTTACAGTTGACGATCAGCCGGCGATAACCGAGCTTATGCGGAAAATGCTCACTAAAATAGATCATAAAGGAACGCATCATACCGCAAACGACCCGCAGACTGCGATAGATATGGTGACACCGGATACACAAATATTGTTTCTCGACATAGAGATGCCGGGTCTCAACGGCATAGCGACCGCCAAAGAGATACAGCGGCGTTTCCCGAAGCTCAACATTGTTTTCATTACCGGTCATCCGGAGTATGCTTTACAGGCTCACGGACTTTTCCCGAGCGGCTTTCTCACCAAGCCTGTCGACGAGCAGGACATAATGGCAGCGCTCAAAAACCTGCGCTTTCCGGTAGATATGCCGAAGTCGCCGATCTATGTTGCGTGCAGCCCGTTCGGCGTGTTCGTTGACGGCGTTCCGTTCGATTTCAGACGTGACCGCACTATTGAGCTTTTCGCGTATCTGGTATATAAAAACGGAGCATACTGCACATCGGGCGAGCTTCTCGGTATCCTGTGGGACGGCAACATCGAAAAGGACGGCCACCTGCGTCAGCTTGTAAAGGATATGCGTGACTGTCTTAAAGAGATCGGCGCGGAAACGCTGATACTGAAAAAATACGGAAAGATAGCGGTGGATATAAACGCTGTGGAGTACAGCGGGAAGCTTCCGGATATTGCCGGAGAATTCAGTTGGATATAAATTTCATATTTTGTTCACCGAATTTTCATCTTATCATCATATAAGTAAGCTTCCCAGTAACGGTCTGGTAACACTCTGTATGGTATAATGTATTTATGCTGATATCACGTTAATTCTTAAAGCAAGAGATACACGTTTCTTCCCAAACCGAAGGCGGGGGAAGAAACGAAAAACCTTGTCTGGATCTTATGGTGAAAATACATTTATCAGGGAGGCGTATGATATATGAGGATTCTCGCTTTTGACCGCAAGAACGATCTTTCTGTTCTCGAAGAACATCTCAGGCACTTTTATCCTGATGATCTTATATTCGAGGGATTTACGGATATAAAAAGCCTCCTGTATGCTGCCGCAAAAGACATCTTCGACATAGTGTTCGCCGATCTTGATATAGATAACAAGACAGGGATTTTCATGCTTGAAGGACTTACGCATTTATATCCGCACAGAAATTATATCGGGACATCATACTATCCAGATAACGGCGACGCGGTCACACTGTTCGGAATGAACGCGAGCGGATATATAGAAAAGCCGTTTGATAACATAAAAATAAAAGATTTGCTGGACAACCTGAGATATAAATCACAATGACAGCGCAGATACGGAAAAAAAGGAATAAAATGATAAAAAACGAGAAATTTGATAAAATAGCCGAAGCTCTTCTTGCGGATTATTCAAGCGTGTACTACGTTGACGCTGTTACGGGCGAATACAACGGATACATGATAGATCCGGCTTCAAATACTCTTCAACCCGGAAACGAGGGAAAGGATTTCTTCGCCGATATGAATGTGCTTGCGGACAGGATAGTGTTTGAAGATGACCGCGAAGCATACAAGCAGAAACTGAATATGGGCGCTGTAAGCGCTGCGGCAAAGAGCAGCAATACTCCCCGCGCCGAGTACAGGATAATGCTTGACGGAAAACCCGTCTGGCATACTGTCAGGATAATACGCAGCGTCAGCGCCGGAGAGAACGACTATTTCGTATTCGGTGTCATAAATATCGACAAAGAAGTCCGCAAACGCATTGAACTCGAAAAAAAGAAAAAAGAAAGCGAGGTCTATGACCGTATCGCAGAAACGCTTGCGTCAAACTATGACGTGGTTTATTATGTTGACATGACTGATAACAGCTATACCGGTCTGACCACGAATAATATTTTCGGACAGTTCCGTGTTGCCGACGAAGGGCTTGACTTTTTTGCGGCCGCTCCGAAAAATGCCCTGCACATAATCCACCCTCATGATTTCGTTAAATTCGTGAACACGGTCGATAAAGATTTTATAAATACACAGCTTAAGCAAAAAAAGAAAATAATTCTGAATTATCGTATGGTCGTTGACGAGAAAACACAGTACACAAGACTTACGATAATGTGTACAAGCGACAGAAAGCATATCGTCATGGGCGTTGAGAATATCGACGGCGAGGTACGTAAAGAGCGCGAGCATCTTAAAGCTCTCAACTCCGAAAAAGAGCTTGCACGCCGCGACGAACTTACCGGAGCAAAAAACAAGACCGCATATCTCGAACTTACCCGGTCTATACAGGACAACATCGACAGCGGAATAAACTACCTCACATTCGCGATCGTCGTCTGCGACATTAACGGGCTCAAGCAGATAAACGATACCGAAGGCCATAAGGCCGGCGACGAATACATCAAGGCCTGCTCAAGTCTTATCTGTCGCATCTTTGCACACAGCCCGGTGTTCCGTATCGGAGGCGACGAATTTGTTGTATTCCTCCGCGGTGAGGATTACGCATTCAAGGCACAGCTTTTTGAAAAGCTGCGCAAGGAGGTACTTGCAAATCGCGGTAATCTCGGAAAGCCCGTCATCGCGTCGGGCATGTCCGCATATGACCCCGCAGTCGATAAGGGCGTTTCAGAGGTCTTTGAACGTGCGGACTCAATAATGTACGAGAATAAACGGGAACTGAAAAACGAAAATACAGTGTAAAAAAGGCTGCGGCTCACGTACAAATGAGCCGCAGCCTTTAGCTTTGTGCTTTTATCAGAATACAATGCGGATAGCTCTTTTTCTCTCTGAACGGGTTTTTAGAGGTTTCCTTCGAACTGCAGGCTATTTTCCTGACAATATAAAGTGTTATTGCTCCAGCTGCTGATAAGTCTTATTTTTCAGCCGCTTTTCAAAATCTTCCTTCGGAAGTGGTCTGTCGAACAGATAGCCCTGTACCATGTTGATGTTGACGCTTTTCAGGAAATTTACCTGTTCCCATTTCTCAACACCCTCAGTGATAACGCTCATATCCAGTTCTGTTGCCATTTTCGCGACATTGGACACAACCACGCTGTCACGCCTTGTGCCTGTGTGACCGTCAATGAAGGACTTGTCGAGTTTGAGCACATCCGCTGAGAAATCACGCAGAAGATTGAGCGACGAATAACCCGTGCCAAAATCGTCAATAGCCATTGCAATATTTGAATCATGCATATCGGCGATGAACCTGCTCAGCCTGTCATTTTCTGATTCGCTCATGGTCTCGGTGAGCTCGACCTCGATGTACTGCTTTGGAATGTTATATACTTCAAGTATCTTCTGAATATTCTTTGAAAATTCGGGGTCGGACAGGTTCATACGCGAAAAGTTCGTGGATATGCGCACCGGCTCGATGCCCTCGTCCAGCCACTTTCTTATGTCCTTGCAGACCTGCTCAAAAATGTAGAAATCAAGCACACATATACTGTCGTTTGTTTCAAGAACCGGAATGAACTCTCCGGGCGGTATTATCTTGTCATTTTTTATCCAGCGCACAAGTGCTTCCGCGCCGGCAAGCGTATTGGTATCGGTATTGACCTTAGGCTGATAGTATGGCTTGAACTCTCCGTTTTCCATAGCCTCGGCAAAAACGGAAAGTATCTGCTTTCTGTGTATCGCCTTTTCGTGCATCTCCTTTGACGAGAACAGGTACGGAACATGGTCTTCATACTTCGCAGTATTGAGCGCGGTG
>CAMVEM010000062.1 GCA_947166515.1 uncultured Clostridia bacterium | reverse complement strand
CCCTTTACATTGTTACATTGGAGCTGAAAGATGATAGCGGCGCAATTCTTGACACCTGCACAAAGCGCATAGGCTTGCGCACACTCGTTGTCTCCAAAGACAAGGACGAGTGGGGCGAGGAATTCTGCTTCAAGTGCAACGGCGTAAAGGTGTTCGCAATGGGCGCGAACTACATTCCCGAGGATCAGATCGTGGCGCGCATGACGAAGGAGAAAACAGCAAGACTGCTTGAGGACTGCGCGGCGGCGAACTTCAATTTTATCCGCGTGTGGGGCGGCGGCATATATCCGGACGACTGGTTCTACGACAAATGCGACGAGCTCGGACTCATCGTGTGGCAGGATTTTATGTTCGCGTGCTCGGCATATCGGCTGACCGAGGAGTTCCGGGAGTCGGTCGAGGTGGAGATTTCGCAGAACATCATACGTCTGCGGCATCACCCGTCACTCGGCTTGTGGTGCGGCAACAACGAGATAGAGAGCGCTTGGGTGGGCTGGGGACTGCCCGAGGACGAGGAGTGCAAGCAGGATTATCTGACGCTTTTCGAGGATATCATACCGAGGCTTCTGACAAAATACGACCCCGTCCGTGCGAAATTTTATCACCCGTCGTCACCGTCGTCGGGCGGCGGTTTCATCGACCCGTCATCGAACAAGGCGGGAGATATGCACTATTGGGCGGTGTGGCACAGCTTCAAGCCTATCGAGGATTTTCGGAAGTATTACTACCGTTTCTGCTCGGAGTACGGCTTCGAGAGCATTCCCGACATCAAGACCGTGCGCGCGTTCGCGGAGGAAAACGACCTCGACCTTTGCGGAAACGTTATGCAGGCGCACCAGAAGTGCTCTCTCGGCAACGAAAAGCTGATGTTCTACCTTGCGCAGATGTGCAACTACCCCTACGATTTCGAGAGGCTGATATACTGCACACAGCTCGTGCAGGCGGACTGCATACGCTCGAATGTCGAGCACATGAGACGCGCGAGAGGCCGCTGCATGGGCTCGGCTTACTGGCAGGTAAACGACACGAACCCGGTCATCTCGTGGTCGGGCATCGACTATTACGGGCGCTGGAAAGCCCTGCACTACGCGGCAAAACGCTTCTACGCGCCGATACTTCTGAGCTGCGACGACAGCGACCCGGAACACCCTGTTCTGTATGTCACCAACGATACTCCGAACGCCGAAAAGCTCACGGTATCCTGCCGTGTCAGAAACAACAAAGCCGTGATACTCGGCGAGTTCACGGCTGAGATATATTCGTCTGAAATGTCGGCGGCTCCCGCGCTTGCGCCCGATCTGTCCGGATATTTTACCGATACAAACGACAGGCGCACAAAGTACATCGAGTACACCCTCGAAAGCAGCGGCAAAGTCATAAGCCGCGGTACCACACTGTTCGTGCGCCCGAAGGAGTTTGACTTTCTGCCGGCGGAGGTGAACGCCGATATCGAGGACAGCGGTGACAGCTTCACAATAACGCTGACAGCGGACTGCTTTGCCAAAAGCGTATGCGTATCGTTCAGAAGTCTTGACTGCGTACTATCGGACAACTGGTTCGACATACACGGAAATGAGCCTGCTGCGATAACGCTGCCGAAGCAGGACGGACTGACCGCCGATATGCTCCGCGAACAGCTCGGAATACGGAACTACTGATCAGTGATCCCGTTATCATTTTCCGCTGTCGTTATATCCGACAGTGTCAAGTATCGTGTCGAGCAGCTTCATGTTCTTTATTGAGAACTCTTCGGTGACAAGCGGCACTGCCCTGTCCCGTATGCTTGCGTTCATGTTCTCGGCTTCGAGGGTGTAATTCGATACGGAAGTTACGGTCTCGGTGCGGATATCGCGCTCCCAGCCCTGCTTCTTTATCGTCACGCTGAAGGAGAGCTCTCCGCCCGCGTTGTATTCCACATCGGAGCGGATATGACCCTTTGAGCCGTGAACGAACAGCCTGTCATATCTGTCGCAGGTGTCTGTACCGAGTATCATTCCCGTGTTGAACGAGGCTCTCGCGCCGTTCTCAAAGCCTATGAGCACTCCGGCAAGATAGTCCACGCCGGTGCTGTCGAGCTCCGCGTCCGCCTTGACGTACTTTATCGGCGAGTCGATAAGCGACAGTATCATCGAGGTGCAGTAGCAGCCGACATCATAGATAGCGCCGCCGACGAATTCCTTGTGCAGTCTGAAATCATCGGAATAGCACTGCGTGAGGAATGCGGTGTCGATGTAGTCCACCGAGCCGATCTCCCCGCCCGCAACGATGCTTCTCAGCTTCTCCATATAGGGGCTGTGCAGATACGCAAACGCCTCCATAAGTATGACGCCGTTCTCCTTTGCGGCGGCGAACATACGGCGAAGCTCCGCCTCGTTCATCGCTATGGGCTTTTCGCAGAGAACGTGCTTGTGCGCGTTGAGGGCTTTTATCACCCATTCGCAGTGAATGTCGTTCGGCAGCGGGATATATACGGCTTCGACCTCCGGGTCGGCGAGCAGCGCGTCATATCCCTCATACGCCTTTTCAAACCCGAAGCGCTCCTTGAAGGACTCCGCCTTTCTGAGGCTCCTGCCTGCTATCGCGTACAGTTCGCAGCCTTCTGCCGCTTTCATACCCGGAATGGTACAGCCTGCCGCGATACCCGCTGTTCCCATTACTCCCCATTTTACCTTTTCAGACATAGTAGTTCTCCTTAATTACGCTCTGTGGAAGAGCTTTTTTAACGCGTCAGCCAGCGCGAGATAAACAAAACCGATAATGATGAGAAAGATCAGTATCGCGATTATCCACCACACACATCCCATAAAAGGAAGCCCGTCGGTAAATCCTACCGCGCCTGCGGGACTGCCCCAGTTGAGGAAGAAGTAAGGATATCTGAGCCCCGGCGCGAATTCCCAGCCGTTTATGTACCCGATCCCCGCAAATACCGCGTAAAGCAGCGGCGGCACAGTCACCCATAGAACGCTGAGCTTTCTGATGTTCCCGCTTATGCCCGTGACGAAGAAGTCAACGACCGCAGCTATCGGCACAACAACGTGCGTGAGGATGTTCTGTATGTTCCATGCCGCATCGCCCATTGTCGGAGCGAGCACGAAGCAGAAAACGACACCGGTCAGCGTTATCGAGACCGTTCCCACGAATTTGATGATGTACCACACAGCGGGCACAGGCTTTTTTCCGGACATTACAAACAGCCCGATAAGGCTGATGACCGCGACCGCGATATTTGACTGTATCGTGAAGAACATAAACACGTTCGCGCCGCCCATAAATGAGTTCTTCCCCGCATACCAGCTGAGGAATGTACCTATGACGGCGGACAGGAATACCGTTATTTTCAGTACCGCAGATATTAGCTTCTGCGGTTTTGTTATTTCGTTCATGACGCAGGACCTTCTTTCATTCATTCTGTTGATATTATAACATTATCCGGGCAGTGATATCTATCAATATTATTGTGTTTTTGTCAATAATATGGCACTCGGAAAACAAAAAGTTTTCCGTATCACTGACAGCTCTTCCGGCTTTCTTCCGCTATTGCTTTTTTAATCCGTATATGATATAATGTTCAGGTAAAACCAAAGAGCGAAGGCGCAGAAAAGAGAACATAAATGGACATTAAAGCAAGTATTGCGGAAACGAAGCGGGAATTTGAAGCGAGCTTCGCGTCGGGAGTATTTTATGACCGGCAGACGCAGAATTCGGAGCATCTTGAAAAGATACAGGAATTCATAAATATCCGTGACGGAATGAACATACTCGACCTCGGCACGGGCAGCGGGTATCTTACTTTTCCGATCGCCGGAAGAAATCCCGGCTGCACTGTCACCGGGCTTGATATCGTCAGCAATACGCTTGAAGTCAACCGTGAAAAAGCCGCAGCAGAAAGACTTGAAAACCTGTCGTTCGTGAGCTACGACGGTATTGATTTTCCGTTTGAGTCCGGCACTTTTGATCTGATCTTCACAAGGTACTCACTGCACCATTTCCCCGATATCGGACAAAGCATCGGAGAAGTGAGCAGAGTTCTGAAACCCGGAGGAATGTTCTTTATCTCCGACCCCTGCCCGAACGACTGCGATACCGGGCGGTTTGTCGATGACTATATGCGCATGAAAAAAGACGGTCATATAAAATTCTACACAAAGGACGAGTGGCTCTCGTTATGCGGACAGCACGGACTGAAATACGCGGACGGTTTTGACAGCAGTCTGCGCTTCCCGAGGAAGAAGGAGCTGTCTCCCGGATACGAAGATATTCTCCGCAGACACGATAAAGCCGTTATCGAAAGCTATGACTTTGCCGAGACCGACACGGAACTGTATATCACGGAGCGCGTAAACAATATTCTGTTCGTTAAGGAGCAAACATAATGAGCATAAGAATGGCATATTCTGCGGATGCCGATGTTGTCCGCAGGATCACCCATGAAACAATAAAGACGATAAAGGTCGTTATGTCATAAACAGAACCGGAGGCAATTATGTTTTGGTCGCAGTTCGGCGGCAAGACACCTGCGCCGGAGCAGTTCATAGCGGCTCTAACCGCAGCCACAAAAGCGAGACTCGCATAAAAAGAATCCTCGGCATTTCTACCGAGGATTCAGATGGAGAGAAAAAACTCTTCAATACTTTTTATAATGTGATTTAGCGAAGGACTTTTTCGGTTATTTATTATTCATATCCTCCGAGCCTTTCCTGTCATCTTATAGTAGCGATCTTTATCCTCATACATTCTCTTGTCCGCAGTTTCCTGAAGCGCGTTCATATCTCCGTCAAAATGTTCTGCAAAGGCGATACCGATAGAGGCACTGACCTTGACCCCTGCCAGATAATCTTTTACAAGACGGACATCGCTTTCAATTTCTGCTTCTCCGAAATCCTGTAATACAACAAGAAATTCATCACCGCCGGTACGGAACACTCGCTCCACGCCGAACTCATTCGCAAGAGCGTGTGCAGTCTCGATTATCAGACGGTCTCCCGCGCCGTGACCCTCTGTATCGTTCGCCTGCTTGAGTCCGTTAACATCGGCAAGTATCAGCCCTACCGAGCTACCGCGGGCAAACATAGAGTTCAGCTTTCTTTCAAAGGCGTTGCGGTTCATAACTCCCGTAAGCTGGTCGCTGAAGGACATCTTCGTAAGGAAGATGCTTTCCTCCTTTTCGCTGTAAACGCAGTTGTGACGGGTATTAAAGCCGTTATGCACTGCGAGCATCATCTCACGGCAGGTCTCATATCCGCAAGCGGAGCAGTTTATCTGCCTTGAATGTTTATCTTCCTTGTGCATTGACAGATAAATCGCTTCTGCCTGTTCATCATCGGGATAAGAAACAGAACAGGCGGCACTCTTGTCTGTGAACACCGTCATATAATCTTCAATATCGAGACAGGCAAACTGCCTGTTCAGATTTTCAAGCCTCTGTTCACAAGTAAGCGATGGGTTCCACGGAGAATCGGGCGTATAGTTCTTGCTTTCTGCTCTGATGTCGTTTATTTCGGAAATCCCTTTATCCTCACGATCTTCCTCGTCTATCTTGGCTGTGCCTTCAAGGCAGCCCTCGCGGCAGTTGAGCGCGTCAAACAGGACATATGGCAGTGTTTTTTCCGCGATCTTACTTCTGTTCTTTACAAAACGCTGATAAAGATAGGTCTTTCCGGAAACGACACGCACAGGCGTATCATCGCCCATGAACCACTTTATGTTGTCCGCAAGTCCGCCCGGCGCCGGATAGAACGAGCCGAGACCGGACTCGTTTTCTTCCGCCGCGTCTTCCGCAGTAATATTGTGGTCATTGATGTATTCCACCAACTTCGGGAATGTAAGATTATACTGTATAAGCTCAGGAAACCTGTCCATTTCCGTCCGCTTGGCGATGCACGGACCGATAAAAGCGAATTTGTCTGAAATGCCGAGTGTTTTTCTGAAATATGTCGCGGCGCACATCATAGGGCTTTTTACCGGCATAAGATGCGGTATGAGATCCGGCATCCAATGCTCTACATAGGCTGTTACGACCGGACAGGCGGTGGATATTCTTCCGGTCATTCCTTTTTCTCGTATAAGCTTAATATATGCCCACGTGCAGATATCTGCGCCGAGTGACACCGGTAATATCCGCCTGACCCCCAGTGCTTTGAGCGCACCGAGAATTTTCCTGTACTCCGAAGGATACTTTGCTTCAAAAGCGGGTGCAATAAGAACGGATACAGCTTCGCCGTTTTTCAGATCGTCAAACAGACGAACCGTGTCGTCCCGATAGTCTCTCGCATTATGTGTGCATACGTCGATGCAGGCACCGCAGTTTATGCAGCGTTCGGCATTGATAGCTATGGCATTGTGATCCGGTCGATTGTACGAAACAGAAGCGCCAAATGAACAACATATTCGCACGCACTTGTTACAGCCTATGCAGTTGTCATTGGTGTAGATCAATCCGTTTTCCATAATAAAACCTCTTTTGTGTATAAACTCCTGTCTGTGGGAAAATGCTGTGTCTCTTTGTTTTCAACTTAAGGGAACCTCTAAAAACTCTATTTGAGAGAAAAAGAGCTATGTACGCCGGCTACTGCGTCAAGTCTCCTAACCGTGCGCCAGCACGGTGTCGTCGGCTTTCCTTGTATCCGACGAACCTATCTCATTTTCTCTTTTCAAAATAGTTTTTAGAGGTACCCTTAAATCACATTCCCGCAGCTTATAACTTTGTATATCTCTCCCTTCATTGATGTAATTATACCATACATAAGAGCTTTTGTAAAGGCTCTTTTTATTTTACCCTGAAGGAGTGATAACCCCAAGTCAGCCCATTGTCCAAATGCTCGCTGAAAAGCAGATATAGCAGGAAAATAGGTATCATAAATATCACGGACGCGGGCAGCAGCACATTCCCGCTATATTTGTCGGCGTCCGCAATAAATACCGACAGTGTTTTGAGTTCTGTTCTTTTCAGGAACAGCATCGGCTGTTCAAGCATATTCCAGCAGTCCGCAAACACGAATATTGCCACCGCAAAAATGCAGGCTCGTATCTGCGGGATAACGCTTGTCAGAATTATCCGAATTATCGAATTTGTTTCAAACCGCGTATATTGAATTTTCCTACCGTTTATGTTATAATAATATAAAACTATAAACGGAGGTTTGATCTAAATGAATAATCAGGAATTACTGAAAGCCGTAAATCCGAGCTACTATACGGCAAAGGGCTGCCTTGCTCTCCTTATGCAGACCGGCGAGCCCGACGCGATAAAGCTCGGCGGAGAGATAGACCTTTCCGAGCTCAGCAAAACAACGTCTGCCGCACCAAGCGAAACCGAAATTGAAATAATGCGCGGATATACCGTAGCTCACGATGCGAGATATAATGTTTGGAACCGCATTGCCGAGGAGTCCGGCTGTGATGTTATCATAGACCTTCCGTGCGGATACCTGCCTCACGCGCTTGCTGTTTCGAGAATGGGAAAGCAGTATTACGGATTTGATCTTCCTGTTGTCATCAACGAGATCGAACCGGCGATAAAGAAGCTGTCCGATGACCCCGCGATACATTTCAGCGGAGTTGACGCGACGAACTACGATTCCATGAAGAGCGCGCTGGAAGGTGTTACAGGTAAGATCTGCATAATAACCGACGGATTGCTCGGCTTTTTCAACATGAGCGAGCTGAAAGAGGTCTGCGCGAGCATTAAACGCCTGCTCTCCGAGTTCGGCGGCTCGTGGTACACATCGGACGCAATGGCGAGTAACCTTATGGCGTTCGGATATGAAGCCGTTACCGGAAAAGACCCTGCGGTAGTTTTCGCCGCTGTGAGATCGGGAGGCGCTAAGGCAGCCGACATTGACAATTCAATCAACCCCTTCATCACCTTGGATTACGAAAAACGTAAGGCGCTTATGAAGGAACAGGGATTCAATGTCAGAGCTTTCGCGTACAGCGACAAGCTGCCCGATCTGCGGAGTTGTGCAGCCGTTCCCGGGCTAATGGAACGTATGAGAGATAAGCTCGCAGGTATGATCGAATGGGAGCTTACCGCGAAAGCCGAAGACGCACACGGCACATACGGCGGAGAGTTCTATGTCAGGACCCACACCGAAGGAAATACCGCGATCTACGAAGTCGGCGGAAGACTTGACACTATGACCGCTCCGGAGCTGCTCCGGAAATTCAATGACAGCGAACCCGCAGAGTTTATAACTCTTGACGCGAGAAATCTGGATTACATCTCGTCCGCAGGACTTCGCGTTCTGCTGATAATGAGCAAATCCGCAAAAGAACCGGTCAGAGTCATCAATTATTCGGAGTCAGTCAAAGAGATATTCAACGTTACCGGCTTTGCTGACCTTATGACACTTGAATAACAGAAAAACAAAGCAGTATAATTATTGTAAAGGGAATAGTATGGATTACAGAAATTTCAATGGCACAATATACATCCGCATGGATCGCGGCGATGAGATTATCGGAAATATTATTGAAATATGCAGAAAAGAACAGATCAAATCGGCGGTATTCAGCGGTATCGGAGGATGTAAGCAGGCAGAGATACAGACCTTCATTCCGGAAAAAGGATCATTTGAAACGCAGACGTTAGATGGCATGCTGGAGCTCGTCTCACTTAACGGTAACATAGTTACAGACGAAAACGGTGAGTATTTCCACCACACGCACGCTATGTTCTCGTTCAAGAAAGACGGCGGACATCATATGGCGGGCGGTCACATAAAGTCGATAACTGTTCTTTATACTGCCGAGATAGAATTAAGGCCGACTGCCGGCGGCGTGATAAAGAGAAAATTCGATCCCGAGACCGGAACGGGTTTCTGGAATTTTGATGCCTGAACACAAAGTGAAACTATAATACCGAAGGCGGGCTTTACGAAGCAGTCAGGCTGATAGAAAACGCTCAATTGCAGGTTTGATAATACCTCGTACAAAAGTTCTTATACATGGCATAATTAAAAAATCATTTTTATGAAAAGGCAATGAATATGGGAAATAGCGTAATATCTATGCGCGGACTCTGTAAGTCCTATAAAAAACAGGAAGTCCTGCACGATTTCAGCCTGACCGTGGAGCGAGGACATATCTGCGGACTGATCGGCCCGAACGGTGCAGGCAAGACAACTATCATGAAGATACTGGCGGGATTTTTCTTTCCGACAAAGGGAGAACTGGAGCTGTTCGGCAGTCCTGATAACCTCGATGATTCCCGTGCAAGAATGAGCTTTATGATAGAACAGCCGATTATTGCAGGCTCGATGACGGCTCGTCAGAATCTTGAATATATCCGCTGTCTTCGTGGCTATCCCGATGAAAAACGCATTGATGAGATACTGGACATTGTCGGGCTTGCAAATACAGGCAAAAAGCGTGCAAGCAAATTTTCCCTCGGCATGAAACAGCGGCTCGGCATCGGTATGGCGCTTCTGCCGAAGCCTGAAATTATGGTGCTGGACGAGCCTGTGAACGGACTTGACCCGGAGGGCATTGTGGAAGTCCGCAGGCTGATCAAGCGGATGCAGGAGGAATGGGGCGTGACTGTGCTGATTTCAAGTCACCTGCTGTCGGAGTTGTCCGAGCTTTGCACCGATTTTTCGATCATCAGTCACGGCAGACTTGTCGAGAACCTAAGCCGTGAGGAACTGCTTGTCAAATGCAGAGGTCATATTGCTCTGCGGACAGACGACATCAACAAAACGGCGGCAGTCCTCGAAGATAAGCTGTCCATTCACGATTACAAGGTCATTCACGGAGAGGAGATACAGATTTTTGAGCGGCTTGGCGATATTCTGCACATCTCAAAAACGCTGACAGATTCCGGACTTGTCATCACAAAGCTGAACGAGGAAGGTCAGAATTTAGAGGACTATTATCTCGAAAAGGCAGGCGGCAGACATGAATAATATCATCAAGTCACAAATGTTTATCATGAAGCAACAGATCGTTTCGCTGACCGCCATATTCATAGTCGCTGTTCTGACGATCATATTCGGATTACGGCTTGGTCAGGATCCGGCGAAAATGTTCTCGCAGTCCGGAACTATGGCATTGTTTGTTATCTTATTTATGCCGGTCAGCGTGATAAGCTACTGCTATTTCGAAAGAATACAGGTGTACGAGATCATGGCGGGATTTAAACCGTATCAGATCATTTGCGGCAAGGCGATCACATTTATGCCCGGTATGCTCATATTTCTTGCTGCAACGGCCATAACAAGTATTCTGAACGACAGCAGTCCGCAGGCTATGGCACGGCTGATGCTCTATTCCATACTTTGTTTAAGGGCTATGTTTTGTGTTGTATTCTTAAGTCCTTTTCTGCAGCAGGGTTCATTTTTCCCGCTGTTCAGTGCCATGCTGCTGATGATTGACGAGACTGACAGAGAAGCGCTGCTGCATTCTGCACATTCTCCGTTATCGTTTCTTTTCGTCGGACAGTGTATGATGCTCGGCGATGAGATAACTGCGGAGTTCGTGGTAAAGGTCATTGTATCGGCAGTAGTTTCCTGCGCGATATATTATCTGATCGGCTATTTCACACTGAAAAAGAAGATCGGCCTCGAACCGGCGAAATTATAATAAACCACACCTGTTTCCAAAAATCAAGTAATAATCAATAATGGGAAATAAATTTCGGAGATGGCGTAAATAACATAATCATACGGAGAATAATATGATAATAGCCAACAAAGAAATAACAATATCCCCCGCGAGCAATACGGGCAGCCCTCTCGTGATCCTGAACTCGTTCGGTGACGAGGGTGCAGCGGTACATGAAGAATTGCGGAAGATGAAGACAGCGAACTTTACGCTCGCTTCAATAAAAATCACAGATTGGAACAGCGACCTGTCCCCGTGGGCGATACCACCGGTGTACAAGAACGACGAGCCGTTCACGGGCGGGGCTGACGCATATCTTGAAACGCTGACAGGGGAGATAGTACCTGCGATCATATCGGAACTTGGCAGTAAGCCTGCATATATTGCGCTGGTGGGATACTCGCTCGCGGGGTTGTTCGCAGTGTATGCTATGTTCCGAACCAAAATGTTTTCAAGGATTGCGAGCGCGTCCGGTTCGCTGTGGTATCCCGGATTTATGGATTACGCAAAATCACACAAATTAGCGGCACTTCCCGAAAAACTGTACCTCTCGCTCGGCGACAGGGAAGCCCGGACACGCAATCAGATCATGGCGACGGTCGAACATAACACAAGAGGCCTCCACGAATATTACAAGTCGCTCGGAATCAACACGATTTTCGAACTTAACGAGGGCAACCACTTCAAAGATGCGGGGCTCAGGATCGCAAAAGCTATAACTTGGATAACCTACTGAAATGATATGAATATATGGTAACGCATATCCGCAAAACATACGAAAGCGATAGGATAAGCGGTGCCTGCAAAAATATTTAACAAAATTCTCTTCAACTTTTCGTGTAAATCTACCATACCCTTATTTTCAAAATATTACATTCTGTTATATATCTCCTGGTTTCTGACATTAAGATCTGCGATTATTTTTTGTCGGGCGAATGATTTTTGAAACATTTGTCAAATGCGTTTTTTCGAGGGGGGACGACGAAAAAATGAAAAGTATATGTAAACTTTCTGTGCTTGCAAAAGCGTCTTTTTTTAGCCGGTGTACGGATACCGGCTTTTTCTGACTATTTGCGGCCTTCCGGCCGCCGACTTCATTTCACATTGGAATTACCCCCTCGGCGATGAAAAAATAGTCCCTTCATAAGTACCTACAAAAATTTTCGAAAATCGGACACGTTTTACGGCGAATTTCAAAAATTCTCTGTTATCAACAAAGAAATGAGGTTCGGACTTGTATATTTTGCAGATGCGAGCGACGCATTTCTGGATCAACGTCCTAGATCCATAGGTCCCGTAGGTCCTGAGAATTTTCCCTCTCATATATCTAGGGGTTTAAAAGGCACTTTTTATCTGCCTTTTTGAGCAATTTCGTATGTTTGCACAAAATAATTTTTATATGACGGGATCGGTTGTGCATTATGCGGATGACGGGGAATGGATTTTTTACACTGGGGATTGGTATCCGGAATCATACCCCTTCATAATAAGGGAACGAAAATGTCGAAAACGATAGGCAAAAGGCGGCCGGTTTTCAAACATTTCTGAACATTTCGTACAGATGCATAGGGCAAGGCGTTTGTGAGAGGTAGTGATTGGTGTTTTTTATACTGGTCGCGATGATTTTGAGTTACGAAATCGTGAGCACAAAAAATACCTCTCATAATAAAGGACATTTTTTCGCTAAATGTAAAGGTTAAAACCGCTGCTTTTCTGAGCCTTTCAGAAAATTCGTGCAATATAACGGGTAAAGGGCTTTGAAGATACGGTTGGTTGTATGTTATTTTGCCTGAATCAGAGGCCTTGGAATACGTATACCGACATTCCGGTTTTAAAAAGCCCCTCACCTATATGAAGATTTCAAAGCCGAATTTGCAGTAGTTTCACAAAATTTTCATTTTAAATCAGCGTTATCACCAATAGACATTCAGTCTTTTTGTTATGCATACTGATTCGATGGATTTATAAGTCCCTTCATAAAGTGGGACAAAAAACTACGAAATTATCGGGTTGTTCACGTAATTTTCATCCTTATTCTACGATTTTGCCAAACGAGGGGCCGTAAATTGTGCAGATGTAACATGAGATCACCTGAAATTATACTTCTCTTCATATTAACGATGAATACAAGGAACAGGGCGTGTTCAGAGAGGTCAATGAGGAGATCAGGGAGGCTTTTGGTAAAGACGAACAGTAACCTTCTCTTAAAGTGTCGAACCGAAATAAAAAGAAACGGCATTGAAATTTAATCAATGCCGTCAGTTGGTCAAAAGAGCCTGCGAGGGCTCTTTTGTGTTAAGGATGTTGTCCGGATATAAGATCGATCTTAACGAGAGAAAGAAAACCTGCCCGTTAAAATGATTGACACTGTCAGATCGGTATGATATAATAGTTACAAGGACCTTTGATTGAAGACAGATACAGGTATTGAAATATGAAAAGAAAAACAGCCAAAGAGATACTTGCGGAATCTTTTCGCGAAATAGCGGACAAGAAACCGATCAATAAGATAACCGTAAGGGACATAACGGATAACTGCGGATATTCCTCAGCGACGTTCTACCGTCATTTCAAGGATAAGTACGATCTTATCGCCTACGATTATATGACACGCATTGAGTCTATCAATGAAAAGATAGGGAATGACGGGTATAAGTGGAAACGTTCAATATATGACGGTATAAGATATTTTGAGGAAAACCGGTCATATATCAGGAATCTTCTGCTCAACACAAGTGGTATGGACGCTTTTGTAAGAAATCTTATAATGACCAACACCGCACAACTTACCAACAGTATAAAGAAAATATCGGGAATAAAAAAACTAACGTCCGATCTTGAGATATATGTTAAGCTATATGTTTCCGGAACAGTGCAGATAGTCTGTCATTGGATGACCGGAGAGCTTGAATGTTCAAGCGAACATCTCGCAGAGCTGTTTGAGAAGGCTCTGCCTGAACCTCTGAGAGTGTATCTTGTGCAATGAGAGAATTTATGATATTTCTCTCATTATGAGAAAAATACCACAAATTAACACTTGAAAAATCTACTTTATAGGGATATAATATTATAAAAGATTGAACACAATTAAATTGGACGCAAGCAAACATCGACAACACACGACAGATCACAGAACGATAAAACGTTCCACCCGTTATGAAATAGCGAATATACCTGCCGTAATATGAAAGGAGCTTTAAAATGAAAAATACGATCAGAACACTTATTAACTGCTGCTTCATAATGCTCGGAATATTTCTAATCATCCATCGCCGGGTATTTTCCGCGCTCATCACAGGTGAGCCTATGCCGGAACCTCCGGAGTGGCACAAGAAGTTTTTATGCTGCGGGAAAAAGGAGGAAACATGAAGATCGAAATAAGGTATTACACCAAATCGGGCAACACCAAAAAGCTTGCTGATGCCATTGCGGAAGTGACAGGCTCCGCAGCAAAGGACATATCCGTTCCGCTCGCCGAAAAAACGGATCTGCTGTTTCTTTGCAATTCGGTATATTGGGCGGGTGCAGACGGTAAAGTAAAGCAATTCATAAAGGATAATGCCGACAGAATAGGAACTCTTGTGAATGTCAGCACCGCCGCTATGATAGAATCAACATATGGACAGATCAGCAATCTTTGTCAAAAGTATGGAGTAAACATTTCCGAAAAGGAGTTTCACTGCAAAGGGAAGTTTGCTGCGTTTCACAAGGGTCATCCCGATGAAAACGACATCAGTGCGGTCAGGGCATTCGCAAAGAAAATCACAGGTGATATAAAATGAATAAAGACTTTGATCTTCAGGAATACTTGACAAAAGGCGTTGAAAAAACAGTTTCGGACATTCTTAAAGCGTCTCTGTCAAACCCAAAGGAAAGCGCCTTTATGGTGAAATTCGCTGCTGCGGTAAAAGCGGCTTCCAAAAGACGTATCAAAGCCGAAAGCTATGGGCAGCATATCCCGTCATTCCTTATCGCGAGCATCACGAGCAGCTGCAATCTCCACTGTGCGGGCTGCTATTCAAGATGCAACAGCGCAACCGTGGACGGCGAACTCGTTCAGCAGCTAACAAGCGATGAATGGCTGAAAGTTTTCGACGAAGCCGACGAGCTCGGTATCAGCTTTGTGATACTTGCGGGCGGCGAACCTACGCTGAGGCGTGATGTCATAGAAGCCACCGGTACAAAGAAGAATATGCTGTTCCCGATCTTCACGAACGGTACATTTATTTCCGAAAAGTATTTTGGACTTTTCGACAAATGCCGCAATCTTATCCCGATAATGAGTATAGAGGGAGGCAGAGAAAAGACTGACTCCAGACGCGGGAAAGGCATATACGACAGGCTCATATCCAACATGGATGAACTGAAGAAAAGAGGACTTGTGTTCGGTGCTTCTGTAACTGTCACGACCGAAAACATCGACGATATCACTTCCGGAGAATTTCTGGGCGGGCTCGAAATCCGCGGCTGCAAGGCAGTGATATTTGTCGAATATGTTCCCATGAACGATGAAAGCAGTGAGCTTGCTCCCGGTGACGCGGAACGCGAAAAGCTTGACATAGCGATACAGAAGCTGCGCGGCGGCAAGTCGGGCATGATGTACATTTCGTTCCCCGGTGACGAGAAAAGCTCGGGCGGCTGTTTCGCGGCGGGGCGCGGATTCTTCCATATCAACTCTCATGGCGGCGCAGAGCCCTGTCCGTTCTCTCCATATTCAGACGTCAACGTGAAAAACTCGTCCCTGCTTGAAGCTATAAATTCTCCGCTGTTTACTGCTATGCGAAGCAGTGATATACTGCTCGACGATCATAAGGGCGGATGTGTGCTGAATGAAAAACGTGAGCTTGTTGAAGCTCTTTTATACCGGAACGCTGTTTCGATTAAAGAAAAAAAGGCTGTATAAGAATCAGAGGTGCAAAAATGAATATTTACGATCTCACGGTAAAAAACAATAAGGGCGAAGATGTATCACTTGCAGATTACAAAGGTAAGGTTCTGCTTATTGTGAACACTGCCACAAGATGCGGGCTTACACCGCAGTATGAAGGTCTTGAGAAACTATATGAAAAATACAGCGACAGGGGATTTGAGATACTTGATTTCCCCTGCAACCAGTTTGCGTTTCAGGCTCCCGGAAGCGACGAGAAGATAGACTCGTTCTGCAAGCTGAAATATGATACAAAGTTCCCTCGTTTTGCGAAGATTAAGGTCAACGGAAATGATGAAGCACCGCTGTATAAATACCTCAAGAGTCAGAAAGAGGGACGCATAAAGTGGAATTTCACCAAATTCCTTACGGAGAAGTCAAGGCAAGATTTGAACCGACGCAGAAACCGGAGACGATCGAGAGCGCGATCGCGCAGGAACTGCATTGACCATACGGAGGCATATATGAAAACATCGCAGCTGATACAGGCTCGCCGAAGCGTGCGGACATTCGACGGCAAAGCCGTTGAACATGATAAGCTTCATAGTATTCTTGAATACGCAAACAGAGCGGAAAATCCGTTTGGTATGCCTATCGGGTGGAAGCTGCTCAGCACAGGATCTGATGGAGTATCAAGTCCCGTCATAGTCGGCACGGACACATTTATTGCAGGAAAGCTC